>NZ_JBHSOA010000064.1:80782-182585 GCF_042655885.1 Streptomyces chlorus
CCCGGCGAGGGGAGCGGCCCTTGTGACAGGTACAGCAGGTCAAGCAGGTCGAGCAGGTGTAGCCGATGCGAGCGGGACGGACGTCAGTCGCTGTTGCCCGGCGTCGGCGTCGTCTTCTGGATCTGCAGCAGGAACTCGCCGTTCGACTTCGTCTGCTTCATCTTGTCGAGAAGCAGCTCGATCGCCTGCTGGGAGTCGAGCGCGTGCAGCACCCGGCGGAGCTTCCAGGTGACGGCCAGCTCGTCGCTGCCGAGCAGGATCTCCTCCTTGCGGGTGCCGGACGCGTCGACGTCCACCGCGGGGAAGATGCGCTTGTCGGCGAGCTTCCGGTCGAGCTTGAGCTCCATGTTGCCGGTGCCCTTGAACTCCTCGAAGATCACCTCGTCCATGCGGGACCCGGTGTCCACCAGGGCGGTGGCGAGGATGGTCAGCGAACCGCCGTCCTCGATGTTGCGGGCCGCACCGAAGAAGCGCTTCGGCGGGTACAGCGCCGTCGAGTCGACACCACCGGACAGGATGCGGCCGGAGGCGGGGGCGGCGAGGTTGTACGCACGGCCCAGACGCGTGATCGAGTCGAGCAGCACGACGACGTCGTGACCCAGCTCCACCAGGCGCTTGGCACGCTCGATGGCGAGCTCGGCGACCGTGGTGTGGTCCTCGGCCGGGCGGTCGAAGGTCGAGGAGATGACCTCGCCCTTCACCGACCGCTGCATGTCGGTGACCTCTTCCGGACGCTCGTCGACGAGGACGACCATCAGGTGGCACTCGGGGTTGTTGTGCGTGATCGCGTTGGCGACCGCCTGCATGATCATGGTCTTGCCGGTCTTCGGCGGGGCCACGATCAGACCGCGCTGGCCCTTGCCGATCGGCGACACGAGGTCGATGATCCGCGTGGTGAGAACACCGGGGTCGGTCTCCAGGCGGAGGCGGTCCTGCGGGTACAGCGGGGTGAGCTTGTTGAACTCCGGTCGGCCGCGGCCGTGTTCGGGTGCCATGCCGTTGACGGAGTCGAGGCGGACCAGCGCGTTGAACTTCTCGCGCCGCTCGCCGTCCTTCGGCTGGCGCACCGCACCGGTGAGGTGGTCGCCCTTGCGCAGGCCGTTCTTGCGGACCTGGGCGAGGGAGACGTACACGTCGTTCGGGCCGGGCAGGTAGCCGGAGGTCCGGATGAACGCGTAGCTGTCGAGGATGTCGAGGATGCCCGCGACCGGGATCAGGACGTCGTCCTCGGCGATCTGCGGCTCCTGCACCTCGTCACGACCGCGCCGGCCGCGACGGTCGCGGTAGCGGCCGCGCCGGCCGCGACGGCCGCTTCCGTCGTCGTCGTAACCGTCGTCCTGACGGCCGCCGCTCTGCTGCTGGCTCTGCTGCTGGCTCTGTTGCTGGCTCTGCTGACGGCCCTGGCCGCCCTGGCTCTGCTGCTGGTCGTCGCCCTTGCCGCGACGGTCCGCGCGGTCGCCCCGATCGCCGCGCTCACTACGGTCGTTGCGGTCACCGCGGTCGTTGCGGTCACGGCCGCGCTCGCGGCGGTCACGGCGGCGGGCGTCACCGCCGTCGTGGTCGGACTTGGCGTCGCCCTGCGACGGGGACTGCTGCGGCTGCGCCTGGCCCTCGGCCTTCGCGTCGCTCTTCACCTCGGCGGGAGCCTGCTCGGCCGCGGCGACCGGAGCGCCCGCGTCCGCGGTGGCTCGACGGCGACGCGCGACGGGGGCCTGCTCGGCCGGAGCCGTCTCGGCCGGGGCGGAGGCCTTCGGGGAGGGCTGGCCGGGAATGTCGATCTGCTGCTGGGCGGTGGCCTGTTCGGCGGGGGCCTCGGCGGCGGACGTCTTCTCGGCGGGGTCACCCGTACGGGTCCGGGAGGTGGCGCGACGCTTGGGCTTGGTCTCCGCGGCCTCGGCCGGGGCCTCGCTCTTCGGCGCGGCGGAGCCGCCCGACGCCTGGGCCTCCTTGATGACCTCGATCAGCTGGCTCTTGCGCATACGCGCGGTGCCCCTGATACCGAGGCCGGATGCGACCTGCTGAAGCTCGGCCAGCACCATGCCTTCGAGGCCGGTACCCCGGCGCCGCCGGGAGCCGGCACCGCTGGCAGGCGCGGAGGCGTCCGTGGCGGGCGCGGCAGCGGTCTCCTCGACACGTGCGCCCATCAGATCGGTGGTGTCGCTCACGAAGGGTCCTTCCCTGGAGCGGACGTCGGCCTGTCTGGCTCGGCGACCGGTTGTGCTGTCCGGCTTCGGTCCTTGCTGTGCGAACCGTGCCGGGGCGGTGGTCCGCCTGAACGGCGGAAGGGATATCTGGTGATGGCGCTTCCCCGAGCCGTGGCATTCAGTGTCACGTGGCGTGGTCGCACCGGTTCCGGAGCGTGCCCGGCGGGCCGTTCAGTGTCCTCGTACGACGTACTGCTCACGTACGAAGCAGAGAACACAGTTGGGCTTGGGGGGCTCCCGGAAGAATGTCTGTCCCGAGCGGGGACACGAGGCACCTCGCCATGGTGGGGTCGGGTGCAGACTTGAGGTTAACACTACCGGATCCAACAAACATTCCCCCTCTCCTTATCCGGCAACCGTGTGTCAGGTGGCGAGCGGAAGCACGCTCGCTCCCCGCAGATCGAGGCTGAGCCGGTTGGCGGCCCAGTCGTTGCCGGCCAGCGCTTCGACCTTGTCGGCGGTGTCCGCGTCGGCCAGTGCCATGACGGTGGGGCCGGCTCCGGAGATCACCGCGGGGACGCCGTCCGCGCGCAACCGCTCGACCAGCGCGGCGCTCTCGGGCATGGCGGGGGCGCGGTACTCCTGGTGCAGACGGTCCTCGGTGGCGGGCAGCAGCAGTTCGGGGCGCCTGGTCAGAGCCTCCACTAGCAGGGCGGCACGGCCCGCGTTGGCGGCGGCGTCGACATGCGGCACGGTGCGCGGCAGCAGGCCGCGCGCGGTCTCGGTGAGGACGGGTTTGCCGGGTACGAACACCACCGGCACGACGGAATCAGCGGGCTCCATCCTGATCGCGCGGGCCGCGCCGCTCTCCATCCAGGAGAGGGTGAAGCCGCCCAGCAGACAGGCCGCGACGTTGTCGGGGTGGCCCTCGATCTCGGTGGCGAGTTCGAGCAGCGCGGTGTCGTCGAGCCTGGCCTCGGCGCCTATGGTCACGGCGCGGGCGGCGACGATTCCGGCGCAGATGGCGGCGGAGGAGGAGCCCAGGCCCCGGCCGTGCGGAATGCGGTTGGCGCAGACGATCTCCAGGCCGCGCGGCTGTCCGCCGAGCAGGTCGAAGGCGGTACGCAGGGAGCGTACGAGCAGATGGTTCTCGTCGCGGGGGAGGGTTTCACCGCCCTCGCCGGCTATGTCGATATGCAGCCCGGCGTCGGCCACCCGGACGACGATGTCGTCGTACAGGCCCAGCGCGAGGCCGAGGGCGTCGAAGCCCG
This sequence comes from Streptomyces chlorus, assembly GCF_042655885.1. Taxonomy (NCBI): domain Bacteria; kingdom Bacillati; phylum Actinomycetota; class Actinomycetes; order Kitasatosporales; family Streptomycetaceae; genus Streptomyces; species Streptomyces chlorus. Next base: position 84,198 of record NZ_JBHSOA010000064.1, read on the forward strand.
GACCGAGATTGGCGCTGGTGGCGGGGACGCGCACCCGGACGGCGGCGGCGCGGAACGCGGGACCGGCCATCGCTCGATGACTCTCCTTGTGCTGGGGACTGTGGCTGTGGCTGTGGCTGTGGCTGTGGCTGTGGCTGTCGAAGAATGTCGAAGAATGTCGAACGACATTCGATGACGTGCAAAACCCCTGGGATCGTCGCCGACCAGGGTGGCCGGCCGCTTCCCGAACCCCTCCGAGCCCCTCCGGGCCATGGTCCGGACCACGGAGACGACGCGGGACCGCGGCATATGCGGCGGTGGGTTGAGTACAGCCTATCGAAGGAAGGTTCTGTGTCGACATAGGGCGCACGGGAGGCGCACGATGCGTGCCGTAAGCCCCCCGTGCCCCCTGTGTGGGGAACTTTCCCGGGCAAGCGCCTTCTTACGCCCGTCCTGTCGACGCATGCTGCCGCCGCCAGGTGTGGAACGCCCGGGGCCGCGGCGGCCGGAAGGCCCGGGGCGCGCTGCCCGGGGCCTTCCGGTAGCGACGGTCAGGCCAGTCCGAGCCGCTCGGCGGCAATCGCGGCGTCCACGGGGACGGTGACCGGCTGCGGTGCGCCGGCGACGGCCCAGTCCGGGTCCTTCAGGCCGTTGCCCGTGACGGTGCACACGATGCGCTGGCCCGGGTCGACCTTGCCCTGCTCGGCGGCCTTCAGCAGACCGGCGACCGACGCGGCGGAGGCGGGCTCGACGAAGACGCCCTCCTGCGCGGCCAACAGCCGGTAGGCGCGCAGGATCTCACGGTCCGTCACCTCGTCGATGTGGCCGCCGGACTCGTCCCGCGCTGCGAGCGCGTACTGCCACGAGGCGGGGTTTCCGATCCGGATGGCGGTGGCGATCGTCGCCGGGTCCTTGACGACCTCGCCGCGCACGATCGGGGCGCTGCCGGACGCCTGGTAGCCCCACATCCGGGGGGTCCGGGTGGAGATGCCGTCGGCGGCGTACTCCCGGTAGCCCCTCCAATAGGCGGTGATGTTGCCCGCGTTGCCCACCGGCAGGACGTGGATGTCCGGTGCGTCGCCCAGCATGTCCACGATCTCGAACGCGGCCGTCTTCTGCCCCTCGATACGCGCCGGGTTGACCGAATTGACCAGCGCCACGGGGTAGTTGTCGCTGAGCGCGCGGGCGAGCGTGAGGCAGTCGTCGAAGTTGCCGTCGACCTGGAGGATCTTCGCGCCGTGCACCAGGGCCTGGCCCATCTTGCCGAGCGCGATCTTGCCCTGCGGTACAAGCACCGCGGAGACCATCCCGGCGCGCACCGCGTAGGCGGCGGCGGACGCGGAGGTGTTGCCGGTGGAGGCGCAGATGACGGCCTGCGCGCCCTCCTCCTTGGCCTTGGAGATGGCCATGGTCATGCCCCGGTCCTTGAAGGACCCGGTCGGGTTCGCGCCCTCGACCTTGAGGTGGACCTCGCAGCCCGTGCGCTCGGAGAGCACCTGCGCGGGCACGAGCGGCGTACCGCCCTCACGGAGCGTCACGATCGGCGTGGTGTCGGCGACCGGCAGCCGGTCCCGGTACTCCTCGATGATTCCGCGCCACTGGTGGGTCATTGCTGCTTACTCTCCTTCAACCCGCATGATGCTGGCGACACCGCGCACGGTGTCGAGCTTGCGCAAGGCGTCGACGGTGCCGTCGAGGGCCGCGTCGGACGCACGGTGGGTGACGACGACGAGGGAGGCCTCCCCGTCCTTGCCCTGCTGGCGAACCGTATCGATCGAGACACCGTGCTCGGCGAACACGGTCGCGACCTGGGCGAGAACACCCGGTTTGTCGGCCACGTCGAGGCTGATGTGGTAGCGCGTGACGACCTCGCCCATCGGGGAGACGGGCAGCGCCGCGTAGGCGGACTCGCCCGGTCCGGTCGTCCCGGCCAGCCGGTTGCGGCAGACCGCGACGAGGTCGCCGAGCACGGCGGAGGCGGTGGGCGCCCCGCCGGCGCCGGGCCCGTAGAACATCAGCTGCCCGGCGGCGTCCGACTCCACGAACACGGCGTTGTACGCGCCGCGGACCGAGGCCAGCGGGTGGGTGAGCGGGATCATCGCCGGATGCACCCGCGCGGTGACGGATCCACCGTCCGCGGCCCGCTCACAGATGGCCAGCAGCTTGATGGTGCAGCCCATCTCCTTCGCCGAGGCGAAGTCGGATGCGGTGACCTCGGTCATGCCCTCGCGGTGCACGTCGTCGAGCCGCACCCGCGTGTGGAAGGCGATTCCGGCGAGGATGGCGGCCTTGGCGGCAGCGTCGAAGCCCTCGACGTCCGCGGTCGGGTCGGCTTCCGCGTACCCGAGGGCGGTGGCCTCGTCGAGCGCCTCCTGGTAGCCGGCGCCGGTGGAGTCCATCTTGTCGAGGATGAAGTTGGTGGTGCCGTTGACGATGCCGAGCACCCGGTTGACCTTGTCGCCGGCGAGCGACTCGCGCAGCGGCCGGATCAGCGGGATGGCGCCGGCGACGGCGGCCTCGTAGTAGAGGTCCTTGCCGTGCTCCTCGGCGGCGGCGTACAGCGCGGCCCCGTCCTGGGCGATCAGCGCCTTGTTCGCGGAGACGACGGACGCGCCGTGTGCGAAGGCGGTGGTGATCAGCGTCCGCGCGGGCTCGATCCCGCCGATGACCTCGACGACGACATCGAGGTCGCCGCGTTTGACCAGGGCGGTGGCGTCGGTGGTGACCAGCCCCGGGGCGATGCCCTCGCGCACCCTGTCCGGGCGCCGCACGGCGACCCCGACGAGCTCCACCGGGGCCCCGATGCGGGCGGCGAGGTCGGCGGCCTGCGTCGTCATGATGCGCGCCACCTCTGAGCCGACCACTCCACAGCCCAGCAGAGCCACCTTCAGCGGACGCGTACGCATCATCCGACCTCGTTTCCTGATTACCGTCTAGGTTGCACCAGTCTCACTCACCGGACGGAAGTTTCTTCCCTTTGTCCGGATCGTGAGACATCAATTTCATCGGGAAGCCGGAAGAACCGAAGATCTTCCGCCCTCCCGCTTCTGTTGCTTCCGTTGCTTCTGTTGCTTCTGTTGCTTCCGCTGTTGTTCTCTTCTCTCCTCATCCGACGTCGAGGCGGAGGAGGTCGTCCTCCGTCTCGCGCCGGACGATGACCCGGGCCTCGCCGTCCGCGACGGCGACGACGGGCGGGCGGAGCACATGGTTGTAGTTGCTCGCCATCGACCGGCAGTAGGCGCCGGTGGCCGGTACGGCGATCAGGTCGCCCGGCGCCAGGTCCCCCGGCAGGAAGGCGTCACGCACCACGATGTCACCACTCTCGCAGTGCTTGCCGACGACCCTGCAGAGCATCGGCTCGGCGTCGGAGCTACGGGAGACGAGGGAGACGCTGTACTCGGCGTCGTACAGCGCGGTGCGGATGTTGTCCGACATCCCGCCGTCGACGGAGACGTACGTGCGCAACCCGTCGAGCGGCTTGATGGTGCCGACCTCGTACACCGTGAAGGCGGTCGGCCCGACGATGGCCCGCCCGGGTTCGACGGAGATGCGCGGGGTGGCGAGGCGGGCGCCCTCGCACTCGCGGGTGACGATCTCGGTCAGCGCCTTGGCGATCTCGTGCGGCTCACGGGGGTCGTCGTCGCTGGTATAGGCGATGCCGAGGCCACCGCCGAGGTCGATCTCGGGCAGTTCGATCCCGTGCTCGTCCCGGATCTCCTTGAGCAGCCCGACGACCCGGTGGGCGGCGACCTCGAACCCGGACATGTCGAAGATCTGCGACCCGATGTGCGAGTGGATTCCGATGACCTCCAGCCCGTCCAGCTGGAGCGCCCGCCGCACGGCCTCGGCGGCCTGACCGCCGGCGAGCGGGATCCCGAACTTCTGGTCCTCGTGCGCGGTGGCGATGAACTCGTGCGTGTGCGCCTCGACGCCGACGGTGATACGGATCTGTACCCGCTGCCGCCTGCCGAGCGACTGCGCGATGTGCGCGACCCGGACGATCTCCTGGAAGGAGTCGAGCACGATCCGGCCGACCCCGGCCTCGACGGCCCGGCGGATCTCGGCCACGGACTTGTTGTTGCCGTGGAAGGCGATCCGGTCGGCGGGCATACCCGCGGACAGGGCGGTGGCCAGCTCCCCGCCGGAGCAGACGTCGAGGTTCAGCCCTTCCTCGTGGAGCCACCGCACGACGGCCCGGGAGAGGAACGCCTTGCCGGCGTAGAACACGTCGGCGTCGTTCCCGAAGGCGGTGCGCCAGGCCTGCGCGCGGGCCCGGAAGTCGGTCTCGTCGAGGATGTAGGCGGGGGTGCCGAACTCCTCGGCGAGCCGTGTGACGGGAATCCCGCCGACGGTGAGCGCGCCGTCCTCGTCACGGCTGACGGTCTGCGCCCACACCTTGGGGTCGAGGGCGTTGAGATCGGCGGGCGGTGCGGAGTAATGCCCCTCGGGCAGGACGTCGGCGTAACGGGGCCCGGCGGGATGTGCGGAACGGCTCATTCTTCGCGTGCTCTCTCAAAGGTGGTGGGGTGCGTCGATGCCGAGCAGGGACAGGCCGTCGGCCAGCACCGTCCCGGCGGCTTCGGCGAGCGCTAGCCGGGCACGGTGGACGGCCGAGGGTTTCTCCGCGCCGAACGGCAGCACGGCGGGGAGCAGCGGCTGCGTGGCATCGGCGACGGTGACGAGATGCCGGGCGAGCCGGTCGGGAGCGCGGTGCCGCGCGGCGGCCGCGAGAACGCGGGGGTGGTCGGCGAGGGCGGCGAGCAGCGGCCGGGTTCCGCTCACGCCGACGGGGCCGGGCTCGGGACGGAACCCGAGGCCGGCGGCGTTGCGCAGGAGGGCGCGGGTCCGGGCGTGGGCGTACCGCACCCGGAAGAGGGGGTTGCTCTCCCGCTGGGCCAGGTGCTCCGCACCGATCCGCGGCCGGTCGTGCGCCGCGGGCCGCAGCAGCGCCCACCGCGCGGCATCCCGGCCGAGCGGCAGCGGGTCGGCGGGTGCGGGCACGGGGCGGACGTCGATACGGGTGGTGTCGGGGGCGCGGGCGGGCTGGTGATCGATGCCGCCGCCGAGCACGGCGATCCACTCGGGCTCGGGCGGAACATCGCAGCCGGCCCGCACGAGGTGCCCCTGGGACCGCAGGATCCGAGCAAGCACATCCATCTGAACGAAGGCACGCACCTCGGCCGCACCCTGCAGCAGCAGACGCTCCCCACTCCCCTCCGGCAGATGCCCGTAAGGGGTGTCACCCGCGCTGAGGATCTCCTCCACGAGGGCGGGGGGAACGGCGGACCCGCGCAAGCTGATGTTGATGAACCCGGGTCCGGTGATGACGACATCGCCGATGCCGTCGGCGCGAAGGAGGCGGGCCCGGAGAACCTCGGCAACGTGCTGCGACGTCCGCCCGGCCGGGCGGGCCAGCTGAAGGGCGACGTTGGTGGCGTACTCCCCGCACCCCCCGGGCCCCGGCGGAGCGACGACGACCCTCTCGGGCACGGCCACCCGCAGCTCACCGTCGTCGACAGCACAACGCACCGCGTGCAGCACGGTACGGGAGAGCTCGACGGGGGTCACGGGACAAGGGTAGGGGAGGAGGGGGGTCGGGAGGCGAGCCGGTTCGGCCGGGATCCCGCCATGTGGACGCCCGGGTGGACAGACCCGGGCCCGGCTACCCCGGAGCGTGCCCGGCGGCCCGCTCGGCACCCCCGAGGCCACTGCCACCGCTCATCCCACCGCCGCTCCCGCTGCTCCCACCGCTACTCCCCCGCCTCCGCCGCTCGACCAGCTGCCAGACGACCCGCACGAGTTCCGTGGGCTCGAAGGGCTTGGCGAGGAAAGCGTCAACGCCGACCTCAAGCCCGCTCTCGACCTCGTACTGGGTGCAGGCACTGATGATGGCGAGCGGAAGGTCACGGGTCCGGGGATCGGAACGCAGCCGGGCCGCGGCCCTGAGCCCGTCGAGCCGCGGCATGGCGACATCGAGGGTGACCAGGTCGGGCCTCACCTGATGGACGACTTCCAGACACTCGGCACCATCGGCCGCGGTCACGACCTCGATGCCCTCAAGCTCGAGATTGACCCTGATCAACTGCCGGATGACCTTGTTGTCGTCCACAACAAGCACCCTGCGCGACACCCCTGGCACAACTCGAGAGTAGGTCGAGACCGGCCACCGCGTCCGCGTTTTCCCTACTTCCACCCCCAGGGGTGACTCCTCGAACGCGCAGGGAGACCCCCACCTCCCCCGACCCACGGAAAACGGGTTCATGACCACCCCGCCAGAACTGGTACTGTTCTACCCGTCGAAGCGATCATCGCAACCGACACGCCCCCGTAGCTCAGGGGATAGAGCAACGGCCTCCGGAGCCGTGTGCGCAGGTTCGAATCCTGCCGGGGGCACCTTGCATGAGGTGCCCAAAGACCCCGCCATCAGCGCTTTCGCTGAGAACGGGGTCTTCGCGTATGTGCAGCCGTGTGCCGCCCTGAGCGGCCGTATGCCGGGGCCTGTGGACTATTCGTGGACAGGAACATGGGCTGTCTCCCCTGGTCAGCCCCAGGGTTTCCGGAGCGTCCATCAGCCGGCGTCCGGCCACTCCTCAGGAGGCTGCTCCGGATCGTTCTGTCGCTCCACTTGCCGCGCGTTCTCCCCTCGCAGGGACGTCAACCACGGCCATAGATCCGGCAGAGGTTGCGCGGGGCAGGCGAGGCGGTGCTCGACGCGGCACCGCTGGAACTGATCTGGCGGACACACCCCGTAGACCGTCACCCGCCCATTGGACAGTTCGATCCACCGATGCTCCGCCGGCACCGTATGAGCCAGGGGATTCATGTCCGGCTCCAGCAGCACCCAGTCCTGCTCAAGCGTCGGCACCCGGTCCTGCAATAGCCCACAGTCAGGGCAACGGGACTGCCCACCACTCAGCCGCCGCGGTTCCTTCTCTAAAAGCCCCATACCGTGAGGGTCGCTAGTCCGTCAGCCCAGGCGTAGAGCGTGAACCGGACGCAACCCCTGGGGCAGCAGTCCACCAGCGATACAAAATGCGACGCGGCAGGTGCAGCCAACAACCAACGACCGACGACACACGGCCGAGATACGGCGAAGCCCCCAGTCCATGCGGGCTGGGGGCTAACGACTCACGTACGTGTCACTCGTACTCGCGCAGCAACTCTTCGATCTTGCGATTGACAACCTCTTGCCGCCCGTCGATGCATTTTGCGTACCGGCTCAGCAAGACCTCCACGCTGTTACCTGCGCGTTCGGCGACCTCCGTCGGGTCGACACCGGCGTTGAGCCAGGTGGACAACGCCGAGTGTCGCAGGTCGTAGGGACGGGCAGCGAGTGGTGAGGCCTCCGCGGCCGGCGGAAGAGCGAGCGCACGAGCCTCCTGCCATACGCGGTAGTACGTCGAGGAGCCGACCACTCCCCCACGCTCATTGGTGAACAGCCGCCCGTCCTCGGCGGTGCCGAAGGTACCGAGGTGCTGTCTAAGGACGGCGACGAGCTGGGGCGGGATCGGCACGAGCCGCACCTCCTCGGCAGGCCGATTCTTCAGGCCCCGGTCATCGTGGGTCTCCCCCGAGTCCGTCCACTGCTTGCCGGCACTGGGGCGCGTCCGGTGCAGCAACGCCGTGCCCCAGCCTGTCTCCGGCAGCTTCAAATCTGCCGCGGTGAGGCCCACAGCCTCAGCGGGACGGAAGGCCCCGTAATACATGCAGGCGAACAGGCCGACCAGTCGACGGCCGCGAGCCCGACCATACCCACCGACGTACGACACAGCGGTCAGCAAGGAGCGCACCTGCTCTGGATTGGCCACCACCCGTGGATCGACTTCTCCGGCGACCTTCGGTTTCTTCCAGCGAATGCCAGTGATCGGGTTCTCTTTGAACTCCCCGAGGTCCACCGCGTAGTGCAGGGCGTTGACGAGTGTCCGGCGCTTGCGCCGAACAGTCTCCGCAGCTGCCGCTGTGCCGTCCAGTTTCAGCTTCAACGCGTCCAGCACGGCCCTGGCAATCGCAGCATCGCCGAGATCGGCGAGGGGACGGGAAGCCTTCGACACCCAGTGCAGCGCATGCGCGATCTCATCCGGCAGTTCGCGGTCATCCGGACCAGGAAGGACAAAAGCCCAGTTACGGAGCGCCCTCCTGATCAGTTCCTCCGGCGGCCGGCCCGGTCGATCGTCGAGCAGGGTCATGGTCACCGCGGTCAGCGACTCGTTGATGCCATTACGCGTGTTGGGAGCGGCGTGCGGCCACTTCATGGCGAGGTACCTCAGAGCGAAGGCGTACCAGCTCATAGAGGACGCCTTTTCGACCATCGAGTCAGGCAGCCCCGTGACCGTGTCGAACTCCTCGCCTCCATGAGTGGCCCGGAGGAGCTTGGAACGGTAGTGATCCGCCAGCCCCTTGGTGCGGAACTGGTCGGAGAACACATTCCCGGCCACGATCCACCGGACGTCATAGGACGACTTTTTCGTGTTCCTCTTTCGAACCCCCCAGACCTTCACGTCGAGAGACTTCACGCGGCGGCCTCCAACTGCCGCAACCAGGTCCGGAAGTCGCTCCGCCAAACTCGCAGTTCCCCGTTGGGAAGCTTGAAGGCAGCTGGCCCCTGCCCCAGCTCGCGCCACCGGTAGAACGTCCGCCGCGACACTCCGCCGAGCTCATCAAGGATCTGCGGGACGGTCATCAGCTCGTCTTTCACGTCAGGCTCCTTCCAGGGCTGCGAGTTCTTCGCGGGCGGTTTGGCGGTTGAGTTGGATGTCGCGGGCGATGGTGGCGGCGAGGGCGGATTCACCGGGGGTGTGGCCGTGTCCGGCGTACTGCCAATCGGCCAGGACCAGGACGGTGTCCGGCTCGCGGCCCTCGAGGCCGAGGGCGGCGTGTTCCTGAGCGGCGCGGTAGTCGGCGCGTGCCTGGCGCAGTTCGCCGAGGGTGGTGGAGTAGCGGCGGGACTTGGAGGAGAAGTGGCCGCGGAAGCCGAGCATGTGCGCCCAGGCCCACAGCCGCCGGTCCGGATACAACGCGTCGAGATCGCGGCATGCGGTGATCAGGCGGCGGGTGTGGTCGGGCACGCCGTGGCGGTCGAGTTCGGCGAGTTCGCCGATGCGGCGATCCAGGGTGCCGGTGTTCTCGGCCGCCTTGGTGGCGTACTTGGCGACGTAGGAGGCGACGGCCTGTTCGGTGATGTCGGAGCCGTCGCCGAACGCCTTCACCGGCCGGACGTCGAGCTGGGTGCCCCAGCGGAAGGTGCGGGCGGGTTGGTCGGCGACCGCGGGGACGGAGACCGAGGTGTAGGAGTGCGCGGCGGCGGCGCGGATCGCGTCGGTGAGCAGGTCGACCGTCGCCCAGGAGGGCGGCGGGGTGTCCGTCCCGTCGGGTCCGTCGAGGCGGACCACGGCGTGGAAGTGCACGGCGCCGCGTTTTTGGAACTCGGCGACCTTGCCGTACGACAGCCGGGCCGACTCCTTCAGCTCCCGCTGGGTGAGGCCGGCGCGGGCGGCGATCTCGCGGCGGAGTCGGTTGGTGAAGCGCTGCCACAGCTGTCCGGCGTGGTTGTTGAACAGCACCGCGCCCGCATAGTCGTAGGTGGCCGGGTCCAGGGCGGTGCCCAGCTCCGGGGCGTCCGGGGCGTGGCGGGTGCCGCAGCGGCAGACGCCGCGGTCGGGCCGGTTGTGGACCGGGCCGAACGAGGGCGCGGTGAGCGTGGCAAAGACGCGGGGGTGGTCTCGGACGGTGGCGGGGATGCCGCGGCGGTCGTCCCCGGCGAGGCCGGCGCGGATGAGGTGGTAGGTGTCGCCGGCGTAGGTCCAGGCGCAGGCGGGGCAGCGGGAGGCGCGGCGGTTGCCGCAGGCGACGCGGAGCCGTCCGCCCGGCTCGTGTTCGGTGGTGTAGTGGTGCAGGGTGGCGCCGGTGGTCTTGTCCTTGGTCAGGGTCCAGCCGGTCAGGTGGATCGGGTCGGCGCAGCCGCCGGTGCGGCGGATCTGCTCGTGCCAGCGGTCGAAGCCGGGGGACCCGGCCACCCGCAGCAGATCGCCGAGGGTGACCGGGTCCAGGCCCGCCGGGGTGGCGGTGTCGCTCACGTCCTACCTCCCGGCCCGGACGAGGCCGGCGGCGGGGTGGGTGTGGCCGGTGCCCTGACAGGCCGGGCAGGCGATGCGGAGGGTGGTGCGGGTGCCGTCGCTGTGGTGGGTGCCGGTGGTGATGGCGACGATGGGAAAGCCGTCGCAGGCGCGGCAGACGCGCGTGGCCGGGGTGCGCTGGGGCATCATGGGATCTCCCTTTTCGGGTCCGTTGGATCTGGAAGGTGGGAAGGCGCCCGGAGCGGCGGAAGTTTGGCGACCGAGGCCGCTCCGGGGGCCGGTTAACGGCGGCGGTTGCGCGACCGGCTGTAGGCGGGCGGGATGGCCTCGTACTCCTGGCGGCCCTGCTCGAACGAGGTCCGGTCGCTCTCGTTCAGGCCGGACGTGCCGATCTGCCGGGTGATGCGGCCGAGGGTCTTGCGGTCGCCGTGGCGCTTGGCGATGGCGTACTCGCGGCCCAGTTCGGCCATCTCGGAGTTGGCCGGCGGGGCGTCGTTGGTCTTGCGGCTGAAGAGGCCCATGGATCCTTCTTCCTGAGATCAGTGGTGGGTGTTGCGGCGGCCGTGGCCTTTGACCGCGTACATCGCGGCGTCGGCGGCGGACAGCGCGTCGGTGAGAGCCGGTACCGGCAGGTCGGTGCGGTGGCAGAGGCCGACCGAGGCGGAGACCGGCAGCAGGTGTCCGTCGTGAGCGACGGGCCGGCTCAGCGCGGTGTGCAGCGCGCTCGCCCCCAAAGTGCGGGCGGGGTCGGTGACGATGGCCGCGAACTCGTCTCCGCCGAGGCGGGCGGCGACGCCGTGGCGACCGCTCCAGTCCCGCAGCCGGCGGGCGGTCGCGGTGAGGACGGCGTCCCCGGCGGCATGGCCGTGCGTGTCGTTGATGCTCTTGAAGTCGTCCAGGTCGATCAGGACGACCAGCGCGGCCGGGTGCCGGTTGAGCAGGTGCTCGGCGCGGGTGGTCCATCCGACGCGGGTGTGCAGGCCGGTCAGCGGATCGCGGCGGGCGCTGGCCAGGCGGCGGACGAGGAGGCCGCCGTGAACGGCCCAGCCGAGCGCCGGTAATGCGGCGGCGATCAGGGTTTCCACGGCTCACCGCCCCTTGTGCAGGTCGTTGACAAGCAGCCGCAGGACGACGGCGACCACGGCGACCGAGACACCGGTGACGGCGACCGCCAGCAGCAGTGAGACGAGGACCGCGCCGACGACCAGGACCACGGCGGTGCCGCCGCCGACCAGGGCGAGCGCGGTACCGGGCGTGAGCTGAACCGTCGAGCGGGACGGCGCCGGGACGATGGGGGCCGGCGGCGGGGCCGAGGCGGCGGGGGTGATGGTGGTCGGCTGGACGACGACCGCGGGCGAGGTGAGGTGGCCGGTGGGCTGGGGCATGGTCGGGGGCTTGGGCCTAAGCACGGGCGGATCTCCTTTCAGCGGGTTACTTGACGGCGGTGTCGATGACCGGGGACAGGAGGCTGTCGGCGAGGAGGTAGCCGCCGAGGAGGAGCACGGCGATCAGCCACCAGGGCGGGCGGATGAGCTTGACGCCGAGGACCCCGACGCAGAGCAGGGCGAACCAGAGCGGAACATCCACGGGTGGCCTCCTAGCGGACCGTGCAGCGGTGGGTGCGGGCGGCGAGCTGGGCGGCGGACTGGCTGGTGTAGTCGGCGGACCAACCGCAGCCGTCCAAGCCACAGACGGCGGCGTGCTTGGTCCGGCCGTGGCGGTCGCGGTGGGTGCCGATCTGCACCGGGCCGATCCGCATCACGGAGTGGAAGAAGTCGCGGGCGGGCATGTCAGTCGGTCTCCGTCCGGGTGGTGGTCGGGTCGGGGAAGGAGGCGCGGATACCGGCGGCGGCGGCCGGGTCGGCGGTGCGCTGGGCGGCCTCCTCGGCGAGCAGGTGGGCGAGGTAGGGCCGGTCGGCGGCGGTCATCTCGCGGGCGGCGTCGAGGTGGTCGGCGGCGGTCAGGTCGGCCGGGTCACGGGTCACGGGTGCTTCTCCCTTCGGTGTCAGGTGAGTTGGGCGGCGATGGCGTCGGCCAGGTGCGGCGGGACGCCGAGCCGGGCGCGGAGGGTGTCGGGGTCGATGCGGGTGCCGGTGCGGGCGTGGTGGTCGTCGGCGACCTTGCGGGCGTGGTCGACCAGCGCGGCCGGGACCGGCACCGCCGGCGTCGGGGTGGGAGCCGGGTCGGCGGCCGGGAGGGCCGGGGTGTCGTCGGCGGCAGCCACCGGGGTCGGGTCCGGGTCGGCGACGGTGGGCGGCTCCGGTTCCACCTCGGGCACGGGGTCCGGGTCCGGGGCGGTGGGTGCCGGCGAAGCCGGGGAGGGGTCGGCGGAGGAGTGGGCGAGGAGGGTGCCGCCCATGAAGGCCAGGGCGGGCCAGGCGGCGACCAGGATGCGCAGCCAGGCCGGGACGTCGGTCAGGTCGAGCAGTCCGGCGGTGGCCACGTTGGCGCCGAGCGAGGCGACCAGGGCGATCAGGAACCAGCACCAGGCCAGCCGGGACGGCCCGTCGGTGCGCAGTCGACGCCAGGCGGCGACCAGCAGCAGATCCACGCTGACCGGGTAGGCCCAGGCCTTCCAGCCGTCCTGTCCGGCGGCGGCGGCGAGGTCGTGCAGGTGGGCGAAGGACAAGGCGCCGGCGATGACGGCCTGGACCAGGACGGCGTCCACGCGCAGGGCGGAGCGGGCCATGACGGGTGTGTCCTTCCTTGCTCAGTCGGCGGCGTGGCCGGTGCCCCAGCAGGTGAGGCACAGCGCGGTCTGGTGGTTGTCGGTGGCGCGGCCCTTGCGAGCGCCGACGCGGACGGTTTCGGCGGTCTCGCCCCTGCCATCGCAGTCGGGGCACTTCGCGGGCTCCGGCTTCGGCTTCGGTGTGGTCATGCGGCGGGTGGCGGGCTTCTTCGCGGCGGGCATGAGGGACCTCCCAAGCGGGGTCAGGCGGCGGCCGGGGCGGACTCGACGGCCGGGGCCGGAACCGGGGCAAGGGTGCCGAGGGCGGGCCGGAACGGTGCGAGGGCGGGCAGGTCCGGGGTCAGGTCGGCGTGCCGGTTGCAGGTGTTCACGGCCTGGCGCAGCGAGGTGTGCGGGGCACGGATGCGGGCCCAGCCACCGGACGAGTCACCGGTGACGGCGACGCCCGGGGTGTCGGTGGGGATCTGGATCGCGGCCAGCACGGCATCCGGGGCGATGTCGCCGAAGGCCATGTTCGCCGAGGATTCGTCGTTGACGCGGTGCGCGGTGCGGCCGGTGAGCTGGGCGCGGAGCATGGTGATGCCCTTGCCGAGTTCGGAGCCGAAGCGCTGCCCGCAGATCTCCAGGTAGATCCCGGCGGCGCGGCCGAGCTGAGCGAGTCGGGCCAGGGCGGTGATGATGCGGTCCCGCCGTTTCTCCTCCTCCTTGCTGGCGAAGAGGGCGAGTTCGGCGACCTCGTCGACCAGGACCACGACCGGTACCGGGCGCAGGTCCTCGCGCAGGTCCCAGATGTCGGCGGCGATCTCGGCATCCGGCACGTCGGCGGTGATCCGCTGCTCGGCCCGGATGAGCCGGTAGACGTCCTGCATGTGAGAGACCAGCGCGTCGAGGAGTTCGGCGGCGGTGTCGGGGTTGTCGGCGAGCGCGGAGAACCGGCGGGCCAGCGGGAACAGTTCCACGCCCTGCTTGCAGTCGATGCCGACCAGGGCCACATGGTGCGGGGCGAGCGCGGCGACGAGGTTGCGCTGATAGACGGACTTGCCGGACTCCGTGGCGCCGAGGGTGAGCGCGTGCGGGACGGTCCGGTAGTCGCGGTAGTGCACGGCTCCGTCCTCGCGCAGGGCGACCGGGACCCGCATCGGCCGGGTGTCGACCAGGGCCGGCATCTGCACCCGCTTGAGCACGTCGTAGCCGGTCATCCGCACCTCGACCACGCCCGAGCGCAGCTCCCGGGAGGTGACGCCGTACAGGGCGAAGGAGTGGCGCAGCCGGTCGCACGAGGCGGCGACGTCGAAGGCGTCCTGACCGGGGCGGAGCTTGAGCCGCAGGACCAGGCCGGTCCGGGTCACCCGCACCCGCAGGATGCGCGGGGCGCGAGGACCTGGGACGGGCCGGTTGGCCACCCGGGCCACGGTCAGGCGCCAGCGGGGGGCGGGGACGGTCAGGCCGCAGGCGTCCATGACCGAGCCGTACCGGAGAAGGACCCGCAGCGCGGCGAGGGTGACCCCGAAGGTCAGCCAGTACCAGGCGGGGCGCCGCCACCGCAGGAGACCCGCAGCGACGACGACCAGCACCAGGGCGACTAACAGCCACGTCATGGCTCAGGCCGCCTTCGAGGCCGAGCCAGTGGCGGCGAGCGAGGTGACCGCGACCGCGCGGAAGGCGATGCCGTGCCGCTTCTGGCCGTTGAACTCGTTCTCCCACGCCGAGGCGACCAGGCCCGTCAGCGCGACCGGGGTGCCCATGGTCAGGTCCTCGGAGACGCCGGGCTGCGGGACGGTGAGCTTGAGGATCTCGACCTCGTCGGGCGTGGAGAACATGACCTCCACCGTCATCAGCGTGACGCCGTCCTTGTCGAGGGCGATCTCACCGGTGCGGCGGTCCTTGACCTTGGGCTGCGGGGCCTTGGCGACCATCACGGTCGCGTTGGAGGTGTCGACGGGGATCTGACGCATGATGGAACTCCCTTTCGGAGGGGCGGGAGCGGCGTACTTGCTTGGCGGTGGGTCGCCGCTCCTGTGCGTTGGCGGAAGCCCGCAGCACAACCGCAGGCTTTGCGCGCTCTCATCTGGTGCGCACCAGTAGATTGCATCTGGTGCGCACCAGATGTCAAGCGCTGCCGCGGCTCGGGCGCTTCAACTGCCCTTGCTGCGACAGTTCCAGGGAATCGCTCATGCCAACGCCCCGGTAGCCAACAGGGGTTAACAGGAGTCTGGTTAACCCCTGACGACCTGCGTTGATGTGAGGCATGCTGCTGTTACGGCTCAACACCCATACGCAGGGCGGCACTAGGCGATGAACGGGCTCAAGTCGGCAAGAAACGCGCGTGAGTGGTCACAGGAGCGCCTAGTTCGAGAGATCGAACGCCACGCGCGCCAACACATGCTCACCGTGGCATCGACGGCGAGTCTGCGGGTGTACGTCTCGGAGTGGGAGAACGGCCGGCGTCCCATCTCTGCGCGGTACGCGAAGATCCTTCGTGTCCTGCTCGGCGTCACGGACGACGAGCTGACCGGCAAGCCGGAGGCATCGCCTGCCGTCCCTGCGACTGATGGTTACGACGAACTCATGAGCCGTATCGATGCGGCCCGCAGCGTCAGTCTGACGATGGTCGAGACGTTCATGGACCAAACGGAGCTACTCCGGACCATGGACCGGCAGCTGGGTGCCGCGAGTCTGGTCGACCAGATGACCGCGCACCTGTCGACCCTTGAGGACGCTCTCACGTTCGCAGTGCTTCCCGAGACTCGACGCCCGGTCGCCCGAGCGTTGGCAGGGGCGGCAACCCTGGCCGCTTGGCAGGCGCTCGATGTCGGCGCGGTTGAACGAGCCTGGCGGCACTACGAGCTGGGCAAGCGAGCGGCTCAAGAGGCCGAAGAACCGATGTACCTGGCCCACGCCACAGCAGAGCAGGCGTACGTACTTTGCGACGCCGGACGCCCATCCATGGCGATCGGGCTGATACGGGACGCGCAGCGACTCGGCGGCAAGGCCATGTCCCCACGTCTCAGGGCTTGGCTGTACGCCGCCGAAGCCGAGATCTGTGCCCGGTCTGGGCTCCAGGACGAGTGCCGACGAGCGCTTGACAACGCAGTGCGGTGCCTACCGCCGGGAGAGGAGGCCCGGGACCCGGACATGCTGAGCATCTTCCTGAACGCGGGGCACCTTGCCAGGTGGCGCGGTAACGCACTGGCGCTGATAGGTGATGACGACGCAGTGAGCAACCTCTATTCCGCGCTGGAAACGGCCGACCCGACGTTCGTACGGGCATCGGCCGGACTGCGCTGCGATCTCGCACAGGCACACCTCGCCCGCGGCGAGTACGACCAGGCGCACGAGCATCTGCGGCAGGCCCGATTGGTGGCGAGCCGGACCGGGTCAGTGCGTCATCGACGACGGATCGAGCAGCTCACGCAGCGGTTGTAGGCGAAGCGCCGGCGCCCCGGGAAGCGAGCACGTGCAGCAGGGCGACGAGGGTGCCCGAGCCCATGAGTTCGCCACGTTCCATCAAGCCGGGAATGTCGGCGAGGGGCACCCAGGCGATGTGCCCGGCTTCCTCGAGGTCGGTCGGTTCGCCGACCAGCTTCGCGCCCTGGCCCACGTAGATCTCATGCGGTGAGTCGACCATGCCGACCATGGGCTGATAGGTGACCACGTGCTCCAGAGAGTTGGGCCGCCAGCCGGTCTCTTCCTCGAACTCACGCATGGCCGTCTGCAAGGGGTCTTCTCCCTCGTCGACGATCCCACCGGGAAGCTCCCAGCCGAAGGACTGCGGGACGAAGCGGTAGCGCCACATCATCAGGACGCGGTCCTGGTTGTCGAGGACGGCGGCGATGGCCACGTGGTGCAGGCGCACGACGTGATGTTCGAAGCGCTTCACGCCGGGCGGCTCGACGTCGACGAGCGCCAGCTTCACCCAACGGTTGTCGTAGAGCGTCCGCTCACCATGGATCTGCCAGGGCTCGACATCTGTCGGCGCCTCGGTCGTCACGGACCGATCAGGAACACGGTAGGAACTACGGCCGTGCACCTCGACGACGTGCTCAGCCACGAGCTTGGCCAACACCTGACGCAGTGCCGTACGGCCAATGCCCAACTCTTCTGACAGGGTCCGCTCGGACGGGAGCCTGGAACCTGGCGAGTACTTGCCCGTCGCGATCCACTCGCGAATCGTGCGGTACACCCGCTCCGACTTGGGTCCCATCCGCTGAGCACGCTCCCGTTGCCTAGTTGTCCTGGTCGACCCCAGCGTAGCTACCTACTCACGTGAGTAGGTAGTCCCAATGGAGACGACCCACAGCCAGGAGCGCGGTAAGACTTTCTCTACTTCATCAAGCCCGCGCACGGCGCGGGTGCGCGCCGCCTTGTCGGCGGGGCCGCCGCCCTGTCTTCGCCAGCGGCGGCCCCGCCCGGCGGCGCGCTGCGTGCAAGCGGGCAAGGGCGGGACGTCATCCGCGGGCACAAGATGATGCCTCCGGCGGGGGATCGGCCGGCACCGGGATGGAGGGGGCGGCGTTGCCGACCGCAGGCCCGTAGTGGTGCGCGTGGGGTGCTCCCCTCCCGTCCACCGTCGACCCAGGCAGAGCCGAGCAGACGCGGCCCCTGGCGTCCAGGTCGTTCGTACAGTGGCGCGCTCCACCTGGACGCCAGGAACCACGCCCGCTCCACGGTGTGTGGGTCGACGGCGGACGGGATGGGAGCTGGGGAGAGTGGTGGGCTGAGATGGACGACCTGTCCAGCACGCCGTCGTCATTCGAATGAGTAAGAGGCTTCCGTCCACCACCGTGGCTGCGCACGACGCTGACGCCAAACCGCGACAGCCTGATCAAGGTGCCCCAAACTGGTGAATGAGACGAAAGCTGTATCCGCTAGCTCCCCAGTTTGCCGTTCAGCTTGCCGAAGCTCTGCAGGTTGATTCCGATCAGTCTTCAGGGCTTCCTCAACGGAGGCTGCTAGTCGGCGGTGTAGAGACTGCCTGGTGACGCCGTACGAACTTGCAAGAACATCCCAAGGGATGCCGCTATGGCGGAGCACCGCGATGATGAGAGTTTCCATCTCCTGTTGCTGGTGAGCGATCTCCCGCGCGAAGCGCAATCCGAAGACGGGCCCGTCCACTGGTTGAGAGATGGTCGCTGCCGAAGCCGCCAGGTCTAGTGCTGCCTTGGACAGGCTGGTGATCAGCCCGAGCCAGCGTTCATCCATGTCAGGAGGCATGCGCTCAGGCTGCCAGACGCTTGTCAGCAAAATGCTGACATCGACGAAGAAGCCTCCCTTGAAGCTGGTCACGCAACCGCAGTCGCCCAGCTTGGGCGTCCCGCTGACGTGGCCACAGGAGGCTCGCATGCAATCCATGAACCGCAACACCAACGCCAGCACAGAGACTCCAACGACACCTTCTGTCCCCGAACCCACCGAAAGCGTTACCGGGCGAGCCGCTGCGCCAATCGCGGGATCAATCGCTGCTTGGTCGGTACTGAGTGGTGGTGAAGCGGTCATCGTTGCCACTACCAAGTTGATTGCTGTCTTGACTATCTACGTCATAGCGGTGACTATCCGTGACGCTCTCACCGGCCGCGTGCAACTGCTAGGGCGAGTTAGGCAGGCGTTCAACGGCCGCAGTCGGATGCTGCTTCGTAGGCGTCGCAATCCTGGCGTACCGCAGACGGACCACCAGGAGGACGACCACAGGCGACGATGATTCATAGCAGGTCGAGAGGGTTCGCCCGCATACACAAGACGCTGGAGTAGGCCATGATCTTCATGGAAAGCGTGGCCTACCCCAGCCGTCTTCACCCCGCCTGTCGGGCCGTCGCGGGGCCGTCGAAGGGCACTCAACAGCAACCAACACTGACAATCACCGACAGCTAAGTCGCAGGTCGCAGCGTTGATCGATTACACGGCCACAGGTTAGAGACCCGGCCCTTCACTTCTTTGACTACTGGTGGCACTCGACGGCGTTGACTCGCCCATTAAGACTCCACCGACCTCCGGGAGCACGTTGTCATCGCCGGTGGGATTCCACTTCAGGCGCAGCGGGCGTCGTCCATCCACTCGGCTGCAGCCCGCAAGGTCATGTCCACCACGTGCGCGGCGCGCCGTGAACGGCGGGCCGAGAGTGTCGGGATAGTTGACCTAACGCCCGGCCCGGCCAACGGATCACGGATTCATCGATGCAACGCACACGCACTCCAGACTCCCCGGAGGTTACACCGCTACGACGCCTGTTCCAGCGGAATCGCCGTGACGCGAATCGCGTCCAAGATCGCCACGACAGTATCGACGTCCTCCTCCGCAAAAATGTCCTCGGGGCCGGTCGGCGCGATGGCGGTGAACGGCGCCTCGTAGAGATCCCCAGCTTCCATAATCCCGCGCTGGGCAAGGAAGTCGACGATCTGCTGGAGGAAGTCCATCTGCTCGGAGGCGAGGGCCCGTCCCGCCTGAAACTGGTCGAACGCGGCAGTCGCGGCCCCACGGTCCAGCCCGCCCAACGACCGCAAGAACAAGCCAAGCCCGCCAGCCCCCTGCTTAGCCCTCTCCAGGTCAGCGTCGGTACCGATGCCCTGCTCGATGAAAGTGCGTTCCAGCTCGGTCAGGTCGGCCGAGGTGATCTGGCGGTTGCGACGCAGCTTCTGTACAGCCAGATGATCCTCGTGTTTGCGCAGGTACGCCCGCACCTTCTGCTCGAAGCGCGACCACTCGGTACCCAGGGCCACGCCGCGCAGTTCGGTGGAAGTGATCTCGCCGAGCTCGTCCTCGAAGTCGGTGTAGACGATGGTGCGGGCCTTGCGTGGTATCAGTTTGACCAGTCCCCGGATACGGCGGCGCATAGCCTCGAGCATGGGCAGCGTCACGTCTTGCCACCAGGCCTCCCCGGACATCTCCTCAAGGAGCTGTTGCTGTGCACGAATGGCCGGGATGGTCGTCGAGTCCAGCAACGCAGAGGCGATCTCCTGCACCTGCGTACGGAGCCGGTCCCAGCCGGGCTCAGCGTTCAACTGGGTGAGCTGGAGGCGCAGCGCGAGCAGATCGAAGCGCTTGGCCTCCTCGCTCATGTCGTCATCCCGGTACTGGGTGGGCAACGCAGCCAAGTGTTCGGTCAACTCGGTGTGCGACTCGGGGGTGAGGCGGTGCCAATTGGAGAAGTCGGCATAGACCTCGACCTGCTGGCGGTGGGGGCGAACCAAGAAATTGTCCGGGTTCATGTTCTCCACCGTGCGGTGGAGATTGCGGGCGACAGCCCAGCGCAGCCCGGCCTCGGTGCGGATGCCCTCAGGGTCGTCGTCGGATTCGGCAGCGGCGAGGTCCGGGTGCCGCTGGTCCAGGACGAGCAACAGGTCGACACGGTTCTGGAACAGCCTCTCGCCGAGCGAGGGGGCGAGTCGGCCTTCGGCCGGCATGAGGTCCTGGTTGAAGAACTCCACGTTCTGGCACAGGTCAAAGACCATGAACTCGCTCTTGTCCTGGCTCGGCCCGAACAGGTCTGGGCACAGGCGGGTGCCGCGGCCGATCATCTGCCAGAACTTGGACTTGGAGCGAACCAGCTTGAAGAAGAGCAGGTTGACGACCTCGGGCACGTCGATACCGGTGTCCAGCATGTCGACAGAGATCGCGATGTGCGGGTCCTTCTCCTTCTGCGCAAACTTGTCGATCAGGTCCTGGGCGTAGTCGTATTGGTAGGTGATGACCCGCGCGAAGTCGCCGCGGTACTCGGGATAGTTGACGTTGAAGCGCTCGGCGATGAAGTCGGCGTGCGCGTTGTTCTTCGCGAAGATGATGGTCTTGCCGAGCCGATCCCCACCCGCGACCTTCAAGCCGTGGGTCATCAGGGCCGCCAGGGCCTTGTCCACGGTGTCGGAATTGAACAGGTACTTGTTGAGCTCCTCGGAGTTCACCGAGTCGGGGATGTTGCCCTCATCGTCCCACTCCATCTCGTCCCAGCGCTCCTTGTCCTCCTCGGACAGGTCTGCGTAGCGTATGCCCTCCCGCTGGAACTTCAGCGGGACGTCGACGGTGCGCGGTGGCACGAGATACCCCTCGTCTACGGCCTCGTCGAGGCTGTAGACATCGGTGGGGACGCCATCCTCCAGGTGGAACCGGCGGTAGGTGTTGCGGTCGACCTCATCCTTGGGAGTCGCGGTCAGGCCGACGAGGAGCGCGTCGAAGTAGTCGAAAATCGCACCATATTTCTGATAGATCGAGCGGTGGGCCTCGTCGATGACAATGAGGTCGAAATAGCCGGGTCCAAAGATCCGCAGGTCGTCACTGGTCTCGTTGATCAGCCCCATCATGGTCGGGTACGTGGAGATGTAGACCCGGGCATCGGGGTTCTTCTCGGTCAACAGGTTGATCGTCGGCACGCCAGCGAGGTGCTGTTTGAAGGCGTTCGTGGCCTGCGTGACTAGGGCCTTGCGGTCGGCGAGGAAGAGGACGCGCTTGGTCCAGTTGGCGCGGATCAGCAGATCGACCAGGCCGATGACGGTACGGGTCTTGCCAGCACCAGTCGCCATCACCAGCAGCGCCTGCCGCTGCAGGTCCCGCTCAAACGTCTCGCCAATCCGGCGGATCGCCCGGGTTTGGTAATGGCGGTCGGCGATCTGCTCGTTGATCCGTACTCCAGCCAGGGCCTGTCGGCTTACCCGGCGCTGGACGAGCAGTCGCAACTCGTCTTTGGTGTAGAAGCCCTGAACCTCGCGGGGCGGGTAGCGGAGGTCGTCCCAGAGGTGGGTCTTGTAGCCGTTGGTGTAAAAGATGATGGGCCGCTGTCCGTACATCTGCTCAAGGCAGTCGGCATATAGCTTCGCCTGCTGTTGCCCCTTCGTCACATCGTGTGTGGTCCGCTTGGCCTCGACCACGGCCAGTGGCTTGCCGTCGTCTCCCCACAGGACGTAGTCCACGTACCCGGTACCAGTCCCATACGGCATCCCGGTGACCTCGAATTCCCGGTCCCGGGGATTGTTTAGCGCCCACCCGGCCTCCTTGAGGAGGAGGTCGATGATCAGGTGCCGGGTCGCGGCCTCGTTGTAGTCATGGGTATCGGGCCGAGCGGCATTGGCCGCCTTGGCCGCCTCAATCTCGGCCCGGAGCCGTGTAATTTCCGCTTCCTTGTTAGCGTCCCGCTCCTTGATGGCGGCGAGCTCGGCATCCAGTTTGGTGTACTTCTCGGCCTGTGCCTTGAGCTCGGCCTGCTTCTTCAGCCGCACCTCGGCGGGAAGCGGCCGGGGGATGACCGCTTGATCGAAGGCCAGGCCAGCGGCGGGCAGGTCGGCGGGGTTACGGGAGTACCGCCGAGCTATCCAGTACATGACATGGAACAGCTCGGCGACCACCTTCACCGAGTCGTTCGCGGCCACAGGCCCGGGCCGATGCACGGCGGCGTTTCCCTGCCGCCGGATGATGTCCATCTTCGTCCGGATGGCAGGACCGACCAAGTTCACCATCGTCGGCTCAGCGATCATTGCCGCCAGGTCGTTCTTGTAGGGCGGCCGAAGCGTGCTGTCCGCCCGATACAGCCACGTCACCGCGACCTCCAGCGCGCGCCGCGCGTAAAAGCACGACGCGCGCGGGTCCGCAAACGCGATCCGTTCGGCCCTCGTGGTCTCGTCATGGAGCTCAGGCCACTCGGCCTGCAGGAACACAAAGTTGCTCACGAAGTGACCTTCCCCGGGGTGACGGTTACGGCTGGCGGCACGGCTTACGTGAGCGAATCGTCCCACAACTCCCCACTGAAAGCGCGGTGTTGCGCGGAATCGAAGAGGGCGTCGAGTTCGGCGAGATGCGTTTGGTGTGAGGACTTAAGCCGGGCAAGTTGATTGATTCGCTGGTCAAACTCCTTCTGCATTTCGAGTGGCGGAAGAAGGACGGGAAGCGCTTTGATTTGCCCTTGGAATAGATTTGCCTGACTTGACGCATTTGCCCGCTGTAGCATGCGCGCCTTGAGGGCCGATGTCTGGAGAAGGCCGGCAAGATAACCGGTGGTGATTACATCCCTCTTTGGTCTGATCAGAGCTACACTTCGAACTAGAGTGAACGGTTCATCGGTCTCGACTGGCGCAACTCGCCCAATAGTCCCCGAACAGGAAATGAGTACATCTCCGCGACGAGGGTCGCATCGTCTCTTGATTCGCTCGTATTCGTCGACCCCTACGTAGTCGACATTTCCAAAATCAAGGTGCCCGCTTCTCACATTGCGAGCAGATAGCAGCTTAATTCCTTCCGATTCCCTCTTAGGCGTCAAGTGCTCTCCATCGGTCACCTTCTCGGCGATCTCTTCCACGGTGGATTCACGCAGGCAGTGCGGGTTTGCGATTGGCTCTCCGAACATGTCGGTGAAGATGGACTGAGTGAGATCATCGAGAAGGGCCATGGCCTTCCGACGCTTAGCGCGCAGCGCATCGATCCGCCCCAGCACCTCTGCGATTCGCCGCTGCTCTGAGAGGTTAGGAGCGAAGAATCTTGTAGCCAGCAAGTCGCCCTTGTTGACGTGCTTCATAGTGGCGCCATGTAGATGGCGCTGCGCTTGATCAAGGACGCGTACAAGTGCGTATCTTAGATACAGTTTATCGACCTTGGAATAATCTGGCTCTACCCGAAAGATGTGCTGATTCAGGACAGCCACATCCGGCCCTTGCCATTCGAATACTCCAAGGGTGGCCGACCATGAAACCAGCAGATCTCCCGGATGAACTTGGATGCTCGAGGGGGTGGGTCGGCGCGTACGGTTGAACGGCTTCTTGGAATCGGTAAGATTCTGAATGCGAATGATCCGGGAGCCGTCCTCGCTCCATTCGGACGACTTGAAGGCGGCGCCATTCGTGAACCTGGCCACTTCACCCAGGGTGGAGTACTGCGACATCATCCCAGCAGTCCCTTCAGCTCCGACATTCCCTGCTGGATTTCAGTTTCGATCTGTGCCAGCTCGTTTATGATCTCGACCGGGGCACGGTGCGCGATCTCCTCGTGGACGATTTCCTTGTAACGGTTCAGGCTCAGGTCGTACCCCTGCGCTGCGATGTCCGCCTTCGGGACGCAGAAGCTCTGTTCAGTTCGCTTGCGGTCACGCTCGCTTCCGTTCCGCTGCGCCCAACGTGCCAGCACATCCGGCAAATTGTTCTTTACGTGCTCCACTGCGTCCAGCGGCGCACCCACCAGTGCGGCCCCGAGCTTGTCCTCGGTCAGCAGCGGCGACCGCTTGTCGTCGAGGCTCCAGCCATCTGCCATGACCTCGTAAAACCACACGTCATCCGTGCCGCCGCTGTCCGTCCGCGTGAAGAATAGAATCGCCGTGGACACACCCGCATACGGCTTGAATACGCCGCTTGGGAGCTTGACTACAGCGTCCAGCTTGTGCTCCTCGACCAACATTCGGCGAAGCTCCTTGTGCGCCTTCGACGCGCCGAACAACACGCCCTCCGGGACGATGACAGCCGCTCGGCCGCCTGGCTTGAGCAGCCGCAGGAACAGAGCCAAGAACAGCAGCTCGGTCTTTTTCGTCTTGACGATCCGTTGCAGGTCCTTCGCTGTCGCCTCATAGTCGAGACTGCCGGCGAAGGGTGGGTTGGCGAGGATCAGCGAGTACTTGTCGGCCTCGGCGGCTGCGCTCTCCGCCAGCGAGTCCCGGAAGCGGATGTCCGGGTTCTCCACGTCATGCAGCAGCATGTTCATGCTGCCGATCCGCAGCATGGTGCTGTCGAAGTCGAAGCCGTGGAACATGCTGTTGTTAAAGTGCTGCCGCTGCTCAGCTCCCATCAACGCATCGTTGTGGGTGCGGCTTACATATGCAGCGGAGGCCACCAAGAAGCCCGCGGTTCCGCAGGCCGGGTCGCAGATCTCGTCCTCCGGGCCCGGCGCCGTCATCTCGACCATGAGCTGGATGATATGACGCGGGGTGCGGAACTGGCCGTTCTGTCCGGCAGTGGCGATCTTGCTGAGCATGTACTCATACAGGTCGCCCTTGGTGTCCCGCTGGGCGAGGGGGATGCCCTGGAGCATGTCGACGACCTTCGCCAGGAGAGCAGGGTTCTGGATTGTGAACCGGGCATCCTTCATGTGGTGTGAATACGTCGACTCCTCGCCCCCCAACCCCCGTAGGAACGGGAAAACCCCATTGGCGACGATCTCCAGCATGCTATCCGGTGCCTCGTTGGTGAAGCGGGACCACCGGAGGAGCTGGGTGTCCTCGGTGAAGACCGGGTTCTCGATCGGCTTGCCAGTGCGGGCGGCCTTCCGCTCCTTGGCGATCTGGATGTCATCCAGACGCCGGATGAACATCAGGTAAGTGATCTGCTCGATGACCTCCAACGGGTTGGAGATGCCACCTGACCAGAAGGCGTCCCAGACACGGTCAATCTTGCTCTTAAGCTCACCGGTAATCACGGAGCGCAGCGTACCTGAGCTCACTGACGCCGCAGGCAGCATCTGCAGTGCTGGGCGCCCGGCTGACATCAACAGGCCCACATGTCAAGGGACAGCGGGAGACGACTGACGTACCTTGCCCCGCTCTTGCGGTGGTGGAAGAGCCCACAGCGACGGGGGAAAGACGTTGCATACGCCTGCGAATCATGAGGTCACACCACTACGAGGTGACTCAACTCTGGCCGGACCGTCTCAGTCTCACCACCGCAGCACAGACCCGTCCCCGGCAGTGCGGCAAACCCAACGATCACTCCCAATGATCCGAGCATGTACGCAGGTGAACGAGTCTGGACGCCGCCCAGCGGCCCACCTCCAGGCTTGGAAAGGGTACGCTTCTGTGATCTTGGTTAGCGGCAGCCTTGGTATTCGTCGTGCTCTCCGCGGCCTATCTGTGGACCAGCGACGTACGGCCTACAGCTTGCGCCCGCCTGACCTACTAAAACGCAGGAGTCACACGGGGCCTCCGGAGCCGTGTGCGCAGGTTCGAATCCTGCCGGGGGCACTCGCCACACAGCCAGCAAGAATCAAGCGCTGAGCTGGGCGGATGCCGACATGAGAGAGCGGGAGTCAGTCTCACTGACTCCCGCTCTTTCTTGCTCTCTCTCACTGTCCACGCACTATCTGCGATACACGCGACACACCTCCGACACAGCCTCCCGGCGGGTGCGCTACCTCGTGGCGGCGCGTCTCGAGCCAACTCCTAGGCCCGAGGTGCGGTAGGGCGAGTACCCGGAGCTGTTTGTAAGCGCTTCTTTGGGCTCCACCGCACGGACGAGAAGTGGCTCCACGGCGTACGAAGTTGATCTGGCCCCACCGCTGAGCGGACGGAGGTGCTGGGCGCTGGTCTCGCAACGGCTCCGCTGCCTCCTCAGATCCCTCAGAGAGATCGGTAGAGCGGTGGGAAGACGCCGGTAGGGTGGGCCATTGTGGACGCGGGGGCAGGAAACGAGATGGTTGCCGTCCCGTCGGGACGGGTGACGCTGTCGGACCGGCGGACGCAGAGGAATTGGCCGGTCGAGGTCGCGCCGTTTCAGATGTCGGCGTTCCCGGTCACTCAGTCTTGGTACGCACTAATCACCGGCCGACGGCCGAGTAGCACCCAAGGCGAGCGGCTGCCGGTTGAGGGTGTTTCGTGGTGGGACGCGGTCCAGTTCTGTAACGCCTTGTCCCGGCGCGAGGAGCTGACGCCCGCGTATGACCTGTGCGTCGACGACGAGACGGCCGAATGGGACACCTCCGCAGACGGGTACCGGCTGCCGACCGAGGCCGAATGGGAGCACGCCTGTCGTGCGGGGACCACTGGCGCGCGGTACGGCCAGCTCGACGAGGTCGCCTGGTACCAAGGCAACTCTGATGGGCGGATCCATGCTGTCGGCGGCAGGCAGCCCAACGCATGGGGGCTGCACGACATGCTGGGCAATGTGTGGGACTGGTGCTGGGACGTCTACGACGCCGAGGTGTATGGCACCTACCGGGTGCTCCGTGGTGGTGGATGGGCCGACGAGCACTGGAGCTGCCGGGCGTCGGTGCGGCGGCGCAGCCACCCGACGTTCCGGATCGACGACGTGGGATTCCGCATCGCGCGCTCCACACCACTGCCTCGGCCATAACAGCCTCATTCTGAAACGGTCAGTTAAGCGGGTGTGACTGGCTCCGATGTCGGGCGCCGTGCCCTCTTTGGAGTGAATGCGCTGCTCCATCCGTCCGGCGACGGCAGGGTGTGTGCGTCGATCACGGTCGTGTCGGGAGGCCGGGGTGAGTTTGTCGCGGGCTGAGTTGTTCGCCGCCATCCGGAGGGACAGGCGTCTCGATCCGGAGATGTCGCAGCGGGCCCTCGGGGAGAAGTACGGAGTGCACCGGCGGACGGTGCGCCAAGCTCTCAACTCGGCGGTTCCGCCGCCGAGGAAGAAACCGGTGCCGCGGGCGACGGTTCTGGACCCGGCCAAGGGCTGGATCGACGCGATGCTGCGGGAGGACCTCACCGCGCCGCGCAAGCAGAAGCACACCGCCCGGCGAATCCACCAGCGGCTCGCGCAGGACTACGGCTTCGACCAGGCGTCATATTCGACGGTCTGCGACTACCTCCTGGTCCGCCGCCCGCAGATCGAGGCCGAGGCCCGGGAAGGCCACCGTCATTTGGACGGGATGGTTCCTCAGGTGCATCTTCCCGGCGAGGAAGCGGAGGTCGACTTCGCCGACGTGTGGGTCCGGCTGGCGGGCGAGGTGGTCAAGTGCCACCTGTTCACGCTGCGGATGTCGTACTCGGGCAAGGCCGTCCACCGGGTCTATGCCTCGCAGGCCCAGGAGTCCTTCATGGAGGGGCATGTCGAGGCGTTCAACGTGCTGGGCGGGGTCCCGGCCCGGCACATCCGTTACGACAATCTGAAGCCGGCGGTCAACCGGATCTGCACCGGCCGCAGCCGGGTGGAGTCCGAGCGGTGGCTCACTTTCCGCGCTCACTACGGCTTCGATGCCTTCTACTGCATCCCCGGCCAGGAGGGCGCCCACGAGAAGGGCGGAGTCGAACACGAGGGCGGACGCTTCCGCCGCACGCACCTCGTCCCGGTTCCCGACGTTGCCTCGCTGAGCGAGCTGAACGAGAAGATCGCCGCGATCGACGCGGCCGAGGACGCCCGGATCCTGTCCGGCAGGCTGACCACTATCGGTTTCAACTTCACCATCGAGACAGACCAGTTGGCGCCGTTGCCGTTCGAGGAGTTCGAGTGCGGCATCACGCTGACACCGAAGGTCGACCGCAGCAGCCGGATCACGGTCCGCCAGTGCCACTACTCGGTGCCTGCCCGTTTCATCGGGCAGAACGTGCGCGTGCTGCTGCGGGGCAATGAACTGCTGGTGTTCGAGCGGCGGACGGTCGCGGCCCGTCACCCGCGGCTGACCCGGCGGGGCGAGTTCCGCGACGAACTCGATCACTACCTGGAGATCCTGCTGGCCAAGCCGGGCGCCATGGCCGGCTCCACGGCACTGGCGACCGCCCGGCAGACAGGATCGTTCACCGAGGTCCATGAGGCGTTCTGGGCCGCGGCCCGCACCGCGCACGGAGACGCGGCCGGGACCAGGGCCCTGATCGAGGTTCTGCTCCTGCATCGGCGCATGCCGGCCGAGGCGGTCCAGCTGGGCATGGCGGCTGCGATCCGGGCGGGCGCCGCCACCGCGGACGTCGTGGCCGTCGAGGCACGCAAGGCC
Source organism: Streptomyces chlorus (assembly GCF_042655885.1). NCBI lineage: Bacteria > Bacillati > Actinomycetota > Actinomycetes > Kitasatosporales > Streptomycetaceae > Streptomyces > Streptomyces chlorus. The sequence goes on from NZ_JBHSOA010000064.1 coordinate 112,554, forward strand.
GCCGCGCAGGCACCGGATCCGGCCGAGCATCTTGACGACGGGGACGATCCGCCGCCGTGGGCCGAGCCCAGCGGGGTGGTGTCACTGACGGCCCGCAGAGCCCAACTGCCCGAGGACAAGCGCCCGCTGCCGACTGTGAGCCACTACGACCAGCTCCTGACCCGCCAACCGAAAGGCACTGCATGAGCACGACCGCTGCACCCACCCGCCAGCACGTCCCTCCGCCCCGCCGGGATGTCGGACCAGAGGAGGCCGTGGACACGGCCATTGACGAGGCATGCCGGAGCCTGCACCTGCCCACCATCCGCAGCCGGGTCGGGGAGATGGCCGACGAGGCGATGCGTCAGCGGTCCAGTTACAAGGACTTCCTGGCTGACCTGCTGGAAGCCGAGTGCGCCGAACGTGAGGAACGGCGCAAACAGCGGCTGGTCAGGGACGCCAACTTCCCCCGGCCCAAGCGACTAGAGGACTTCGATTTCACCGAGAACCCGAATGTCACACCGGAACTGGTCGGCACCCTGTCGGACCCGGCCTGAGTCAAGGCCGGGCAGCCGCTCTGCCTGATCGGCGACTCAGGCACCGGCAAGTCCCACCTACTCATCGGGATCGGCACCGCCATGGCCGAGGCCGGACTCAAGGTCCGCTACACGACCACGGTCAACCTGGTCAACGAGCTCGCGGAAGCCGCCGACGAGAAGAAGCTGGCCCGCACCATCGCCCGCTACGGACGCGTTGACCTGCTCTGTCTGGACGAGTTCGGATATCTCGACCTCGACAAGGCCGGAGCCAAACTGCTGTTCCAGATCTTCACCGAGCGCGAAGAACGCAGGGCTATCGCCATCGCGTCGAATGCTCCGTTCTCCGAGTGGAAGCAGACCTTCACCGACCCCCGACTCTGCACCGCGATCGTCGACCGCGTCACCTTCAACGCACACATCGTCGAGACCGGCACCGACTCCTACCGCTTCGCCCAGAGTCAGAAGAAACGACGCCGCTGACCTCGAACGACAGCTGCGGCCGGCCTCCCTCACGGGACGCCGGCCGCAGCCGCGTTGGGCCCGGCCGCCAAGTCCCAGTGCCGACCGGACCATCGCCCGTTCTCGTCCAGCCGCCACGGGCACTGGGCGGCCCGCAACCTGAGTCGAGTCGGGTCGGCAGCCTCCACGCACCTGTCGGGGGCACGCTGACGGAGGTCTGGCCGAGGCTCCAAAACTACCGCGCCGACCCCCGGTCTCGGCCAGCGGAACCACTCGTTCGAAGTGGGGCCAAATCACCTTGCTACAAGGGCGTGAATCACACCAATAAACGCCCCCTCCAACCGGTGAGTGGAGCCAAAAGAACTCCGTGCACTGGAGCCAAAACAAGTGCTTACAGACAGTCTGCGCGGAGGTCGGCGCCTGGTACGAGGCGTACGGCGCGATCGAGAACACCTACTACGACACCGACTACGCGCGGGGGGCGAGGGCGAGCACTGTGTGCGGGGATGCAGCCGAGGCTGCGCTGCACCGTGCAGGGTTCGAGACGCACTCCTTCGACACGGATGCGGAGGTGTATCACGCCGCGTTCATTGCCCTGTCCAAGGCTGGAACTGTCCATGACTGCCGGCCACTCGCACGCGCCGCACTCGACGTCCTCGGCGCAGACCCGCTGTGGTGCTCCGACGTGATTCGCACCCGTGGCCGCGCCCCCTTCACCTACGAGACCACCATCTCCCTTACCGGTCCCGAGACACGCCTTGCCATGGCCGCTCGTCATGCCGCGCGCGCGATGGCCACCGCATCTGCCGTCAGGTTCAGCGGAGACGAGCAGTGGTACGAAGCCGCCAGCCTCATGGTGGAGGCCGTCTGGTACATGAGCGTGGCCGCTGGGCTCCCACCGCTGCACAACCGTCGCGCATACCAGGAGTTCTATTCGTCCTACATGGACGGCTCCCTCCCCACAAAGTCCTGACCCCTGCAGCAAGGGCGCAGGCGACGACAAGGGCCCCGAGCCGTGTGCGCAGGTTCGAATCCTGCCGGGGGCACTCGCCGGATCACCTACGAAAATCCGTACGTGACCAGGGCGGATGCCGACAGAAGAGGGCGGGAGTCAGTCTCACTGAGGCTGCCCTCGGCCCGTGCAAGAGGTGGCGCGCGGCCGGCGCTGGCAGGTTTTCTCCTGGCCATCAACGAAGCCCGACCGTCAGTTAGGTCCCGGACGTGTTTCCGGACCGCCCCCAGACAGGCCGGGGATGCAACCATTCCCTCCAGAGCTGGAACCCCTGGAAGCCGACCGCGCGCTTGAGACCATAGCCGCAGACACTGACAACGGGCCCGCTATGAATGGCAGTTAGGGTCTTTCATTCGGATCATGCAGGGTTCGTGTGCCCCGGCATAATGGGCGGGCCCCTGCTTCAGGGCTCCCGGCAACAGCCTAGAAAAGTCCGAGGGTTCCGCAGAGGCGTACCGGGGGGAGTACCTGCCGTGGGGCGAGTCCTTCCGACTTCACGAAGGGGGCATCATGGGCGCCAGTTGGGCGGGGTTGTTGATCGCCATGGTAGGTGTGGCAGGAACGCTGGGAGCCGCGCTGCTGACACAGAACCGCGCGGACCGCACCAAGCGCATGGAGCTCCAGGCCGCCGCTGAACAGCGGCGCGAGGAACGCGGTCATGCCGAGGAGTTGCTCCGGGCGGAGCAGGCCAGACAATGGCAGCGCGAGAGCCTTGAACGGCGGCGCACCTGCTACATCACACTGAACACTGCCTCACGCCAGTACCTGACGGCGATGACCAACTATCTCTACTCGCTTCAACGCAGCGAGGAAGTTGACACGTCCCTGAAGAATCTGGAGGCGGGCAGGCTGGCCTATCGGGACAGCTACGCGGAATCCCAGATGGTTGTTCCGGACGCGGTGTTGCGCGCCTCCGGCACGGCAAAGAAGCGTTTGAACGCCGCGTACGGCAAGCTCAGGAAGTACGGAGCGGCACCCTCCACATACGCGGAGGAACTGGCGACGCTGGAGGGTGAACTCCACGACGAGGTCTGGCCTTACCTGGGGGTACTGAAGCAGTCCATGCGCGCCGATCTGGGCGTCGACGAGTAGCTTTGGCCAGTCAGCCCCGCACCACAGCCGCACCAAAACGGGCGGGGAACAGCGGTAAATCACGGTGAAGCCAGGTATCACCGCCAAGGCCGCGCCCCAACCGTTCGCCCAGTTCAGGGGCTGATTCGGCCCACATGGTCGCAGCTTCCCAAGCTGAGGACTCCGAAGCCGCCGCCACGGGCCGACCGCCGCGGCTAATTCTGGTCGGCGACACACGACGACACACGACGGCAGCGCGGCTGAGGCCGGTGAGGGTGCAGCGAGGCACCCCGCATTGCACAGCATCCCTCACCGGCACTGAGACAGCCGACGTACTCCACGCCCAGACCAACCTCGATGACACCCACAGCCACGCCGCGCAACTCCCCCAAACGCTGCAAGGCGCTCACCGGGAAGAGTGACGTGGATAGGCCACCGCACCCGGGGGCCAGGGGGTGGCGCGTCGCACGACATGGCGGCGCGGGGCAGGTGCACAGGGCCGCGAGAGACGGGTCTTCGCTTCATTTCCAAGGGGCCGTCAGGTGGCGTCTGCCGTGAGCGTGTTACGCCTTTAGGGGGAAACCGTCCCGGGATGCGGCGCGCCTCACCCCGGAAAAGACTGTGGGCGTGGTTCTCCCTCCGGCTGTCTCCCGCTTGTGCGATTGAGGTTCCCGATGAATCCGAATCATGCTGCCTGTCCACCCCACGGAATGGGGCACCAGCCTGTCCCGCCCGGCCCGAGCCGACACGACAAGGCCTGCGCGCGGCGGGAGCGGATACAGCTGGTGCTGGCATGCTCAGCAGCGGGCATGCTGCTCACGGGCTGCTTCACTGCCGGTCACACCACAACCGGTGCCCGGGTCGGACGCCCCCTGGCACAGAACCAGGCACCTTTGACGCCGGCAAACAGCAAGCCGGCCCAAGCGCCGCCAGGCCTCCCCGACGCGCGGACGCCGGCCCCGACGGATGTGAACAACGCGCTCACTCGTTTGCTCGAACCGATTCGGAAACAGAGCGGCACTCAGGTGTCGGTCGCCGTTCTGGAGCCCAGGACCGGCCGACGGACGGTGTACGGCTCACAAACACACATCACCGCGAGCGTGGTGAAGGTAAATATCCTGGCGGCACTGCTGCTGCGTGCCCAGCGCGAAAGACAGTCGCTCACCCCGTGGGAGACATCCACCGCCGCCTCAATGATCCAGAGCAGCGACAACGACTCCGCAAGTGCCCTGTGGCAACGTATCGGCGGCGGCCCAGGACTCGCTGACGCCAACAAGGCCCTGGGGCTGACCTCCACCCAAGCAGGACCAGGTGCCTACTGGGGCCTCACCCGCACCACCGCGGCAGACCAACTAACCCTGTTGACCGCCGTGTTCACCGACCATTCACCGCTCAGCGAAGCCTCACGCCACCTGATCCAGACCTTCATGGGCCGGATCGACGCCGACCAGGCCTGGGGGGTGTCTGCGGAAGGCAGCCGTTGGCAGCTCAAGAACGGCTGGCTGCAGCGCTCCCAGTCGCAACGCTGGGCAATCAACAGCATGGGGCGAGTCAAAGCACACGGGAGCACGTTCTACATCGTCGTCCTCTCTCACGGCAGCCCGAGCATGTCTCACGGCATCTCCACGGTGGAGCGAGCAGCGCAAACAGCCGTACATGCCCTTCGTAGCACCGCCCCTCCTGTGTCCCCGATCATCCACTGACCTCTTTCCTGCCGACCCGAGGCCGCATCTGCTGCCCATGGAGAAGGAAGGCATGGTGGGCGACGGTCGTCTTGCCGTTTTCTCCTGCCAGGACCGGACCTCACGAGCACCGGTATCCACACCGAGACGGCCTCCCGCCGCTTCCGCCGGCTGACGCTGTTCACGTGGTCCACGGCTGGGCCGTCCGAAGCCGCTCAACAGCAGCCAACGACGAGCCTCGGAGGAGAAGCTCGGAGCACTCCTGGTGCTCCTGCCTCCGGGATCCGGGCTCCCGGAGGAATGGGAGGTGCGGGGCAACGGCAACGGACTGGCCGGAGAAACTGCCGCACATGGCGGAGTGGGTGAAGTCCAGGCATGGCTGGATGCTCATCGACTTCCCGGTCGACAGCGGCCTCGCCTTCCTCTCGGCCGTGGCGAACTCCGGCCCCCGGAACGCGTTCTACGTCCGGATGACGCACTGGGCGGCTCCGGACGCATGGGCCGTGGAGGTCAAACCGATGGACGCGGCGATGTTCCATGAGGAGCTGCCATCACGGTTTCGTCCGCAGCTGCTCCAAGTGAGCTTTCCGGCGTACGACCTGCCGGAACTGACCCGGCGCCTGCGCGAGCACGCTGCGGGCCGCTCGACTCCGCCCGCCCTCACCGATTGGAGCACCGTCGGCCGTTAGACCGCCGTGGGGTGTCCTCTCGACGACCGCTCCCGTCTGCCCCGAAACCGGCGGGAGGCTCCGGGCCGTGCCTTGGCGCAACGCTTTCTGCGTCGACTGCGGCGACTCGGCCTGCGGCATCGGGCGATGGGCGAGGGGCGGCACGGCGACGGGTCGGGGGGTGTCCGCTCAGGCGAAAGTGGTTTGCCGGCTTGGAAGCCGCGTGGGTAGCGTCGTCGTCCGTGACTCCTACTCTGCGCACCGAGCGGCTGCTCCTGGAGCCGTACGTACCCGAGGACGAAGAGGACTTCGTCGCTCTGTTCCAGGACACGAGGGTGTCGCAGTGGATGGGTGACGGCCCTGCTTCCGAAGCAGCGGACCGGGCACTGTTCGGGCGGATCTTCACGAACGTCTATGCACGGGATCTGTTCGATGTCTGGGCCGTTCGTCGCGACGGGCTCCTGGTCGGGCATGCCGAGATCAAGCCGACCGACGTCGTCGGAGGCCACGAGATCATCTACGCTCTGGCGCCCACGGCATGGGGGTCCGGCCTGGGGACCGAGCTGGCAGAAGCGATCGTCGCCCACGGCTTCGACAGCCTCGGACTGACCACGGTGCATGCCACCGTAGCCGCACCGAACGAATCCTCCCTGATGCTGCTGGACAGAATCGGTTTCGAGCATGTCCGGGACATCGAAGAGGATGACGGCAGCACCACGCGCGTGCTGACCCGCCGCCGTACTGCGACGACCGACAAGTCGCCCTCAGCCCGGTAGAAGCGAGCAAACACCTGGATCGTGACCGGCGGACGCGTGTCACGGACGCGCCGACCCGGCGGTCGTGGAGGACGCCTGGCGGCAATGGCGGACCGAGGTGGAACTCACCGGCCGATTCCTGGCAGGCGTCACCGAACTCGGCACCCGGAGCGCCGGTTTCTCCGACCTCGGTCCCGAACCCGGTGGGGGCCGTGCAGCTTCGCGATGTCCTGGTGGCGCAGATCGCGGAGTACGCGCGGCACTGCGGCCACGCCGACCTCCTGCGCGAGCGGATCGACGGCCGCGTGGGCCAGTGATCACCGGGCTCGCTCACCGCGGAAGCACGGTCGCCGCCGTCGTCACCGGGCGCCCCTTCCCGTGAGCACGGGGAACCGTTCTATGCCGTCTCCCGATACGCCGCCGCCTCCTCCAGGTCCAGCCGCCGCAGCAAGGTACGCAGCATCTCGTCGTCGAGGTAGCGGGCGTCGCGGAGTCTGACGAACACGTCACGCTCCGCGCTGATCATCTCCCGCGACAGCCGCCGGTAGGTGTCGTCCACGGACTCCCCGGTGACCGGGTTGGCCTGGCCCAGACGTTCCCAGACGGCGTTGCGGCGGCGCTCCAGGACGATGCGCAGACGGTCGGCGAGCGGGGCCGGAAGAGCGTTGCGCTCGTCGGACAGGAGCTCGTCCAGCCGCTGTTCGGCGACCCGCGAGGCCTGCGCCTGGGCGTTGGCCTCCGCGAGGGTCTCGGCCTGGATGTCGCGCCCGGGGATCTTCAGCAGATGGATCAGCGGGGGCAGTGTCAGACCCTGCACCACCAGCGTGCCGATGACCGTGGTGAAGGTCAGGAAGAGCAGCAGGTTGCGCTGCGGGAGGTCTGCGGTGAGCGGGATCGAGAAGGCGATGGCCAGCGAGACCACGCCGCGCATGCCGGCCCATGCGATGACGAACGGCGACTTCCAGCCGAGTCTCCCCTCGCGTTCCCGGATCCGCGCCGACAGCAGCGGTGGCAGAAAGGCCGCCGGGTACACCCACACGAACCGCGCGGCGACGACCACCGCGAAGACGGCCAGCGCGTACCAGGCGGCCTCGGCACCCGCATACTCCCCGAGCCCCTTGAGGACGATCGGCAGTTGCAGTCCGATGAGCGCGAACACCGCGGCCTCCAGGACGAACGCGACCATCCTCCACACCGCCTCCTCCTGGAGCCGGGTGGCGAAATCGACCTCCCACGCGCGGTGTCCCAGATAGAGCGCGACGACCACGACCGCGATGACCCCGGAGGCGTGCACCTGCTCGGCGGCGGCGTAGGCGACGAACGGGATCAGCAGGGAGAGCGTGTTCTGCAGCAGCGCCTCCTTCACGTGGGTGCGCAGCCAGTGCAGCGGAACCATCAGCACCAGGCCGAACGCGAGGCCGCCGAACGCCGCGAGCAGGAACTCGCCGATCCCCCCGGCCCAGGTCGCGCCCTCGCCGACGGCCGCCGCCACGGCCACCCGGAACGCGGTGATAGCGGTGGCGTCGTTCAGCAGGGACTCGCCCTGGAGGATCGTGGTGATCCGGGACGGCAGTCCGACCCGGCGCGCCACCGCCGTCGCCGCGACCGCGTCCGGCGGGGCCACCACGGCACCGAACACCAGAGCCGCGGTGAGCGACAGGCCCGGCACGAGCAGGTACAGGGTCCAGCCGACGACGAAGGTCGCGAACAGTACGTACCCCACCGACAGCAGCGCGACCGGCCGCAGCTGCGCCCGCAGACCGAGGTAGGAGCTGTCGGTGGCAGCCGTGTACAGCAGCGGGGGCAGGACGAGCGGAAGGACGATGTGCGGGTCGAGCGTGTAGACGGGCACGCCGGGGACGTAGCTGACCGCGAGACCGGCGGCGACCACCAGCAGCGGGGCCGGCACCGGAGTGCGTCTGGCGGCGGCGGAGATCGCGGCACTGCCCGCCACCAGCAACAGCAGCGGCATCACGTCCATGTCGTGCCCACCCTCGAATCTCCGCGCAGTGACCCGTGCAGCCGTCGTAATCTGGCCATCATGAAACAGTGCACGCACGCCGACGCGCTGCCGCTCCCGGAACCCGTCCCACTCACCGAGACGTGTCCGGAGTGTCTGCGGGACGGCACGGATCCGGTGCAGTTGCGCCTGTGTCTCAGCTGCGGTCACGTCGGCTGCTGCGACTCGTCGCTGGGCCGGCACGCGACGGGGCACCACCGGGAAACGGGCCACCCCGTGATGCGGACCCATGAGCCCGGGGAGAACTGGCGCTGGTGCTTCGTCGATCACGTACTCGTGTGACCGGACGGAACCCGGGTACCGGACGGTTCGACCGTCTGACGTCTGGGTACGTCAATCCGGCGCACGCTCTTCCCCTGTGTGCCCGCAGACCTGCGACCGCGGAGCGTACTCGTCATTCTACTATGAGTGAAGGCGCGGGGTCGGGGTCCCTGGGACAGGACCATTGAGAGCGCGGTGGCGTCGCCGCTGAACCACGTATCGCGTCATCCGGGGGCGATCCCGGCCCTGAAGGATTCCTCTTCGTCATGCGGTGGCAGCGGGTCGACGGTCCGCTTTGCGGGCTCTGCGGCATCGCACTGGTACGGGAGACGGCCCTCACCCACGGCAGTCGGCAGGGCGTGCTGCGCGGGCTCACCACGACCGGCGGGGTCATCACCTCGGCCGGTGTCGTCCTCGCGGCGACGTTCGCGGCCCTGATGCTGATTCCCCTGGCCTTCCTGGTCCAGATCGCGTTCATCGTGACCCTCGGCGTCCTGCTCGACACCCTCGTGGTCCGCTCGCTCCTGGTACCCGCGCTCGTGATCGACATCGGTCCGCGGGCGTGATGGCCGAGCGTCCTGGCCCGCAAGGGCGATGCGGGGGCCGGTGCCGACTCCGGGTCCGGTTCCGGTCCCGCCTCCGACGCCGGGTCCGGGCCCAGTTCCCGGCCCGGCTGAACGGGCGCGGGCACCGCGCTGCCGCCATGATCGGACGAGAGGAAGAGGAAAGCGGCCTCGGGCGAGCGCGGAGGAGACGGACATGGGCACCGACGCGGGGATGAACGCGGGCTCGGACGGACAGCGGGACGCGGGCTCGGACGGACAGCGGGACGCGGGTCCGGACGGACAGCGGGACGGGGGCGGCGCCGAGCGGCTGCACTGCCTGGTCACCGGCGCCTCCGGATACATCGGCGGGCGCCTCGTACCGGAGCTGCTGCGGGCCGGCCACCGGGTGCGGTGCCTCGCCCGCACCCCCCGCAAGCTCCGCGACCATCCCTGGGCGGGTGACGTCGAGACGGTCCGGGGTGACGTCACCGACCCCGGTTCGGTCGCCGCGGCCCTGCGCGGGATCGACGTCGCCTACTACCTGGTGCACGCCCTCGGGACCGGCTCCGGGTTCGAGGAGACGGACCGGCAGGCGGCCCGGACCTTCGCGGAAGAGGCCCGGGCCGCCGGCGTACGGCGCATCGTCTACCTGGGCGGGCTGACCCCGCGCGGTGTCCCGGAGCGGTCCCTGTCCCCGCATCTGCGCTCCCGCGCCGAGGTCGGGCGGATCTTCCTCGACGGGCCGGTGCCCGCCACCGTGCTGCGGGCCGCGGTCGTCATCGGTTCGGGGTCGGCGTCGTTCGAGATGCTGCGCTATCTCACCGAGCGGCTGCCGGTCATGGTGACCCCCAGCTGGGTGCACACCCGGATCCAGCCGGTCGCGGTACGCGATGTGCTGCGGTACCTGGTGGGCTCGGCCGGCATGCCCGCCGATGTCGACCGGGCGTTCGACATCGGCGGGCCGGACGTCCTCACCTACCGGGAGATGATGCGGCGGTACGCCGTCGTCGCCGGACTGCGGCGGCGGCTCGTCGTGACGGTGCCGGTGCTCACCCCGAGCCTGTCCAGCCACTGGATCGGGCTCGTCACCCCCGTACCCGCCTCCCTGGCCCGGCCGTTGACGGAATCGCTGCGCCACGAGGTCGTCTGCCACGAGCACGACATCGCCCGGTACGTGCCCGACGCACCAGGAAGTCCACTGCCGTTCGACGAAGCACTGACCCTCGCGTTGCGGAGGGTGCGGGAGGCGCAGGTCGCCACGCGCTGGTCGTCCGCGAGCGTGCCGGGCGCGCCCAGCGATCCGCTGCCCACCGACCCCGACTGGGCCGGCGGGAGCCTCTACCGCGATGAGCGCCGGATGCCGGTCGAGGCGTCCGTGGAATCGCTGTGGAAGGTGATCGAGGGCATCGGCGGGGACAACGGCTGGTACTCCTTCCCGCTGGCCTGGGCGGTACGGGGCTGGCTGGACCGGTTCGTCGGCGGTGTCGGCCTGCGGCGCGGGCGGCGTGACGCCGAGCGGCTGCGGGTCGGTGACTCGCTGGACTTCTGGCGGGTCGAGGAGATCGAGCCCGGCCGGCTGCTGCGACTGCGGGCCGAGATGCGGCTGCCGGGCCTCGCATGGCTGGAGATGTACGCCGGCACGGACGACGAGGGCCGCACTCATTACCGGCAACGTGCCCTGTTCCACCCGCGCGGGCTGCCGGGCCATGCCTACTGGTGGTCCGTCGCCCCGTTCCACGCCGTCGTCTTCGGCGGCATGGCCCGCAACATCACCCAGGCGGCCGCGAAGGGCATGAGCGCGCACGGGGCCGATGCACGCGCGGGCCGCCGCGAAAGCCATGAGTCCGCACGACACGTACGGCGCGCACGGCGCCTGCGCCGCGGGTGACGCGGGTGACGCGGGTGACGCGGGTGACGCGGGTGACGCGGGTGACGCGGGTGACGGTGGCCTGCCCGGCGGCAGTGTGCCCGGCTCCGCATCCGCGTGCCGGGAACAGCCCGAAGAGACGGCGAGAAAGCAAGCAATGCCTCATGCACGACCAGGAGTAGCCCCATGACCGTCGCGGTCGTCCTGTTCACCTCGGATCTGCGTCTGCACGACCATCCACCGCTGCGCGCCGCGCTCGCGGCGGCCGACGAGGTGGTGCCGCTGTTCGTACGCGACCCAGGTGTCCACGCGGCCGGCTTCGACGCGCCGAACCGTGCCGCCTTCCTCGCCGACTGTCTGCGGGATCTCGACGCCTCGCTGCGCCGGCGCGGCGGCCGGCTCGTCGTGCGTACGGGGCCGGTTGTCCGGGAGGTCGGCGCGGTCGCCGCGGAGTGCGGGGCCGCGGAGGTGCACATGGCGGCGGGCGTCAGCGGCTACGCCCAGCGGCGGGAGGAGCGGCTGCGGGAGGACCTCGGCGGGCGCGGGGTGGCGCTGCGGGTGCACGACGCCGTGATCACCGCCGTCGCCGCCGGGGCCGTGACGCCCGCCGGGTCCGACCACTACGCCGTGTTCACCCCCTACTTCCGCCGCTGGTCGCAGGAGCAGCTGCGGGGAACCTGCCCGGCGCCGTGCACCGTGCGGGTCCCCGACGCGGTGCGCGGCGAGCCGCTGCCCTCCCGTGACGGCATGTCCGGCCTCTCGCCCGGCCTCCCCGCCGGGGGCGAGACGCAAGGGCGCGAACGGTTCGCCCGGTGGGCCCGGTCCCGGATGCCGGCGTACGAGGAGGGGCACGACGATCTGGCGGGCGACGCGACCTCCCGGCTCTCGCCCTACCTCCACTTCGGGGCCCTCTCGCCGGTGGAACTCGTCCAGCGGGCCCGCTCGCGGGGTGGAGCCGGGGCGGAGGCGTTCGTGCGCCAGTTGTGCTGGCGCGACTTCCACCACCAGGTGCTGGCGGCGCGGCCCGAGGCGTCCCGGCGGGACTACCGCCCCCGGCACGACCGGTGGCGGACCGAGGACGAGGCGGCCGAGGACATCGCCGCGTGGCGGGAGGGCCGTACCGGCTATCCGGTCGTCGACGCGGCGATGCGCCAACTGCTCCACGAGGGCTGGATGCACAACCGGGCACGGCTGCTGGCCGCGAGCTTCCTGGCCAAGACGCTGTACGTGGACTGGCGGGTCGGCGCCCGGCACTTCCTGGACCTGCTGGTGGACGGCGACCTCGTCAACAACCAGCTCAACTGGCAGTGGGTCGCCGGCACCGGCACCGACACCCGCCCGAACCGCGTCCTCAACCCCGTGCGCCAGGGCCGGCGTTACGACCCGAGCGGCGCCTACGTACGGCGCTGGGTACCCGAACTGAAAGACGTGGACGAGCGGAACGTGCACGAGCCCTGGCGACTGCCGGAGGACCGGCGCGCCGCCCTGGACTACCCCGCCCCGCTGATCGATCTCGCCGACGGGCTGACCCGCTTCGCACACGCCCGCGGCCTCAACCGTGACGGCGACCGTGCCTGATGCCCGGTTCCTGACGGTTCCGGGGTGAGGACTCGGAACGAGGCGTTCACCGCGTAATGGGCGCGGACAGGTCGACGCCGAGGGCGTGCGCCGCGGTGCGGGCGGCCAGCCTGGTCAGGTGTCCGTCGCCTCAGCCGATGCCGAGCACGCCGTCCGTGTCCTGGAGACGTGCGGCGTTCAGGAGCGGGGTGTTGGCGGGGTCGTTGAGGGCGTCGTAGCGCGCCTGGTGGTCGGCCCAGTGCCGGCCCTCGTATCCGTTCCACGCCTCGGCCTGGTGGGTATTCACGATCCGGTTGTCGCCCATACGCCCCATGGTGCCGTACAGGGCTTCCGATCGGACCGTGCCGTCCCGGTGGCACCACTGCTCGCGCCACCTCTCGCACCCCCACCGGCACGACCGATTGCTCACCGATCACCCCCTCATGGTTCACGTATATAAATGCTGTTCACTGTCTTGATGGAGTGGGTTGTCTGTGCGTAGAGTCCGGTCACCTCGCCCGCACGCACTGGACGGAGCCACTCGTGTCCAAGCAACTCCGCAAGCCAAGAGGAGGGCGGCAAGCCGGCGTTCTCGCCGCCGTTCTTGCCGTGACCGCTGCCACCGTCACCGCTTGTTCCTCGGGGGGCACAGCCCAGCAGGACGACTCCCAGCCCTTGGAGGTCTGGATCCGGCAGGACGCCGGGAGTCCCTCCGCGGAGTCGGCCGAGGCCCTCACCAAGGCCTTCACCAAGGAGAGCGGCATCGAGGCGAAGCTGGTCGCCGTCGGTGTGACGGACTTCGAGACCAAGCTTCAGCAGCGCACCGCGCAGAAGAACCTGCCGGACATCGTCATCAACGACACGGGCCAGCTGGGCAACTTGGTGACCCAGGGGCTGGTCCGCGAGGTCGACCGCGACGGTGTGGCCGGGAGCGCCGATCTCGCCGACCGCGCCTGGGAGGCCGCCCAGGGCTACGACGGCAAGTACTACGGCGTGCCCTTCAACTCGCAGGCCTTCGCACTGCTGGTGCGCAAGGACTGGCGGGAGGCCGTGGGCGCCGACGTTCCCAAGACCTGGGACGAACTCACCGAACTGGCGGTGAAGTTCACCGAGGACGATCCGGACGGCAACGGCAAGAACGACACCGCCGGCATGGTCATCCCCGGGAGCACCACCCGTGGCTATCTGACCTGGTGGTTCTCGACCATGCTGTGGTCCGAGGGCGGCGACTTCGTCAAGGAACAGGGCAAGGGCTACGCATCCGCGATCGACGAGCCCGCGTCGGTCGAGGCGGTCGAGAAGCTCCAGGCGATGTTCTGCGACTCCAAGGTCGCGCAGCCGGGCGCCAGTACCGCCGACTCCTCGGCCACGCACACCTTCTTCGAGAGCGGCAAGGGCGGCATCTACCTGACCGGCCCCTACATGCTGCCGCGCTTCGACGGGTCGCTCGGCAAGGACAAGTACGAGGTGATCGCGCCGCCGCCGGGCGCCGGCGGCGAGGCCGTCCTGGCGGAGGGCGAGAACGTCTACATGATGGCCGGCTCCCACAACGAGAAGGGCCAGCAGGAGTACGCCGAGTTCGCCGCCTCCCCGGCCGGCCAGAAGATCGGTCTCGGCGTCGACAACGGCGGCATCATCGTCCGGCTGCCGGTCAACACGACGGTCGACGGGGCCGCCGAGCGCAAGGACCCGCGCTGGGAGACCTTCCAGGAGGTCTACAACACGTCCGGCCGCAACGCGCCGGCCCTGCCCAACTGGTCCACCATCCGGCAGATGTCGTCCGAGGGCCTGAACGGCGTCGTCTCCGTATGCTCGCGCGACGCGGGCAAGGCGATGGGCGAACTGGCGGGCGAGCTGGACGCCGAGCTCGAAAAGCAGGGGGCCAAGGGCGAATGACGGTGACCGAGGCACGGACGTCACCGGGTCCAGGCACCCGGCGTCCGCTCCGTGCGGGCCCGCCGGCGAAGGTGCGGCTGCGACGGGCCGCGACACCGTGGCTCTTCCTGGCCCCGGCCCTGCTGCTCTTCCTGTACTTCAAGTTCATCCCCATGGCCCAGGCCGTGCGGATGAGCTTCGAGGAGGTCCGTCCGTTCCTCGGCAACACCTACGTCGGCGGCGCGAACTACGCGGAGGTCGCGGGGAGTTCCGACTTCGGCGCGGCGGTGTGGCACACCGTGGTCCTGGCCGTGGCGACCACCGCCGGGTCGATCGTGCTCGGTCTCGCGCTGGCGCTCCTGCTGGAGGGACAGACCCGGAGCCTGTGGTTCATCCGGTCGGCGATCTTCCTGCCGGTGGTCACGGCCATGGCGGTGGTGGCCGAGGTGTGGCGGGTCATGTACTACCCGGCCGAGGGCGGGGCGCTGAACTCGGTGCTGTCCGTCTTCGGCCTGGGGCCGAGCGAGTTCCTCAACTCACCGGACAGCTCACTGGCGTCCATCGCCTTCGTCGGCATCTGGCGGGGCGCCCCCTACGACATGATGATCTTCCTGGCGGGGCTGGCCGGCGTGGACCGGGTGCTGTACGAGGCGTCGGCGGTCGACGGCGCCTCGCGCTTCCGCCGGATCTGGCACGTCACGCTGCCCGGCCTGCGGCCGGTGTTCGCGATCCTGCTGACCCTGGCGGCGATCCGGGGCCTGCGGATCTTCACCGAGGTGTTCCTGCTCACCAACGGCGGGCCGGACGGCTCGACGGAGGTGCTGCTGACGCTCACGTACAAGCTCGGACTCGAACGCAACGAGCTGGGCGTGGCGGCGGCCGGAACCGTCCTGCTGTTCCTGGTTCTGCTGGTGCTGACCGTCGCGGCGCGACTGCGCAGGAGGGAGGCCCGATGAGGAACGAGACCGCGCTCGGCCTGCAGGAGGCGCACGGACCATGGGCCCGGGTGGCCCGGTTCGTCCTGTACACCGTCCTTTTCGTGATCTTCGCGGGGCCGCTGCTGGCGCTGATGATCGGCGCCTTCACGCCGACCGTGGACCCGACGCAGTTCACCCTGTTCCCCGACCGGCTGTCGCTCGACAACCTGGAACGGGCGATCGACCGGGGCGTCCTGGACTATCTCCTCAACTCCTTCATCGTGGTCGGCGGTGGCCTGGCCCTGCAGGTCCTGGTCAGCGTCTTCGCCGGCTACGCCCTGGCCCGTAAGCGCTTCCGCGGTTCGGCGGCGGTGCTGGTGATCGTCCTGGCGACGATGATGCTGCCGGAGGAGGTGCTGGCCGTACCGCTGTCGGTCCTGCTGGCGGATCTGCCGGTGCTGCACATCAGCCTGGTCGGCTCGCTGGCCGGCATGATCGTGCCGGTGGCGGCGTGGGGCTTCTCCATCCTGGTCATGACCGAGTTCATGAAGGAGATCCCCAAGGAGCTGGAGGAGTCGGCGAAGCTGGACGGCGCGGGCGAGTTCCGCATCTTCTGGCAGGTCGTGCTGCCCCTGTGCCGCCCCGCCCTGGGCGTCATCGGCATCTTCGGTTTCACCATGATCTGGGACCAGTACATGCTCCCCCTGCTGGTCGCCACGGACCCGGCCCAGTACACCCTGCCGCTGGCCCTGCGCTCCATGCGCTCGGACGACCAGGTGGGCATCGGCGTGCTGCTCGCGGGCGCGTTCCTGGCCATGCTGCCGTCGGTACTCGCCTTCCTGGCCCTCCAGCGCTCGTTCATCCGGGGGCTGACGTCGGGGGCGGTCAAGGGGTAGGGAGCCGGCCCGTTCCGGAGACCGGCCCGCGATCACCCGTGGCCGTGGGCCGGACGGTGTTCGCCGGATGGGTGTTCCGCGCTCGTCAGGCGGGATTCCGCGTTCGCAAGGCCGCTCTCGTAGGCGATGACGACCAGTGGGGCGTGGTCGCGGGCGTGCAGCTTCGCGAAAAGAGATCCGGTGTCCGGGCCGATGTGGCCGAGCAGCATCCGCACCGTGAAGGCGAGTCCGTCGACGACGCACCCGCCGAACTCACCACCGCCCTGTGCTCGTTCCTCCGGCAGGTGATCCGCTGACCCAGCCCCGCGGTCGGTCAGGTCCGCGGTCGGTCAGCCCCGCGGTCGGGAGGTCGCGGTTCCGGTTTCGGGTCCGGGGTTCGACCCGTCGGTCGGGTTCGGCGTCGGTGCGGGCGGGGTCGGGGTGGCCGTGGAGGAGATCTCGACGTGTTCGCCCTGCCGGACACGGGTGTAGAACCATCGCGCGTCCTTGACGCTCAGGCCGAGCCAGCCCGTCCTGGCGTCGAGGGCGCCGAGGGATCTGGTGTCGAAGGCGAGGGCGCCCGCGTAGACCGGCGGCCGGTCGCCGGTGCGCAGCTCCACCACGTACGGGACCTTGGCCTCGTAGCGGTTCTCGACCCTCGCATCGCCCCGCAGCAGCATGACCTCGTGCTTGGCCCGCACGGTCAGTTCGCGGCCGGGCGGCAGCAGCGTGGCGAAGAAGTGCGAGTCGACGCGCATGACACGGCCGTCGAACGTGAGGGTGTGGCGGCCCAGGTCGAGGACGGCCTCCTCGGTGCCGGCCGACCGGTCGGTCGCCGCCTCGGGTGCCCGGGGGCTGGACGTCGACGCGCCGATCGCCTCGGTGCCGGACGAGGTGGCCGGGGTGTGCGGGCCCTCGCCGGGCTCCTCGGCGTGCACGGTGAGTCCGATCGTCGCCAGCATGCCGGCCACCGACGTCGCCAGGCCGAAGCGGAGGGTGGTCCGGCGACGGCGGGAGCGGCGTCGCGCCCGGGTGCGGACCTCGGCGGCCGGTACGGGTGGCGGAACCTCGTGTGCCTCCGCCAACTCGCGCAATACTGTGGCGAGTTCATCCGACACGGCCGCCCTCCCTCCAGGCCGGCTCCTCGGCCTCGTCCACCGCCAGCTGTTTGGCCAGTGCCGCCCGCCCCCGGGACAGCCTGGTCTTGACCGTTCCCACGGGTGCACCGGTCTCGGAGGCTACCTGTTCGACGCTGAGGTCGCACAGATGGTGAAGGACGACCGCCATGCGCTGGTGCTCGGGCAGTTCGCGCAATGCGGCTACCAGCGCGGCGCGTTCGGGACCGGGGCCGGGGGTCGTTTCCGGCAGCGCGGAATGGCGCACCAGCTCCAGCCAGCGTCGCGCGCGGCGCCAGCGGCTGACCGCGAGACGCATGGCGACCGTGCGTACCCATGCCTCGGGTGCCCCGTCGGCCTGAAGCTTGTGGCGCCCGCCCCAGGCCCGTACGAACGCCTCCTGGACCACGTCCTGAGCCTCGCCCAGGTCCCCCGTGAAGGCGAAGAGCTGACCGGTCAGACGGGGGAACGCGGCCGCGTAGAAAGCGTCGAACTCGTCCTCGGTCATGCCCTCCACCGGTGTCCGTGAATGTGCGTACGACCGGCCGTCCCTGACATGCACACAGGTCCGACAGATCACGCACATGGAAGCACAGCCCTGGAGGAAGACGCGGAACACGGGCCCCGGGATCCATCAACCGCCGTACGGGTGAACGCCGTTTCCCTGTCCCGCAGCCGCGGGCGACCGTCGGCGACCGCCCACGGTCGCCCGCGGTTGCCGGCGGTCGCCCGCTGCCGGGTCAGGCCGACCGTTTGCGCGGGGTGGCCTTCTTGGCCGGGGTTCTGCGCGCCGTCAAGGCCGTGGACGTCGACTTCTTGCCGCCGGTCGGCTTGGGTGTCCGGCGGACGGACCTGCGCTGCCGGAGAGGTGTGGCCTCGGTCTCCCCGCCGGACTCGCCGTCCCCCGGCCCTCGTCCCCGCCCTCTTCCTCGTCCCGCGGCGCGCGGGCGGCGCGGACGCTGCTCTCCAGGGCCGCCATCAGGTCCAGGCCCTCGCCGCCCCGGCCGGCCCGCTCCACCCCGTTCGGCCGGCTCGGCCGACCCAGCCCGCCCGACCTGCTCAGCCCGCCCGACCTGCTCAGCATGCCCCACCGACTTCGCCCGCCCGGCCGAATCAGCCCGCCCCACCGACTTCGCCCGGCCCGCACTCCGCCCGCCCGGTCGGCTGCTCCCGCCCCGCTCAGAGCCGGGCCCATGTGTTCCGGTCCCGTGCCATCGCGTGCAGGGCCTCCACGTCGGCAGGTTTCAGCACGCCCCCCAGGTCGCCCAGACGCTCCACCTCGCCGTCCGTCAGGACGCGTACCTCGCGCGGCGGGGTCCTCACCGTCACGTGCGACGCTCCGACCAGGACGAGCACCGGGCGGACCTCCGCGGTCAGGGCGTACGAGACCCGGTCGGCGTCGGCGCGGACACGGCGCAGCACGGGGTGCGGCTCGCGGCGGCCGAGGGCGACCAGCGGGTCGTCGACCGTCACCCGCTGCCTGCGGGCATACACGGCGTGCATGGCGTACAGCCCGCCGGGGCCGATCACCAGGTGGTGGACGCGGTCGCCGCCGGGGAGCGGGATCGAGTGCAGGGCGCGTACCCCCAGGCCGTCCATGCGGTCCAGGGCCTCGCCCACCGTCCGCTCCGCCTCGAGTGCCCGGTGACGCGGGTCGGTGCGAAGGCGGCGGACCGGGCCGGGGTCGCGGTCGAGCGCGACCAGGAGGGCCTCGCCGGGACGGTTCGGGGCGAGGTCGTCGTCGGGATGGAGGGTGAGTCGTGCCAGCTCGGCGGGGGTGGGGACCGGGGGCGGGCCGACCTCGACCGGGCCGGTGAGGAAGGGGCCGAGCGCTTCGAGCACCTCCGCCTCGCGGTCCTCGCCGAGCAGGCTGACCCTGGCCGCGTCACGGTCGTACCAGGCGATGTTCCCACCGTCCGGGAGACAGACGTACAGCCGCTCCTGACCGTGCCGCCAGGCCGGTACGACGCGCAGACCGTTCATGCACCATCACCCCGTCTTCCCTCTTCCATGGGAACAGGCGGGGTGCTCCAGGGGCAAGAACCCGGCTACCTTGAGAAGACTTGGCGGTGATGCTGGGGAGGCACCGTTGCATACCCGTAGGAAGCAACCCGACGTACCCGCACCGGGCACTCCATGGGACGAGATCGCGCCCGGTCTGTGGATGGGCGGGCACGAATTCAGGGGCCGGACCGGGCAGCTGGAGTTCGCGGCGGTTCGCCAGGAGTTCGATCTTGTGCAGACGCTGCTGCGGATGCCGGGGCACGGGCCGGCCCCCGGGGTCGAGCACCATGTGTGGCCGATCCCGGACGGGCCGCTCGACGGGACCCAGCTCCTGGGGGTCATCCGGCTCGCCGAGGCGGCGTGCGAGGCGCTGGACGACGGCCGCAAGGTCCTCGTGCGCTGCTATCACGGGTACAACCGCTCCGGACTGGTCGTCGCGCACGCGCTGATGCACCGGGGCAGCTCCGCCGAGGAGGCGATCCGGCTGATCCGGGCCCGCCGCTCGGGCTGGGCCCTGCACAACGAACTGTTCGTCGACTACCTGCGGGCCGGGCTGACGACGGCACGGCTGCTGGAGGAGCTGACGGAGTGAGCGGCGGGACGCCGTGGGGTGTGCGCGTCGCGTCGACAACCCTGCCGTGCCCTCAGCACGGGGCTGTCACCAGCGACGCCATGAGGTGATGCGGCGGAGGCGGCGACCGGGGTGAGTACAAGGGTGTCGTCACGACCCAGTCGCTCGCCCTGCGCACCTCGCCGGACCGCGGCGCAAAGGTCATCCGGTACGCCCACAAGGGCGAGGTCGTCTCGATCTACTGCAGGGCCGGCGGGGACACCGTCCAGGGCCACCCGCTCTGGTACCTGGTCATCGACGGCAGAATCTGGACCTGGGGCGCCGCCCGCCACATCGACAGCATCGGGCCCGCGCCACGCTGGCACTGACCGGCACAGCACACAAGAGGGCGCATATAGGTAGGTTCCGGACATGAGCAAGGCCGGAATCTCCCTGGCGACGGCTGATCCGCCCACGCCCACCACTCCCCTCCCCCGGCGCCGCGGCGTCGAACTCGCCCTCATCGTCCTGGCCGTCCTGCTGTCGGTGTACGGCTACTGCGCCGTCGGCTTCGCCAGGAACGGCTCCGTCCCGCCCGGCGCCGCCGGTTACGGCGCCGGGCTCGGCGTGCTCGCGCTGGTCGCGCATCTGGCGGTGCGCTTCCGGGCACCCGGGGGCGACCCGCTCCTGCTCCCCATCGCCGTCCTGCTCAACGGGCTCGGCCTGGTGCTGATCTACCGGCTCGACCTGGAGACACCGGGCGACGAGGCCGCCCCGACCCAGTTGGTGTGGTCGACGCTGGGCGTGGCGCTGTTCATCGCGGTCGTCCTGCTGCTGCGCGACCACCGGGCGCTGCGGCGTTTCACCCGCGTGTGCGCCGCCTCGGCGCTCGTCCTGCTCACGGCGCCGATCCTCTTCCCCGCGGTGAACGGGGCCCGTATCTGGATCCGGGTCACCGGGTTCTCCATCCAGCCGGGGGAGTTCGCGAAGGTGCTGCTCGCGGTGTTCTTCGCGGCGTACCTGGCGGAGAACCGCGGCGCGCTCACCTATGCCGGCCGCCGGTTCTGGCGGCTGCAACTGCCCACCGGACGGGTGCTCGGCCCGATCGTCGCCGTGTGGCTGGTGAGCGTGGGCGTGCTGGTCCTGGAACGGGACCTCGGCACGTCGCTGCTGTTCTTCGGCCTGTTCGTCGTCGTGCTGTACGTCGCCACCGGCCGTACCGGCTGGCTCGCCGTCGGCCTGCTGCTGGCGTCGCTGGGCGCGGTGGCCGTGGGCCGGCTGGAACCTCATGTGCACAGCAGGATCGAGACCTGGCTGAATCCGTTCGCCTCGATCGAGGCGGGCGAGGGCCCGAACCAGCTGGCGCAGTCGCTGTTCGCCTTCGCGGAGGGCGGGCTGCTCGGCACCGGGCTGGGGCTCGGGCATTCCGTGCTCATCGGCTTCGCGGTCAAGTCCGACTTCATCCTGGCCACGGCCGGTGAGGAGCTGGGTCTCGTCGGGCTCTCCGCGATCTTCCTGCTGTACGGGCTGCTGGTGGAGCGCGGCTACCGGGCCGGCCTCGCGCTGCGCGACCCGTTCGGCCGGCTGCTCGCCGTGGGGCTGGCCGCGATCGTGGCCCTCCAGGTGTTCGTGATCGCGGGCGGGGTGACGGGGCTGATCCCGCTGACCGGGATGGCGATGCCGTTCCTGGCGCAGGGGGGTTCGTCGGTGGTCACCAACTGGGCGATCGTGGCGCTGCTGGTCCGGCTGAGCGATTCGGCATGGCGCCAGGGGGACGGACGTCCTCTGCCCGACGGGGCGAACGGAGGTACGGGTTCATGACGCGGCACATCCGGCGTGCCGCCGTGTTCTGCGCGCTGCTGCTGTTCGCCCTGCTGGTGAACGCCATCCGCGTCCAGGTGCTGCATGCCGATGCCTACGACGACAACCCGGCCAACCGCCGTGACACCATCGCCCGTTACCACCAGCCACGCGGCGACATCCTGGTCGACGGCCGCCCGGTCACCGGCTCTCGGGACACCGGGGAGCATCTGCGCTACGAACGGACCTACGTCGACGGCCCGTTGTACGCGCCGGTGACCGGCTTCGCCTCACAGGAGTACGGGACGACCCTGCTGGAGCACACGGAGGACGGACTGCTGGCGGGCACCGACCCGCTGCTCCAGCCGCTGCCGCTGTGGAACGACTTCACCCGCTCCCGCAACGCGGGCGGCGATGTCGTCACGACGATCCACCCGGCCGCCCAGCGGGCCGCGTACGAGGGGCTGCGCTCGCGCAAGGGCGCGGTGGCGGCGGTGGAGCCGTCGACCGGGCGGATCCTGGCGCTGGTGTCCGTCCCGTCGTACGAGCCGGAGCTGCTGTCCGGGAACGGGGCGGCGGCGCGGCGGGCCTGGGCCCGGCTGAACGCCGACCCGGACAAACCGATGCTGAACCGGGCCGTGCGGCAGACGTATCCGCCGGGTTCGACGTTCAAGGTGGTCACCGCGGCGGCGGCGCTGGACGCGGGCGTGGTCACCGACCTGGACGCGCCGACGGACTCCCCCGTGCCCTACACCCTGCCGGGGACGACGACGCGGCTGACGAACGAGTCCCGGGGCTGCGCGGACGCCTCGGTGCAGGAGGCGTTCACCTGGTCCTGCAACACCGTGTTCGCCAAGCTGGGGGTGACCACGGGCCTGGCGGACCTGACGGCCACGGCGGAGGGCTTCGGTTTCAATGAGGAGGGGCTGCGGGTGCCGTTCCCGGTGGCGCGCAGCACCTTCGACACCACGATGGACCGGGCGCAGCTCGCGCTGTCGTCGATCGGTCAGTACAACACCCGGGCCACTCCCCTGCAGATGGCGATGGTCGCGGCGGCCGTCGCCAACAACGGGTACGTACGGGAGCCGTACCTGGTGGAGCGGACGACCCGGGCGGGCGGCGGCACGGTGTCGGCGGCCGGCCCGGGGAAGTCCCGGCGGGCCATGTACCCGTCGACGGCGCTGCGGATGCGGGAACTGATGCGCGGGGTGGTGGAGGAGGGCACGGGCACGAACGCCGCGATCCGCGGTGCCGTGGTCGGCGGCAAGACCGGCACCGCCCAGCACGGCATCGGCAACTCCGGTACGCCGTACGCCTGGTTCGTGTCCTGGGCGCAGGGCGACGGGGACGCGGAGGCGAAGGTCGCGGTGGCGGTCGTGGTGGAGGACGCGGCGGCCAGCCGCCGGGAGATCAGCGGCGGCGGCACTGCGGCACCGATCGCCCGGGCGGTGATGGAGGCGGTACTGAGGCCGTAGGCATCGCTGGGCGGATCATCTGTTGAGCCGAGGGATGCCGAACCCGCCCCTCCCCGCGTACATGTACCAGGGACGGCACCGGGAGATGCCGGGCCGGCGGCGGGCGTGGTTCGAGCAGGTGCGGGAGGCGATGACGGCCCTGTGGTGGGTCCCGAAGGTCCACCGTCCCACGGTCGCAAAGGCCGAATCCCGCCTCCTCCACCTCCGCACCCACGGACCCGCCCCGCACGCCTTCACCCTCCGGACCTCGTTCCCGCCGGAGACGCCGACCCCGGTGACCGGCGAGGTGCCGGACGACCTGGGCTGCTCGGCCTGAGGTCTGTCCGGCTCGAGAGTCTGCACTATCGGCGGCGGTTTACGGCAGTGAGATCAATGTCGACGGGGAAGGGAACGGTCAGCTTGAGGCGGTTGTGGAAGATACCCATGGGAATGTACGCCTTGGTCGCCGGATCCAGCTCGTAGACGTAGATCACGGGGAGTTCCTCGTTCTCCTCCACTCGCCAGAAGTGCTTGATACCGGCGGCCGCGTACTTGCGGGGTTTGACCTCGCGATCCCGGTCGACCGAGTCCGCGGATACCACCTCGACGGCGAGAACCACGTCCTCGTGCAGAAGGCGGGTCCGCTTCGGCCCGGTGTCGGCGTCGGCACGGGCCACCATGACATCGGGTTCCGGGCGGTTCCGCTCGTTGAGTGTCACGGTGAACTCGCGGTAGACCTCGAACTCGTCAGGCGCCTGGTCGAAGAGGGCGTTGTCCAGCAGGCGGATCGTGCGCATGTGGAAGGTGGTCTGCGGACTCACGAGGACGAGGCTCCCGTCGATCAGCTCCGTGTGCGGAGGCAGGTGGGGAAGCTCGTCGAGGTCGTCCGCCGTCCAGCCGCCCTGCGGCGGACGAGGCCACTCGTAGTCGTCGTCCAGTTCGGAGTCACGTACGGCGCTCATGATTGCTCCCATGCGCTGGAGTCTGACCGGCACAGTCAGACTACCCAGGGTGAACGTCGATTCGCCGTTCCATGAGGTGATCCGAAGGGCGCGCCGTTAACGCCCACCCGGGGGAGAGCGTCCGCCGACAAGTCGCGCGCAGGGGATTGACGGGCTTGCTGACAAACAGTCTCATAAGCGAGGTGAACCGCCGGTAACCCGATACGCCCACGAGATGGAACCGCCATGACGACCCAGCCCCTGACGGATGCCGACGCCCTCGACGGACTGCGCGACGCACTCGGCCTGCTCAAGGACCGGGAGCAGGTCGCCCAGCGGCTGCTCGACGCCTCCGCCAAGCACTCCTTCGACCCGGACGAGGAGCTGGACTGGGACGCGCCCTTCGAGGAGGGCCTGTGGTTCTGGCCGCCGGAGCTGGTCTCGCTGTACGGCACCCCGCTGTGGAAGCGGATGAGCGAGGAACAGCGCATCCGGCTGTCGCAGCACGAGGCGGCGCTCGCCTCGCTCGGCATCCGGTTCGAGCTGATCCTGATGCAGCTGCTCGTGCGGCACATCTACGACAAGGCGGCCACGAGCGCGCATGTGCGGTACGCGCTCACCGAGATCGAGGACGAGCGCCGGGGGGACGGACGGGCGCCGGGGCAGCCGCCGAGGGCGGGCGGTTACGCTGCGGGGCATGACCCCGTCGGCCCCCACCCCCGCCTACCGGCGCCTCGGCGTCGAGGAACGGCGCAGACAGCTGCTCGACGCCGCGCTGTCCCTCTTCGCCCACCGCGCGCCCGACGAGGTGTCGCTGGACGACGTGGCGGAGGCCGCCGGGGCGTCGCGGCCCCTGGTGTACCGGTACTTCCCGGGCGGCGAGCAGCAGCTGTACGAGGCGGCGCTCCGGTCTGCCGCCGACGAACTGCGGGACTGCTTCGACGAGCCCCGCGAGGGCCCGCTGCTGCCCCGGCTGTCCAGGGCGCTCGACCGGTATCTCGCCTTCGTCGACGGGCACGGCACCGGGTTCAGCGCGCTGCTGCAGGGTGGGAGCGTCGTGGAGACCTCCCGTACGACCGCCATCGTCGACGGGGTGCGCCGGGCCGCCGCCGAGCACATCCTCAGCCATCTCGGAGTCGCCGAGCCGGGGCCCCGGCTGCGGATGACCATCCGGATGTGGATCACCGCCGTGGAGGCGGCCTCGCTGATCTGGCTCGACGAGGACAGGCCGCTGCCCGTCGGTGAGCTGCGGGACTGGCTCGTGGAGCAGTTCCTGGCCGCCCTGGAGGTGACCGCGCGGCGCGACGCGGCGACCGGGGTCCTCGTCCGGGCGCTGTCGGTGGACGGCTGACCCGTCGGACGGACGACCGGCGCGACGGAGAGCCCTGCGGCAGCGACCGGCGGGACGGACGACCGGCGGACGCCCGACGTGGGGCATGGCCGACACTGGTGCCGTGAAAAGACAGGACACCCCCTTCGAGGGCGGGCCCATGGACGGGCGCGTCCTGCCCGTGCTGCTGGGCATCACCGGGCACCCGCCCAAGACGTACCGCATCCCCGTCCCGGCCCCGGACGGCGGCCCGCCCACGGTGCTGGTCTACCGGCGCGTGCCCCGGGGGCAGAGCGGCCGGCTCGGGCTGACCCAGGGGTGGAAGTACCTGTACGACCCGGACGGGGCGGCGACGGCCGACCGCCCGAGGTGGCCGTGGTCCGGGCGCACCCGCGATCCGGCCGCCGATCCAGACGCCACGCCGCGCGGCAAGCCGGACGACGCCGACGGGTGACGCCGTTGCGCCGAACCGCGCACACCCGGCGAGCGGACCCGGCCGGGCCGTCGGATGCTCGCGATGCGGAGCGGAGGAGCCGCCCGCGTCGGAGGTGATGACGTGTCAAGAATGCTTCTGCGTCTGGCGTGTGCGGCGGCGATCGCGGCCGGCGCCGTTCTCGCACCGGGGCCCGCGACGGCCCTTCCACAACCGCCGGAAAGTACCGCGACGGAGCCTTCCGGGGACAGTGCGGCCGCCCTCGCGGCCACACCTCCCGATGACCGGTCCGTCGCCGGACTGCTGACGGATCTTCAGCGCCTGTACCGCGAGACCGGGAAGGCCACCGAGGCCTACAACGCCACCGAGGAGCGGCTGGCGAAGCAGCGCGCCGAGACGCGGCGGCTGGACCGTGCCCTCGCCGCCGCCCGGCTCTCCCTGCACGACAGCCGGGGCGCGGCCGGACGGCTGGCCCGGCAGCAGTACCAGAGCAGCACCGAAATCTCCCCGTACGTACGGCTGCTGCTGGCCCGCGATCCGCAGCACGCGCTCGACCAGGGGCATGTGATCGCGCGGCTGGCGCGCAGCCGCGCGGACACGGTGGGCCGGCTGACCGGCAGCGAGCAGCGGGCCGACGCACTCGCCCGGCGGGCCCGCAAGGCGCTCGACGACCAGCTCACCTTCGCCGAGCGGCGCGGGAAGCAGCGCGACGCGGTGCGCGAGCGGCTCGGCGAGGTCGAGAAACTGCTCGCCTCGCTCACCCCCGACCGGCTGGCCGCCCTGGCCGAGCTGGAGCGGACCGAAGCGACCGAGGACCAGGCGGAGTTCATGGCTTCCGGAGCCCTCGGCGCGCCGGGCGCCCCGGGTGCTCCCGGTGCCGGGCGCACGCCCTCCGCGGCGGGCGACCGGGCCCTGCGGTACGCGGTGGAGCAGATCGGGAAGCCGTACGGGTGGGGCGCCGAGGGCCCCGAGGCGTACGACTGCTCGGGGCTGACCTCCGAGGCGTGGCGTGCGGCCGGGACGCCGGTACCCCGGACCAGTCAGGAGCAGTGGGCGCGGCTGGAGCGGGTACCGCTGGACGCGCTGCGGCCGGGTGACCTCGTCGTGTACTTCCCCGACGCCACGCATGTCGCCCTCTATCTCGGCGACGGCAGGGTGGTGCACGCGCCCCGGCCCGGGGCGCGGGTGAAGATCTCCCCGATCGCGGCCAACCCGGTCCTGGGCGCCGTACGCCCCGACCCGGGCGGGGAGCCCTTGCCGCGCCATGTGCCGCCCGAGCTCCCCCAGCGGGCGATGGAGGGGCCCGACCAGGGGTATGCGTCCGGCTACGCTCCCACGGCCCCCGAGACCTCCGCCAGGTAGGCGCCGGCCCTCTCCGGGTCGTAGAAGAAGTTCTCGAGGTCGGCCGGATTGTCGAAGCAGTTGACGAACCGGTCGGCGACGGGCTGGAGCCCGCCGCCGGCGCCGAGGACGGTGAGGACGTGCTCGGGCGGCGGGGCCAGCATCGCGTTGGTCCACTTGGTGACGTGCTGGGCGGTGTCCCAGTACCGGTCGAAGGTCCCCCGCATCCACGCCTCGTCGAACGGCTGATCGCCGTGCTCGACGATGGAGGCGAGATAGGAAGCGGCGCACTTGGAGGCGGAGTTGGAGCCCTGGCCGGTGATCGGGTCGTTGGCCACGACCACGTCGGCGACGCCGAGGACCAGGCCGCCGCCGGGCAGCGTGCCGACGGGGTTGCGGACGGTGGGGGCGTAGCGGCCGGCGAGGGTGCCGCCGGCGTCGGTCAGTTCGACCTTGGTGGCCCGCGCGTACTCCCAGGGGAGGAACTTCTCCATGAGTTCCAGGGTCAGGGAGAGGTGCTCCGCCGGGTCCTTGACGTCCTTGAAGACGTCCAGCGGGCCGCCGGGTATGCCCTCCCAGAACAGGATGTCGGCGCGGCCCGAGGTGGTCAGCGTCGGCATGATGAACATCTCGCCGACCCCGGGGACGATGTTGCAGCGGACCGCCTCCGTGTCCGGGTGCTCCGGACGCGGGGCCATCCCGTGGACGTAGGCCACCGCGAGGGCGCGCTGCGGCTCGGCGTACGGGGAGCGCGACGCGTCGCGGCCGAACATCTGCACGAGCTCGCCCTTGCCGGCGGAGACGAGCACGAGGTCGTACGCACGGGAGAAGTAGTCGAGGTCGCCGACGGCCGCGCCGTGGATGACCAACTGGCCGCCACGCTGGGCGAACGTCTCCATCCAGCCCGCCATCTTCACCCGCTGGTCGACCGACTGCGCGAACCCGTCGAGCCTGCCCAGCCAGTCGATCGCGCGCTGCGTCGGACCCGGGTCGTGCGAGCCGGGGGCCGCGACCGAGACGCCGAGCCCCTGGATCTTCGGGGCCTGGGACTCCCAGAAGTTCAGCTGGAGATCGCGCTCGTGCTGCAGGGCCGTGTGGAACATGCACTGCGTCGACATCACCCGCCCGGTGCGGATCTCGTCCGCGGTCCGGTTGGACATCAGGGTGACCTCGTACCCGTGGGACTGGAGGCCGAGGGCGAGCTGGAGACCGGACTGGCCGGCTCCGACGACGAGTATCTTCCGCATACGGGGTTCTCCTAGCTGGACGAGGGCTTCCGGGAGCCGGGCAGGGGCTTCCGGATCACTCCGGAGTTTCCTCGAGCGCGTGACCCACCAGGGACAGGAGGGTCTCGATGACCGAGATCCGGCGCCGCGCATCCATGATCATGACAGGTATGTGGGACGGGATGGTGAGCGCCTCCCGCACGTCGTCCGGCTCGAACAGCTCGGTCTCGTCGAAGTGGTTGACCGCGACGACGTACGGCAGTCCGCAGCTCTCGAAGTAGTCGAGCGCCGGGAAGCAGTCCTTGAGCCGGCGGGTGTCGGCCATGACGACCGCACCGATCGCGCCGCGCACCAGGTCGTCCCACATGAACCAGAACCGCTGCTGACCGGGGGTGCCGAAGACGTAGAGCACCAGGTCGTCGTCGAGCGTGATCCGGCCGAAGTCCATGGCCACGGTGGTGGTGAGCTTGTCCGGCGTGGCGGCGAGGTCGTCGGTCCCGGCGCTCGCCTCGGTCATCAGCGCCTCGGTCTCCAGAGGCTTGATCTCCGAGACGGTGCTGACCAGCGTGGTCTTGCCGACACCGAAACCGCCGGCCACCACTATCTTCGTGGCGATCGGGGCGCGGGTACGGTCCGTCTGCCAGGGCAGCAACGGCTCGTCGCCTTCGACGAGCGGGGTGACGCCTTGAGCTGCGTCAGAGACGGCGGAGTCCACTCAGTACCCTTTCCAGCAGCACGCGGTCCGGGCGGCCCGTGCCGTGGCCGGTTCCCGTTCCGTAGACACGGATCTTTCCCTGGTCCGCGAGGTCGCTCAGGAGGACGCGGACCACGCCGAGCGGCATCTTCAGCAGCGCGGCGATCTCGGCCACCGTTCGCATACGGCGGCACAGTTCGACGATGGCCCGCAGCTCCGGCATCACCGTCGACTTCAGCGAACCCTTCGGCAGCTCCTTGCGCTCCTCGGCGGCCTCCAGCTCGGCGGTGCTCGCCACGAACGTCTCGACGAGGAGCACATGGCCGAAGCGGGTACGGCCGCCGGTGACCGAATAGGGGCGGACCCGGGCGGGTTTGCGGTCGCCGCCACGGACCGGGAGGTTCTTCCTGGACTTACCGCTCAACGGGGACTCCCGGTGGACTCGTTCTCCAGGGCTGTGTTCTCCATGGACATGCGCAGTTCGCTGCGGAGTTCGGGGGTCAGGACATGGCCGGCCCTGCCCACGAACAGCGCCATGTGGTAAGCCACCACGCTCATGTCGACGTCCGCGGTGCCGTGCACACCGAGCAGCGAGCCGTCACTGATCGACATCACGAACAGACTGCCCTCGTCCATCGCCACCATGGTGTGCCGGACCGGGCCGTAGTCCATCAGCTTGGCGGCGCCGACGGTGAGGCTGCCGATGCCCGAGACGACGGTGGCCAGATCGGCGGCGGAGCCGCGCGGGCCGGCGCGCTTCCCTGCCTTCGCCCCGGGCGCCCCGGCGGCATCGGCCGACCCGCGCGAGTCCGTCCGGGCCTTCGCGAGATCGGGGTCCGAGGAGAGCAGCATCAGGCCGTCGGAGGAGACCACCGCGACCGAGAGGATGCCGGGCACCTCCTCGACGAGATTGGTCAGCAGCCAGTGCAGATTGCGAGCTTCACTGCTCAGTCCGAAGGTACTCGGCGCGGTCAACTCGTTGCCTCCTCGACGGTGCCCCCCGTGGCTTCTTCGGATGTGGCGGCGGCCACGGTGGAGGGCGATCGGTGCGGGCCCGTCTCCTCGGTGATCTCCACCTCGACGTCCCGGCGTCCGGCTTCCGCCCCCCGTCGGAAGCCACCGAGGCGGCGGCGCAGGGCTTCGGCGTCCACCGAGCCGCTGCGCTGCCGGGGTGTCTCGACGGGTGCGGTGATCTTCGGTGTGCGCTTG
This sequence comes from Streptomyces chlorus, assembly GCF_042655885.1. Lineage (NCBI taxonomy): Bacteria > Bacillati > Actinomycetota > Actinomycetes > Kitasatosporales > Streptomycetaceae > Streptomyces > Streptomyces chlorus. Next base: position 142,733 of record NZ_JBHSOA010000064.1, read on the forward strand.
GGCAGCCCCTTGGCGGTGACCGGTTCCGGGGCCTCCGGCTCCGGAACCGGTTCCGGCTGCGCCGCTCGCTCCGCCTCCGGGCCGTCGGGCACGCGCGTGTGCTCGGCGACGGGGGCGGGAGCGGAGCCACGCGCGGGTGCCGGTGCCGGTGCGGGCCTGGTCGGCAGCACGGGCGCGGGCTGGGACCCGGGTTTCGGCGTGGGCTCCGGCCGGGCGGCGGGAACGGGAGCGGGGACGGCCGCGGCCTGCGGGTCAGCCGTGAGGTCGACGGCCGCGGGAGCGTCGTCGACCGGGTGGCCGGGGTGGGCGGCCGGGGTGTCGGCGCCGGGGGTCCCGGCGGTCCCGGCAGGCGTGGAGGTCCCGGCGGCGGCCGGCCGTGCGGGCTGCTCGTCGGCCGCCTGCGCGGGCGCCGGGATCAGCAGCTCCATGGTGGTCTCGGCGGGCCGCTCGTGCGTCGTGTCCAGGCCCCCGGCGGTGCCGTCAACGGCTTCGGCCGCGTCAGCCGTCACAGAGGTGGTCACAGGGGTGGTCCCGGAGGTGGCCCGGGAGGGCGTCGGCTCCGTGGCGTCGTCCGCCGCGGGCTCCGCGGACCGCTCCCCAGCGGGCTCGTCCACGTGCTCCCCCGCGGCGGGTTCCTCCGCCTCGGGCTCCTCCTGCCGTCGTACCGCCTGCTCCGCCAGGGCGACCAGCGGGTCGCCGCCCTCCGTGCGGCCGTGCAGGACGTTGGAATTGGCCTCGGCGTCCGCGCCGGGCAGGGAGACACGGGGTGAACCGTCGGCGACGGGACCGGAGGCCGGTACGGCGCCCGGGGTGGCGGCGGCCAGCAGGGTCATGGGCAGGACCACGACCGCGGCGACACCGCCCTGCTTCTGCTCCCGCAGCCGCACCCGTACCCGGTGCCGCTGGGCGAGCCGGGCGACGACGTACAGGCCGAGCCCGAGGCCGTCCTCGCCCTCCTGCTCGTAGGGCGCCTCCGGGTCGAAGTCGGACAGGCGGGTGTTGAGCCGCTCCAGCCGCTCCCCGGTCATGCCGATGCCCTCGTCCTGCACGGAGAGCATGACCTCGCCGCTCTCCAGGAGCCAGCCGGAGACCTCGACGGGCAGGTCGGGCGGGCAGAACGAGGTCGCGTTCTCCAGGAGCTCGGCGAGCAGGTGGCTGACGTCGTCGGCGGCGAACCCGGCGATGTGCGCGTGCGGCGGCAGCGCCGCGATACGGACCCGCTCGTAGCGCTCGATCTCGCTGACCGCGGCCCGTACGACGTCGACGAGCGGCACCGGGCTCGCCGAGTGCTGGACGTGTTCGGTGCCGGCGAGGACGAGCAGGTTCTCGCTGTGCCGGCGCATCACCGTGGCGAAGTGGTCGAGCTTGAACAGGGTGGCCAGGCGGTCCGGGTCGTTCTCGCGCTCCTCCAGGCTCTCGATGACGCCGAGTTGCCGTTCGACCAGGCCGAGGGTGCGCAGCGCCAGGCTGACGAAGGTGCCGCCGATGCTGCTGCGCAGCTGCTCCAGGTGGGCGGTGGACTCGGTGACCTGGGTGCGCAGCTCCTCGCGGGCGTCGGCCATCCGCTGCCGCTGCGCGACGAGGTGCTTGCGGTCGGCCTCCAGCGTGGCGATCCGCCCGGTGAGCTGTGCGGCGTGCGCGTGCAGGGCGTTCACCGAGCGGACGACCTGGGCGAACTCGTCGTTGCGCCCGGTGAACGCGACCGGTTCCTCGCTGCTGGGGTTCTCGGCGCCGGCGAGCCGGGCGGAACCGCGGCGCAGCACGGACAGCGGACGGGTGAGGGTGCGGGCCATGGCGGTGGCGACGCCGACCGCGAGCAGGATGAGGGCGCCGAGGAGGGCGACGCGGATCTCGAGCGCGGTGACGTCGTCGTCGCGCAGCTGGGCGAGGTCCTTGGTGCGCTGGTCGAAGAGGGCGGACTCCACTCCGCGCATCGCCTCGACGCGGGCGGTGAGCGCGGCCGCCAGCTTCTTGGAGCTGGTGGCGAGTTCCTCGTCGGAGAGGGTCGGCTCGTCAGTGAGGTTCTTGAGGTACTTCTCGGCGGCGTCGACCTCGGGGCCAGTGACCGTGGAGTCGTACGAGGCGCGGGTGGCCTTGGGCGCCGTCTCGCGGAAGTCGGCGAGCGCGGCGTCGGAGCGCACGCGGGCCTGGAGGGCGGCCGCGGTCAGCGCGTCGCGCCGCTCGGCGTCGGCGTCCGACGTGGAGGTGGACGTGGTGGGCAGACCGGTGATGGGGTCGATCACGGTCTGAGTGGTGCTCGGCACGTTGAGTGCGGCGAGCAGCAGCCCTCGGGTGGCGGCGGCCTGCTGGACAGCGGTGTCCAGCTCGGCGAGCGCGTAGGAGCCGGAGCCGGCCCGGGGCGGGGTCTCCTCCGCGAGCTGCTCGGCGAGCCGGTGCAGCTGGGTGATGGCGGTGGAGTACGCCTGGTGCGCTTCGAGCGCGCTGCTCTTGCCGGTGAGCGCGGCCCGGCGCAGGGCGGCGATGGCGTCGAGGTCGTCGCGCATCGCGGCCGGGGTGCCGGTGTCGGCGCGCAGTTCCTCGACCTGCCGGTCGACGCGGGTGCTGTGCTGCTCGGTGGGCGCCTTGGCCTCGGGGCGGCCGGCCGCGATGTAGGACGTGACGTCGTCCCGCTCATCGGCGAGCGAGTGCGCGAGGGCGAGGGCGTCCTGGGTCTGCTCGGCCCGGGTCACCAGGTTCTGGGAGTCGCTCAGCTGCCCGGAGGCGGCGAGCAGGGAGGGCGCCCCGGCGCCGGCGATCGCCGCGGCCACGACCGCGACGGCCACGATGAGCCGGTTGCGCACGTGGGTGGGGCGGCCCCGGCCTACGGTGGGCTTCTGCTCAGCGTCCCCCCCGGGGGTCATCTGCTTGCCTGTGCGACGAGGCCGCGTCTTCTGCACCGGTGCTCGCATTCCTGGCTCGTGTACCCGTGGGTCGGGGTGACGTTCCGTCAACAGGCGCCTACGCCCTGCCCGTATCGAGGGCGTACGCCCTGGCGGACGGCCGGTCGCGCTCGGGCGGCGAGACGCCCCCGTCGCTCCCCGACCCTCCCAGTGCCCATGGGCACCACACGCGCATCACCTGACCCGCCACTCGAAGGAGTGAACATCGGAGGTGAGTTGAGGGGCAAGTCGCGCGACCTCCCGCAGCGGCCCTTCGCGGCAAGCCGGTTGGACGTCTGCGGCGGCCGGTGGCAGGATTCGCCGCCACGCGCTTCCGGAGCACTGCAATCCCACCCAAACGCGGCGCCTGACCTGCACGACTGCCGGTACGGGGCGAACAGTGGGGGCCTTCGGGAGCCCTTGTGGAGGGGTCGTGCAGACTGGCCGGATGCGTACGGAACTTGCCTCGGAGCCCGGTGACGCGGCCCGCCCCAATGAGGACTTCGCGAGTGTCGGGCTTCCGGCCTCCGGTCAGGGCGGTTCACTGGTCGTGCTGGACGGGGTCACGCCGCCACGGGGCGGCACGGGGTGCCGGCATTCGGTCCCCTGGTTCACCGCGCGCCTCGGCGGGGCACTGGCCGAACTGACCGTTTCCCTCCAGGATGTCCCCCTGGCGGACCTGCTGTCCCGGGCCGTTTCCCGTACTGCCGAGGCACACGCGAAAACCTGTGACCTTTCTCACCCCCGTACGCCCCAGGCGACGGTGGCGCTGGCGCGCTGGTCACCGGAGTCGGTCGAGTACCTGGTCCTTTCCGACTCGGCCCTGCTCGTCGAGTCCCCGGGCGGCACGGTCACCGCGCTGCTGGACGACCGGCTGGCCCGGCTGCCCCGCTCGGCGCTGGCCACGGACGCGCTGGTGGACTCCACCCTGCGGAACAAGGAGGGCGGCTTCTTCACCGCGGCGGCCGATCCGTCGGTCGCGGTGCGCGCGGTCACCGGGACGCTGCCGCGCGCCGAGGTGCGCGCCCTGGCCGCGCTGACGGACGGTGCCACCCGCTGGGTGGAGAGGTTCCGCGAGGGCGACTGGGCGGACTGTCTCGCCCTCGTCCGCAAGGAGGGGCCGCAGACGCTGGTGGACCGCGTCCGGGCCCTGGAGCGAGCGGACACGGATCGGGTGATCCTCGGCCGGAGCAAGACGCACGACGACGCGACGGTCGTGTACGTGGAGCTCTGAGCCCCGGCTTCGCGGGAGCTTCCCCCTTCTCCTCTCCCGCTCCTCTCCATTCCCCGGCTTCCGCTACTTCTCCATTCCCCGGTTCAGCTGGTGCAGCAGCCGGGCGAGTTCCGTGACCTCGCCCGGGTCCCAGTCGGCGAGGCCGCGTGCGTAGCGCTCCCGGCGGGCCTCGCGGACCCTGCTCATCCGGCTCCGGCCCTCCGGGGTGAGGGCGACCAGCCAGGCGCGGCCGTCGGCGGGGTCCGGTTCGCGGGTGACGAGACCGAGTTCCTCCAGCGCGTGCAGCTGGCGCGACATGGTCGCCTTGCCGACGCCGATGAAGGCGGCGAGTTCGGTGGCCCGCTGCTTGCCGCACTCGTCCAGACGGACGAGCAGCCCGTAGGCGGACGGCTCCAGGTCCGAGTGGACCGCGCGGGACATCTCGCCCTGGCTGGCCCTGGCGCGGCGCAGCAGCACCGTCAACTCCCGTTCCAGAGCGAGGAATCCTGGCTGGTCCACACCACCGTCGGGCGCCTGCGCCGAGGTGTCCTCGTCGCCGCCGTTTCCGCCTTCGTGCACGTCAGTCCCTGCCTCGGTTTCACCGGTCGTCCATGTCTGCGCCAGGTGGCGGCGCCACTGGGGTTCCGCAAGTATTTCGCAGACGTGGGTTGCGGCAGGACATCGCGGCCGGCCACCGCCTCGTCACCGGCACGGCCGACCGGGCGGGGGCACCGGCCGATGTCCGTGCCCCGCGCCGTCGTCCGGGCTGCCGCACGGCGACGGCCCGGATCCCGTGAGGGAGGTCCGGGCCGCCGACCGTCCGGTGACGCCGTCACACCGCCACCGGAACCTCCGGCGCCGCGCCGTTCGTCGCCGGCGAGAGCGCCAGCTCCAGGACCTGGCGGACGTCGGTCACGGCGTGGACGTCGAGCCCGTCCAGCACCTCGGCGGGGACGTCGTCCAGGTCGGGCTCGTTGCGCTTGGGGATGATCACGGTGGTGATCCCCGCCCGGTGCGCCGCGAGCAGCTTCTGCTTCACCCCGCCGATCGGCAGCACCCGGCCGGTCAGCGAGACCTCACCGGTCATCGCCACGTCCGTACGGACCAGGCGCCCGGAGAGCAGCGAGGCCAGGGCGGTGGTCATCGTGACGCCGGCGCTCGGGCCGTCCTTGGGCACCGCGCCCGCCGGGAAGTGGATGTGCGCGCCCCGCTCCTTCAGGTCGCCGACCGGAAGCTCCAGTTCGGCGCCGTGGGACCGCAGGAAGCTCAGCGCGATCTGCGCCGACTCCTTCATCACATCGCCCAGCTGACCGGTCAGGGTCAGTCCGGCCGCGCCCGTCTCCGGGTCGGCCAGGGACGCCTCCACATAGAGGACGTCACCGCCGGCGCCGGTCACCGCGAGCCCGGTGGCGACACCGGGGACGGCGGTACGGCGCTCGGCCGGTTCCTGGGCGGACTCGGGCACGTGGTGCGGCCGTCCGATCAGACCGCGCAGATCACTGTCCCTGACGGTGAACGGCAGCTTCCGCTCGCCCAGTTCGTGCTGGGCCGCGACCTTGCGCAGCAGCCGTGCGATGGACCGCTCCAGGGTGCGGACGCCCGCCTCGCGCGTGTACTCGCCGGCCAGCTTGCGCAGCGCGCCCTCGTCGAGGGTGACCTCGTCGGTGGCGAGCCCGGCGCGCTCCAGCTGGCGCGGGAGCAGGTGGTCGCGCGCGATGACGACCTTCTCGTCCTCGGTGTAGCCGTCCAGGCGGACGATCTCCATCCGGTCCGCCAGCGCCTCCGGGATGGCCTCCAGGACGTTGGCGGTGGCGAGGAAGACGACGTCCGAGAGGTCCAGTTCGACCTCCAGGTAGTGGTCGCGGAAGGTGTGGTTCTGCGCCGGGTCCAGCACTTCGAGGAGGGCGGCGGACGGGTCGCCCCGGAAGTCCGACCCCACCTTGTCGATCTCGTCGAGCAGCACCACCGGGTTCATCGACCCGGCCTCCTTGACGGCCCGCACGATCCGGCCGGGCAGCGCGCCGACGTAGGTACGCCGGTGGCCGCGGATCTCGGCCTCGTCGCGGACGCCGCCGAGGGCGACCCGGACGAACGTGCGGCCCATCGCGTGGGCGACGGACTCGCCGAGACTCGTCTTGCCGACGCCGGGCGGGCCGACGAGGGCGAGCACGGCACCGCCGCGGCGACCGCCGACGACCCCGAGCCCGCGCTCGGCGCGCCGCTTGCGCACCGCCAGGTACTCGGTGATGCGCTCCTTCACGTCCTGGAGGCCGGCGTGCTCGGCGTCGAGCACGGCCTGGGCGCCCTGGATGTCGTACGCGTCCTCGGTGCGCTCGTTCCACGGCATCTCCAGGACCGTGTCGAGCCAGGTGCGGATCCACGATCCCTCGGGCGACTGGTCGGAGGAGCGCTCCAGCTTGTCGACCTCCTTGAGCGCGGCCTCGCGCACCTTCTCCGGCAGGTCGGCGGCCTCGACGCGGCTCCGGTAGTCGTCGGATTCCTCGCCGTCCTGTTCGTCGTTCAGCTCGCGCAGTTCCTTGCGTACGGCTTCCAGCTGGCGGCGCAGCAGGAACTCGCGCTGCTGTTTGTCGACGCCGTCCTGGACGTCCTTGGCGATGGACTCGGCGACGTCCTGCTCGGCAAGGTGGTCGCGCAGCTGCTGGGTGGCGAGCTTCAGCCGGGCCACCGGGTCGGCGGTTTCCAGCAGGGCCAGCTTCTGTGCGGTGGACAGGAACGGTGAGTAACCGGAGTTGTCGGCGAGGGCGGAGACGTCGTCGATGGCCTGGACGCGGTCGACGACCTGCCAGGCGCCGCGCTTGCGCAGCCAGGCGGTGGCGAGCGCCTTGTACTCGGTGACCAGCTCGGCCACCTGGCCGGGATAGGGGTCTCCCTTGTCCGAGCGGAGTGGAGAACTCGGGGAACGCTCCGGCACGGTCTCGTCGATCCGGATGCCCTCCACCCACAGCGCGGCACCCGGCCCGGTGGTCCCGGCGCCGATCCGCACCCGGTCCCGGCCCCGGATCAGGGCGCCCGGGTCGCCGTCGGCCAGCCTGCCGACCTGCTCGACCGTGCCCAGGACGCCGGTGCCGGCGTAGGTCCCGTCGATGCGTGGCACCAGCAGGACCCTGGGCTTCCCGGACTCCGACGCGGCGGCGGCCTGGGCGGCCTCCACCGCGGCGCGCACCTCGGAATCACTCAGGTCCAGCGGGACCACCATCCCGGGCAGCACGACCTCGTCGTCGAGCGGCAGCACGGGCAGGGCGAGCGATGCGGACTCAGCAGCCATGATCTCCCCTTCGGCAATCAAGTTGAGCTGTATCGACTCAATGCCCCTGAACCCTTGAATGTTCCCGGGCTGCGTGCGACTGCGTTCGCTCTCAGCGATCATCCGACGGCCGGGGGCGAGAAGGCGCTCCTCGGGACTGCTCGGGACTGCTCGGGGCGACCCGGAACAGCGGGAGGCGCCCCGCCGTACGGGGAGTGCTGTCAGGATGAACGCATGTCCACCCCCTACGACATTCCCGAAGTCCTGGACCGCCGCGAGGGCCCGTACGGGGAAGTGGTGCTCCGCCGGCACGGCAGCCTGCTGCAGATCATCGCGAACGGCTGCTTCCTGATGGACACCTCCGACGGCCGCTCGGAGCGCCGGCTGGTCGACGCCGCCCTGGCCGCCCTCGATGCCGCCGACACCCGCGCGGGGCACGGTCCGCGGCAGGACCCGCACGTCCTCATCGGCGGACTCGGCGTCGGCTTCTCCCTCGGGCACGCCGCCGCCGCACCCCGCTGGGGCCGCATCACGGTGGTGGAGCGCGAACCCGCCGTCATCGACTGGCACCGCGCGGGTCCCCTGACCGAACTCTCCGCGCGCGCTCTCGCCGACCCCCGCGCGAAGATCGTCGAGGCCGATCTGGTGGCGTACGTCCATGAGACGTCCGACACGTTCGACGCACTGTGTCTCGACATCGACAACGGCCCCGACTGGACCGTCACCGAGGGCAACGACGGGCTCTACTCCCCCACCGGACTCCGGGACTGCGCAAGGGTGTTGACCCCCGGCGGAGTACTCGCGGTGTGGTCCGCCCAGCCGTCCGCGGATTTCGAGGAAACCTTGCGGAATGCCGGGTTCCAACAGGTGCGTACCGAAGAGATCCCCGTTGCCCGGGGCGTTCCGGACGTCGTGCATCTCGGCGTCCGCCCTGGATAGCAAAGCCGCGGTGACTCCCCGTACGCTGCTGCACGAACGCGGATCATCCAAGCGTCAATCGCAGTCATGCGCAGCAGCGGAATCTCCCCACGGATTCCGGAAAGCACACTTCAGGGGCGGGCGATGGAGCAGACACACACCTCCCACAACGGCACGGCGGCGACCACCCCGGGCGCACAGCGCCGGGTCCTGGTGGTCGAGGACGACGCGACGATCGTGGACGCCATCGCGACCCGCCTTCGTGCCGAGGGATTCCTGGTGCAGACGGCGGGCGACGGTCCGTCCGCCGTCGACACGGCGGAGGCATGGCAACCCGACCTGCTGATCCTCGACATCATGCTGCCGGGCTTCGACGGTCTGGAGGTCTGCCGGCGCGTGCAGGCCCAGCGGCCGGTGCCGGTGATGATGCTGACCGCGCGCGACGACGAGACCGACATGTTGGTCGGGCTGGGCGTCGGCGCCGACGACTACATGACCAAGCCGTTCTCCATGCGGGAACTCGCGGCACGCGTGCATGTGCTGCTGCGCCGCATGGAGCGGGCGGCCCTGGCGGCCTCCACCCCGCGCAGCGGCATCCTGCGCCTGGGTGAACTGGAGATCGACCACGCGCAGCGCAGGGTGCGGGTACGCGGCGAGGACGTCCATCTGACGCCCACCGAATTCGACCTCCTGGTGTGCCTGGCGAACACGCCCCGCGCGGTGCTCTCCCGGGAACAGCTGCTGGCCGAGGTCTGGGACTGGGCAGACGCCTCCGGCACCCGGACCGTCGACAGCCACATCAAGGCGCTGCGCCGGAAGATCGGCGCCGAGCGCATCCGTACCGTGCACGGCGTGGGCTACGCCCTGGAGACGCCGACGCCATGAGCGACGGGCCGGCCGCACGGAGAGACCCCGGGGATCCCGGTCCCTGGGGCGGCGTCCGCCCGTTCTCCATCAAGACCAAGCTGGGTGCGCTGGTCGTCGTCTCGGTGCTGATCACCACCGGGCTGTCGATGATCGCGGTGCACACCAAGACGGAACTGCGCTTCATCACGATCTTCTCGACGATCGCCACCCTGCTCATCACGCAGTTCGTGGCGCACTCCCTCACCGCGCCACTGGACGACATGAACGCGGTGGCCCGGTCCATCTCGCACGGCGACTACACCCGCCGGGTGCGCGAGAACCGCCGGGACGAGCTGGGCGACCTGGCCCAGACCATCAATGTCATGGCCGACGAGCTGGAGGCCCAGGACCATCAGCGCAAGGAGCTGGTGGCCAACGTCTCGCACGAGCTGCGCACCCCCATCGCGGGTCTGCGTGCGGTGCTGGAGAACATCGTCGACGGCGTCACCGAGGCCGACCCCGAGACCATGCGCACGGCGCTGAAGCAGACCGAGCGGCTGGGGCGTCTCGTGGAGACGCTCCTCGACCTGTCCCGCCTGGACAACGGGGTCGTCCCGCTGCGGCGGCAGCGGTTCGAGGTGTGGCCGTATCTCTCCGGTGTGCTCAAGGAGGCCAACATGGTCGCCTCCGCGCGTGCGGGCATGACCACCGGCTCCGGCGGCCACACGCGCACGGACGTCCACCTGAGCCTCGACGTCTTGCCACCGGAACTCACCGCGCACGTCGACCCGGAGCGCATCCACCAGGTCGTCGCCAACCTCATCGACAACGCGGTCAAGCACAGCCCGCCGCACGGCCGGGTGACGGTCAAGGCCCGGCCCGGCCCGCAGCCGGACTCGCTCCGGCTGGAGATCCTGGACGAGGGGCCCGGCATTCCGCGGACCGAATGGCACCGCGTCTTCGAGCGGTTCAACCGCGGCAGCGTCAACCAGCCGCACGGTCCGGGCAGCGACGGGGGCACCGGTCTCGGCCTGGCGATCGCCCGCTGGGCCGTCGATCTCCACGGCGGACGGATCGGGGTGGCCGAATCCGAGCGGGGTTGCCGAATTCTTATCACTCTTCCGGGCGTCTCTCCCTCGTCAGGTTGACGTAGGGTGCCAAGCGGAGCCGCAAGATCCATGTGCGTTCGCGCTGATGGGCACGTGTGATCAGGCACAGATTCGGTCCCAGGCCCGTGGAGCGAGTGCGCCGGGTCGCGGCCGACCCGTTCCCGATGCGTCCCGACAGCGCAGAACCACGGTTGTTTCCCGCCATTTCCTGCGCCGAAACACCCTCCGAGATGTGACTTACGCGACGTTGAACGGGCCCGGCCTGACCTTCTCAGTCAGGGAGGCGTAGCCTTAATTTCCGCTGTCCATCATCTTGTGAAGCGGAAGAGGGCGGTTGACGCCGTGTCGCCACAGTCCCCCAATAACTCGAGCATCTCGACCGACACCGATCACGCGGGCAAGAACCCTGCCGCGGCCTTCGGTGCCAACGAATGGCTCGTCGACGAGATCTACCAGCAGTACCTCCAGGACCCGAACTCGGTCGACCGGGCCTGGTGGGACTTCTTCGCCGACTACAAGCCGGGCGCCCCTCAGGCCTCGGCTCCGGTGAGCAACGCGGTGACGGGGACCGCTGGCACGACGACGGCCGCGCCGGCCACTCCGGCCCAGCCCGCCGCCACGCCCGCGCCCGCTGTCCCGCAGCCCGCCGCACCGCCGGCTGCCGCCGCACCGCCGGCTGCCCAGCCGGCCGCGAAGGCCCCGGCGCCCGCTCCGGCGAAGGCCGCTCCGGCCGCCGCCAAGCCGGCCGCCGCGAAGTCCCAGGCACCCAAGGCGCAGCCCGCCGACGGGGCCAAGCAGGGCCCCGAGCAGGTGACGCTGCGCGGTCCGTCCGCGGCCGTCGCGAAGAACATGGACGCCTCCCTGGAGGTGCCCACGGCCACGTCCGTGCGCGCGCTCCCGGTGAAGCTGCTGTTCGACAACCGCATCGTCATCAACAACCACCTCAAGCGTGCCCGCGGCGGGAAGATCTCCTTCACGCACCTCATCGGCTACGCGATGGTCCAGGCCATCAAGGCGATGCCGTCGATGAACTGGCACTACGCGAAGGTGGACGGCAAGCCCACCCTGGTGAAGCCGGAGCACATCAAGTTCGGTCTCGCCATCGACCTGGTCAAGCCGAACGGCGACCGCCAACTGGTCGTCGCGGGCATCGAGAAGGCCGAGACGCTGAACTTCTTCGAGTTCTGGCAGGCCTATGAGGACATCGTCCGTCGCGCCCGCGACAACAAGCTGACGATGAACGACTTCACGGGCGTCACGGTCTCGCTGACCAACCCCGGCGGCCTCGGCACCGTCCACTCCGTGCCGCGCCTGATGCCGAACCAGTCGGTGATCCTGGGCGTCGGCTCCATGGACTACCCGGCGGAGTTCCAGGGCACCAGCCAGGACACCCTGAACAAGCTCGGCATCTCGAAGGTCATGACGCTCACGTCGACCTACGACCACCGGGTGATCCAGGGTGCCGCCTCCGGCGAGTTCCTGCGCGCCGTGGCGAACCTGCTGCTCGGCCAGGGCGGCTTCTACGACGACATCTTCGAGGCGCTGCGCATCCCCTACGAGCCGGTCCGCTGGCTCAAGGACATCGACGCGTCCCACGACGACGACGTCACCAAGGCCGCCCGTGTCTTCGAGCTGATCCACTCCTACCGGGTCCGCGGCCACGTCATGGCCGACACCGACCCGCTGGAGTACCGCCAGCGCAAGCACCCCGACCTGGACATCACCGAGCACGGGCTCACCCTGTGGGACCTGGAGCGCGAGTTCGCGGTCGGCGGTTTCTCGGGCAAGACCCTGATGAAGCTGCGCGACATCCTCGGCGTGCTCCGTGACTCGTACTGCCGCACCACCGGCATCGAGTTCATGCACATCCAGGACCCGAAGCAGCGCAAGTGGATCCAGGACCGGGTGGAGCGCACGCACTCCAAGCTGGAGCGCGAGGAGCAGCTGCGCATCCTGCGCCGGCTGAACGCGGCGGAGGCCTTCGAGACCTTCCTACAGACCAAGTACGTCGGCCAGAAGCGCTTCTCCCTGGAGGGCGGCGAGTCCGTCATCCCGCTGCTCGACGCCGTGCTGGACTCGGCCGCCGAGTCCCGTCTCGACGAGGTCGTCATCGGCATGGCCCACCGCGGCCGGCTGAACGTGCTGGCCAACGTCGTGGGCAAGTCGTACGCGCAGATCTTCCGCGAGTTCGAGGGCAACCTCGACCCGAAGTCGATGCACGGCTCCGGCGACGTGAAGTACCACCTGGGCGCCGAGGGCACCTTCACCGGTCTCGACGGCGAGCAGATCAAGGTCTCCCTGGTCGCCAACCCCTCCCACCTGGAGGCGGTGGACCCGGTCCTGGAGGGCGTCTCGCGCGCCAAGCAGGACATCATCAACAAGGGCGGCACGGACTTCACCGTCCTGCCGGTGGCGATCCACGGCGACGCGGCCTTCGCGGGCCAGGGCGTGGTGGCCGAGACCCTGAACATGTCGCAGCTGCGCGGCTACCGCACCGGCGGCACCGTCCACGTCGTCATCAACAACCAGGTCGGCTTCACCGCCGCCCCCGAGTCCTCGCGCTCGTCGATGTACGCGACGGACGTGGCCCGCATGATCGAGGCCCCGATCTTCCACGTGAACGGCGACGACCCGGAGGCCGTGGTCCGCGTCGCGCGGCTGGCCTTCGAGTTCCGCCAGGCGTTCAACAAGGACGTGGTGATCGACCTCATCTGCTACCGCCGCCGCGGTCACAACGAGTCGGACAACCCGGCGTTCACGCAGCCGCTGATGTACGACCTGATCGACAAGAAGCGCTCGGTGCGCAAGCTGTACACCGAGTCCCTCATCGGTCGCGGCGACATCACCCTGGAAGAGGCCGAGCAGGCGCTGCAGGACTACCAGGGCCAGCTGGAGAAGGTCTTCACCGAGGTCCGCGAGGCGGCGTCCCAGCCGACGGCCGTGGAGCCCTCGGAGCCACAGGCCCAGTTCCCGGTGGCCGTCGAGACGGCGGTCACCTCGGAGGTCGTCAAGCGGATCGCCGAGTCGCAGGTCAACATCCCCGACCACGTCACCATCCACCCGCGTCTGCTGCCGCAGCTGCAGCGCCGGGCGGCGATGGTCGAGGACGGCACGATCGACTGGGGCATGGGCGAGACCCTCGCGGTCGGCTCGCTGCTCCTGGAGGGTGTCCCGGTCCGGCTGTCCGGCCAGGACTCGCAGCGCGGCACCTTCGGCCAGCGCCACGCGGTCGTCATCGACCGTGAGACGGGCGACGAGTTCACGCCGCTGTTGTACCTGTCCGAGGACCAGTCGCGGTACAACGTCTACAACTCCCTGCTCTCCGAGTACGCGGCGATGGGCTTCGAGTACGGCTACTCGCTGGCCCGTCCCGACGCGCTCGTGATGTGGGAGGCGCAGTTCGGCGACTTCGTCAACGGCGCGCAGACGGTCGTGGACGAGTTCATCTCCTCGGCCGAGCAGAAGTGGAACCAGACCTCCGGTGTGACCCTGCTCCTGCCGCACGGCTACGAGGGCCAGGGTCCGGACCACTCCTCGGCCCGCCCGGAGCGGTTCCTGCAGCTCTGCGCGCAGAACAACATGACGGTCGCGATGCCGACCTCGCCGTCGAACTACTTCCACCTCCTGCGGTGGCAGGTGCACAACCCGCACCACAAGCCGCTGGTCGTCTTCACCCCGAAGTCGATGCTGCGCCTGAAGGCCGCGGCCTCGAAGGCGGAGGAGTTCACCACGGGCCAGTTCCGCCCGGTCATCGGCGACGACTCGGTCGACCCGGCCGCGGTCAAGAAGGTCGTCTTCTGCACCGGCAAGGTCTACTACGACCTCGATGCCGAGCGGAAGAAGCGCGGCGTGACGGACACGGCGATCCTCCGCATCGAGCGCCTGTACCCGCTGCCGGGTACCGAGCTCCAGGCGGAGATCAAGAAGTACCCGAACGCCGAGAAGTACCTGTGGGCCCAGGAGGAGCCGGCGAACCAGGGTGCCTGGCCGTTCATCGCGCTCAACCTGATCGACCACCTCGACCTGGCGGTCGGCGCCGACGTCCCGCACGGCGAGCGTCTGCGCCGCATCTCGCGCCCGCACGGCTCGTCGCCGGCCGTCGGTTCCGCGAAGCGGCACCAGGCCGAGCAGGAGCAGCTGGTGCGTGAGGTGTTCGAAGCCTGACGGGCTTTTGCCTGACGGGCTTCTGAGCGACGCCGTCATGGGTCGTACGTGACCGGGCCGCATCCCCACTCCGGGGGTGCGGCCCGGTCACGTTTTCGGGGTTCGGCGCGGTTCGGCGCGGTTCGGCGCGCACATATTCTTGTCCTCATGTACTTCACGGACCGTGGCATCGAGGAACTGGAGAAGCGGCGCGGCGAGGAGGAGGTCACCTTCGAGTGGCTCGCCGAGCAGCTGCGGACGTTCGTCGACCTCAACCCCGACTTCGAGGTGCCGGTGGAGCGCCTGGCGACGTGGCTGGCCCGGCTGGACGACGACGAGGACGAGGACGAGGAGTAGGACCGGCCGACCGGGCCGACCTGCCGCGTGGGCGGGCGTGCCCCCTCGCGCGGATCCCGTTGAGCGTGCCCCGCCGCACGAGTGTGCCCCCTCGCGCGGATCCCGTTGAGCGTGCCCCGCCGCACGAGTGTGCCCCCTCGCGCGGATCCCGTTGAGCGTGCCCCGCCGCACGAGTGTGTCCCCTCGCGCGGGTCCTGCTGAGCGGGTCCCGCTGAGCGGGTGTGCCCCGTCGCGCGGGTTCAGTCGCGCGGGTGGGTGAGGACGTGGCTCGCCAGCGTGAGGGCGCCGTGGGCCAGCAGGAGCGTCCCCGCGACGATCCAGCCGCCGCTGTGGTGTCGTAGACCCCAGACGGCCAGCGGCAGGCCCGCGGCCATCTGGGCGAGGGCCAGGGCGGGCACGTCGGGCACGGACGACGGGTCGCCCGCGCGGGAGGGCCACAGCACGGGGGACCCGGCGTCGGTGGTGCCCTCCGGCCGGTCCGTCTCCCTCGCTTCGCACTCCCTCCGCTGCTTCTGCTCCTGGGCCTGTTCCTGGACCTGGTCCCTGCGCTCCTCCCTGCGCTCCTCCCTGCGCTCCTCCCTGCCCGTCGCGCTCTTCTCACCCCTCCCGCTCTTCTCTCCGCTCCCGTCCGCCTCGATCCGGCGGGTGTCCGGCTGGAGCCGGGCCGCTTCGAGCAGTCCGTCGGCGTTCTCACCGGGGACGAGTCCCGGGGGCAGGGATACGCCCGCGCGAGTGAGGACGGCGAGTACTCCGCTCAGCCGCGCGGAGGCGTCGGCGGCGGAATCGGGCTTGGTCAGCTCTTCCAGGGCCTGCTTGTCCAGAACCGGGTCGAGGCCGAGCCGGCCCGCGAAGGTGCGCATGGCCTCCTCCGTGCCGGCCGGTGTGCCGTCGGCCAGCCACACATAGCCGACGGGGCGGCGGAAGCCGGCGGCGAGCGTGAACCCGGCCCGCTCTCCGTCCCACCACAGAGCCAGCACCGGCCAGGAGACGCCGACGGCGAGCGCGATGGCCCAGCCGTTGACCACCCGGTCCACCGGGTCCGTGCCGGACCGCCAGGGCCCGCCCTCGGGGACGAGCACGCTCCACTCATCGCCGGCTCGGGCGAGCTGCATGCGTTCGTGCAGCAGCTGGGCGGCGGGGACGACGGATCCGGGCTCCGCGCGGCACAGCAGCAGGACTCCCGATACGGGGCGGGCCCGGCCGGCTACTTGGGATGGTTCCGTCGACATGGTCACACCGTAGGACAATTCACCCGCCTCGCATGGCGACCGATCACCAGAACGAGCGCCTTGACTTTCTCCGACCGCGATATATCGTGAATTACGTGAGACGCGATATGGCGCGTCGGGGCATGCGTGCGGCCATGTCCCGCACTCCTCGTCCCGCCGCTTCGCCCTCCGGTAGTCAGACAGTCCGGCAGCCCGGCCCAGGAGGTTCCACCATGTCCGAAAGGTCCGTCTCGGGGCCCGAGAAGCTCACTTTCGACGGCCCAGTGACCGAGCTCCACGTCCGCATCGTCAACGGAACGGTCAATGTGGTGGGTACGGACGAAGGTTCCGCCCGGCTGGAGGTCTCCGAGATCGAGGGACCGCCCCTGGTGGTGACCCAGCGGGACGGCGTCCTCACGGTGGCCTACGAGGACCTGCCCTGGAAGGGCTTCCTCAAGTGGCTGGACCGCAAGGGCTGGCGCCGCAGCGCGGTGGTCTCCCTGGCCGTTCCGGCGCAAACGCGGGTCGAGGTGGGTGTGGTCGGCGCCGGTGCCGTCGTCTCCGGGGTCAAGGGGCCGTCCGTGGTGAAGGGCGTCACGGGCGACGCGACCCTGGTCGCCCTCTCCGGCCCGGTCCGCGCGGACACGGTGTCCGGGAACATCGAGGCCCAGTCCGTCACCGGCGACCTCCGGTTCAACTCCGTCTCCGGCGACCTCACCGTGGTCGACGGCTCCGGCTCCACCGTGCGCGCGGACTCGGTCAGCGGCTCCATGATCGTGGACCTCGCTCCCGACGGTCCCACCGATATCCGGCTGACCAGCGTCTCCGGCGAGATCGCGATCCGGCTGCCCGATCCTGCGGATGCCGAGGTCGAGGCCAACACGGCGAGCGGCGCCGTCTCCAACGCCTTCGACGGCCTGCGGGTGCACGGCCAGTGGGGCGCCCACAAGATCACCGGCCGGCTGGGCGCGGGCACCGGCAAGCTGCGGGCCACCACCGTCTCCGGCTCCATCGCCCTGCTGCGCCGCCCGCCCCACGAGGAGGGGAGCGAGCCGTGGGACGCGCCGCCCGCCACCGAAGGCGGACCGGACACACCTGCGGACACACCCATGGACGGACCTGCGGGCCCGGGCGGCCCTGGGAGCGGGCCACGGGACGGCTCGGGGGACAATTCCGTCCCCGCTCCGGACCCCGGCTCCACCGACACCACACCAGGCGGCCCCACCGACGGCCCCACCGACAAGAAGGTGCTCTGACATGCCCCCCGTCTTCGCCCACGGACGCCTCCGCCTGTACCTGCTGAAGCTGCTGGACGAGGCCCCGCGCCACGGCTACGAGGTGATCCGTCTGCTCGAGGAGCGCTTCCAGGGGCTGTACGCGCCGTCGGCGGGCACGGTCTACCCGCGCCTGGCCAAGCTGGAGGCGGAGGGCCTGGTCACCCACACCACCGAGGGCGGCCGCAAGGTGTACTCGATCACGGACGCCGGCCGTGCCGAACTGGCCGACCGCAGCGACGAGCTGATCGACCTGGAGCTGGAGATCCGGGAGTCGGTCGCCGAGCTGGCCGCCGAGATCCAGGCCGACGTCCGCGGTGCGGCGGGCGACCTGCGCCGCGAGATGCGCGCCGCCGCCGGCCAGGCCCGCAAGGGCGGCCATGACGCGGGGGCGCCGGGCGAAGCCGATGCGGGGCCAGGCGATTTCACGGGCCCCGGTGAAAAGGAGGCCTGGCGTGCCGCGAAGGAGGAGATGCGCCGCGCCAAGCAGGAGTGGAAGGAACAGGCCCGGCGCGCGAAGGACGAGAGCCGCCGCGCCCGCGACGAGGCGCAGCGTGCCCGCAGTCAGGCCAAGGAGGCCCAGGACCGGGCCGCCGCCCAGGCCCAGGAGGAGGTACAGCGCATCGCCCGGCGGGTCCAGGAACAGGTGCAGGATTACTTCTCACGGGGCGACTGGCCGACAGGCCTGCGCGAGGGCCTGGGTGAGCTGGTCAAGGAGGTGGGTGAGTTCGGCAAGGACTTCGGCTTCGGCCGTACCGGCGCGGAGAGCGCCACCCCGGGGCCCGGACCGTCGTACTCCCAGACCCCGGAGGACTTCCCCGCCGACTACACCCCGGCCTGGGCGCACGAGGACACCACGGACTCCACCGGTGACCCCGCACGCGACCTGGACCGCCTGCTGGACCGCTTCCGGGACGACATCCGCGACGCGACCCGCGACCACGGCATCACCCCGGACCAGCTCCGCGAAGCCCGCCACCACCTGTCCACGGCCGCAGCCCGGATCGGAGCCCTCCTGCACACCCCGAAGCCCTGATCAGGAACCCACCGAGACGGTCAGCCGACCGTGGCAGGAATCCCCGCACTTTAGAGCGGGGAGCGGAAGTCAAGAACCAGTGAGCACGATCTTTCCGAACTGCCCGCCCGCCTCCATCCGCTCGAACCCTTCCCGGGCCCGGTCCATGGGCAGCACCTCGTCGATGACGGGCCGCACACCGGCGGCGGCGCAGAAGGCGAGCAGGTCCTCCAGTTCGTCCTTGCTGCCCATCGTCGACCCGACGACCTTGAGCTCCAGGAAGAAGATCCGGGTCAGCTCGGCGTGCGAGGGCCGGTCACCGCTGGTGGCACCGGAGATCACCAGCGTGCCGCCGGGCCTCAGCGACTTCACCGAGTGGGACCAGGTTGCGGCCCCCACCGTCTCGATGACCGCGTCGACCCGCTGCGGCAGCCGCGCCCCGGGCTCCAGCGCCTCCACCGCTCCCAGTTCCAGGGCCCGCTTCCGCTTCGCCTCGTCCCGGCTGGTGGCGAAGACCCGCAGCCCCGCGGCCCTGCCCAGCACGATCGCGGCGGTGGCGACGCCCCCGCCGGCGCCCTGCACCAGTACGGAGTCGCCGGGCCGCACCCCGGCGTTGGTGAACAGCATCCGGTACGCGGTCAGCCAGGCCGTGGGCAGGCAGGCCGCCTCCTCGAAGGACAGCTCCTTCGGCTTGGGCAGGACGTTCCAGGTCGGCACGGCGACCTGCTCGGCGAACGTGCCGGGGTAGCGCTCCGTCAGGATCGACCGGGGCTCCCCGGGACCCACCCCGTGGCCGGTCTGTCCGATCACGGAGTGCAGGACGACCTCGTTGCCGTCCTCGTCGATCCCGGCGGCGTCGCAGCCGAGGATCATCGGCAGCCGGTCCTCCGGGAGGCCGACGCCCCGCAGGGACCACAGGTCATGGTGATTGAGGGAGGCGGCCTTCACGGTCACGGTGCTCCAGCCGGGACGGGCCTCGGGAGCCGGAAGCTCCCCCAGCTCCAGACCGGAAAGCGGCTGGTCACGGTCGATTCGGGCGGCGTAGACAGCGAACATGACCTTGACGATAGGTCGCCCGCCCTCCTGACGGAACAACGCGTCGCTGTGAGACACGCCTTCTTGCCACCGCGCCCCGGCACGACCCGCCCCGGCCCTCCAGCCGCCGCCCGCAGGCCCTCCCCCGGAGAGGGGCCCCCACAAGAGAATCGGCCCCGTCCACCCAAGGACGGGGCCGACACACCTTCGCGCGCCTCAGCGGCGGGCGACGCCCTCCGCGCGGGCCGCCGCGGCGACTGCCGCGGTCACCGCCGGTGCGACCCGCTCGTCGAACGGCGACGGGATGACGTAGTCGGGGGCGAGGTCGTCCCCCACCACCGCCGCCAGCGCCTCGGCCGCCGCCAGCTTCATCCCCTCGGTGATCCGCGAGGCCCGCACCTGCAGGGCTCCGGCGAAGATGCCCGGGAACGCGAGCACGTTGTTGATCTGGTTCGGGAAGTCCGACCGCCCGGTGGCCACGACCGCCGCGTACTTGTGCGCGATCTCCGGGTGCACCTCGGGTTCGGGGTTGGCCATGGCGAAGACGAAGGCGCCCTCGGCCATCGACGCCACCGCCGGCTCCGGCACCGTACCGCCGGAGACGCCGATGAAGACGTCGGCCCCGGCCAGCGCGTCCTCCAGCGATCCGGAGAGCCCGGCCTTGTTGGTGAACCCGGCCAGCTCCCGCTTGATCGATGTGAGGTCCTCGCGGTCCCGCGAGACGACACCCTTGCGGTCGGCCACCGCGACATCGCCGATGCCGGCCTCGACCAGCATCTTCGCGATGGCGACACCGGCCGCGCCCGCGCCCGAGATCACGGCCCGCAGCTCGCCCAGGGTCCGCCCGCTCAGCCGCGCCGCGTTCCGCAGCGCCGCCAGCGACACGATCGCGGTGCCGTGCTGGTCGTCATGGAAGACCGGGATGTCCAGCCGCTCCTGGAGCCGCTGCTCGATCTCGAAGCACCGGGGCGCCGAGATGTCCTCCAGGTTCACGCCGCCGAAGGACGGGGCGAGCCGGACCACGGTCTCGACGATCTCGTCCACGTCGGTGCAGTTCAGAGCGAGCGGAATCGCATCCACGCCACCGAACTGCTTGAAGAGGATCGCCTTGCCCTCCATCACCGGGAGGGAGGCCTCGGGCCCGATGTCACCAAGTCCCAGCACGGCCGTACCGTCGGTGACGACGGCGACGACCGAGGACTTCCAGGTGTAGTCGTGGACGAGGTCCGGCTGCTCGGCGATCGCGCTGCACACCTTCGCGACGCCGGGTGTGTACGCCAGGGACAGGTCGTCCTTGTCGCGGAGCGGCACGGTGGCCTGCACAGCCATCTTGCCGCCGCGGTGCAGCGCGAATGCCGGGTCGAAGGACTCGAGGGGCTCGGCCCCGCCGTCCTGTTCCGCATGACCGGTCCGGCTTTCGCTGTCGCTGCGAGGATTGACAATCTCCGCTGCCACTTGGTTTTACCCCTTAATTGTTCATGGTTTGAGGGTTGCCGCTCCGGGTGAGGAGCGGGCGGGACCGCGCCGGGCCCGGTGGGTTGATGCGTCGGGCTCGAACACGACGGGCGCGCCGCACACGCGCCCTTGATCCCCGGATGAGGGGTGTAAAGCACCTTCTTACCGGACCGACGCCTTCGGCGACGAGTCCATAACGCAAAGGTCACATGCGGGTGTCAGGGCCCATCGATCAATTTCAGGACAAGGCCTGGACAAACACTCGGCAAGCGCTCAAGCCGCAGCAAACCCGACGGCCGAACGCTCCTCACCCCATCGAGGACCGAAGATCTTCCGGCCGCGATGGCGTAACCCAGCAGGCTGTCCGGCCGTGGTGGAGCGGAACAGTGCGGTTCGAGCGTCACCTGTTATCCGATTTTGACATGGCGAGCCCACTGAACGGCGCAGTCCGAATGGCAAGATGCGGTAATCACACAGAGTCGCGACACTCGAAGACTTGCACTTCCGTCGACTCGCGGCACTGCCGATCTCCATCGGCCGTGGCCGACCCCATCGGCATCCCACCCTTCCGCCGGAGGAACCACCATGACCGCACGTATCACCCGTCGTACCCCCGCCGCCAAGTCCCGACTGGCAGCGGCAGGTGCGATCGCGGTCGCAGGCGCCCTGCTCGTCACCGGCTGCGGTGACCAGACCAAGGACAACAGCAACGGCTCGGGCAACAGCGACACCGCGTCCAGCAGCGCCGCCCCGCTGGCCGGCAAGCTGCCCCAGGCGATCCGCGACAAGGGCGTCGTCAAGGTCGGCTCGGACATCGCGTACGCCCCGGTCGAGTTCAAGGACGCCTCCGGCAAGACGGTCGGCATCGACCCCGACCTCGCGGACGCCCTGGGCAAGCAGCTCGGCGTGACGTTCGAGTTCGAGACCGGCACCTTCGACACCCTGATCACGGGTCTGCGCTCCAAGCGGTACGACGTTGCCATGTCCGCGATGACCGACACCAAGGACCGCCAGGAGGGCGTTGACTCCGAGACCGGCAAGAAGGTCGGCGAGGGTGTCGACTTCGTCGACTACTTCACGGCCGGTGTGTCGATCTACACCAAGAAGGGTGACGACCAGGGCATCAAGACCTGGTCCGACCTGTGCGGCAAGAAGATCGTGCTGCAGCGCGGCACCGTCTCGGAGGACCTCGCCAAGGCCGAGGCCGAGAAGTGTCCGGCGGGCCGGAAGCTCAGCATCGAGTCCTTCGACAACGACCAGCAGGCCCAGACCCGCCTGCGCGCGGGCGGTGCCGACGCCGGTTCCTCCGACTTCCCGGTCGCCGCGTACGCCGTGAAGACCTCCGGCGGCGGCAAGGACTTCGAGCTGGTCGGCGAGCAGGTCGAGGCCGCCCCGTACGGCATCGCGGTCGCCAAGACCAACACCGAGCTGCGGGACGCGCTCAAGGCAGCACTGGACGCCGTGATCGAGAACGGCGAGTACCAGAAGATCATGGACAAGTGGGGCGTCGCGGAAGGCGCCGTCGACGAAGCCGTCATCAACGGCGGCAAGTGACCGCGGGCCTCGCGGCGCTGAAAGGCGACATCCATGACTGTTGACATCGACAAGACGACGGGGCCGGCCGACACGCCACCGGCCGGCCCGGAGGCCATCAAGGCCATCCCGGTCCGCCACTACGGGCGGTACGTCACCGCCGTCGTCACTCTCGCCCTGCTGGGCAGCATCGTCTACGCGTTCTCCCAGGGCAAGATCAACTGGGGCGCGATCCCGGACTACTTCTTCAACGACCGCGTCCTCAGCGGTGTGGGCAACACGCTCCTGCTGACCGTGCTGGCCATGGCGATCGGCATCGTCGGCGGCATCGTGCTGGCAGTGATGCGACTGTCGAGGAACCCGGTGACCTCGGCGATCGCGTGGTTCTACATCTGGTTCTTCCGCGGCACCCCGGTCCTGGTGCAGCTGATCGTCTGGTTCAACCTGGGCCTGGTCTTCGAGTACATCAACCTCGGGCCGTTCTACCGGGACGAGTGGTCGGACTTCATGACCCCGCTCCTGACGGCACTGCTGGGCCTCGGTCTCAACGAGGCCGCGTACATGGCGGAGATCTGCCGGGCCGGTCTGCTCTCGGTCGATGAGGGCCAGACCGAGGCGTCGCACGCGCTGGGCATGAGCCACGCCAAGACGCTGCGCCGCATCGTCGTCCCGCAGGCGATGCGCGTCATCGTGCCGCCCACGGGCAACGAGGTCATCAACATGCTGAAGACGACCTCGCTGGTGTCCGTGGTGCAGTTCTCGGAACTGCTCCGCGTTGCTCAGGACATCGGCCAGACCTCCGGTTCCCCGGCCGAGATGCTGTTCCTCGCGGCGGCCTGGTACCTGCTGCTGACCTCGGTCTTCAGCGTCGGCCAGTACTACCTTGAGCGTTACTACGCCCGCGGCTCCCTCCGCCAGCTGCCGGCGACACCGTGGCAGAAGGTGAAGGCGAACATGCTGTCCCTCGGCCGCCCGAAGGGAGGCGCGGCATGACCGACCAGGTGAAGGCGAGCGCGACGGACGCACCGGTGAAGGACCCCTCCGTTCCCATGGTCAAGGCGGAGGGCGTGCACAAGTCCTTCGGCCACCTGGACGTCCTCAAGGGCATCGACCTGGAGGTGAAGTCCGGCGAGGTGTTCTGCCTCATCGGCCCTTCCGGCTCCGGCAAGTCCACCTTCCTGAGGTGTATCAACCACCTCGAGAAGATCAACACCGGACGTCTGTACGTCGACGGGGAGCTGGTCGGCTACCGCCAGAAGGGCGACAAGCTGTACGAGCTCAAGGACAGCGAGGTCGCGCTGAAGCGCCGGGACATCGGCATGGTCTTCCAGCGCTTCAACCTGTTCCCGCACATGACCGCGCTGGAGAACGTCATGGAGGCGCCGGTGCAGGTGAGGGGCGTGAGCAAGGCGCAGGCCCGGGAGCGCGCGGGGCAGCTGCTGGAGCGCGTGGGCCTGGCTGACAAGGCCAGGAGCTACCCCGCGCAGCTCTCCGGCGGCCAGCAGCAGCGGGTGGCGATCGCGCGGGCGCTCGCCATGGACCCGAAGCTGATGCTGTTCGACGAGCCCACCTCGGCCCTCGACCCGGAGCTGGTCGGTGACGTCCTCGACGTCATGCGCGACCTGGCCGAGTCGGGCATGACGATGGTCGTCGTCACCCATGAGATGGGCTTCGCCCGCGAGGTGGGCGACAGCCTGGTCTTCATGGACGGCGGCGTGGTGGTCGAGTCCGGCCGCCCGCGGGACGTGCTGACCGATCCGCAGCACGAGCGGACGAAGTCGTTCCTGTCCAAGGTGCTCTGACACCGCGCGGGGCACACCGCGCGCGGGGGCAGGGGCGGTACGGATGACCTCCGTGCCGCCCCTGCCCCTGCGTGCGGCCGGCCTCACTTCAGCGCGAGCAGCAGGGTGTCCGACGGCGAGCACCACACCGGGCGGGCCTCGGCGAACCCCTTCTCGCGCAGTACCCGCGCCTGCCACGCCACGGACGGCATGTCGCCGTCGGCGTGCTCGCCGTAGATCTCGAAGCGGCGGGCGGTGGACTCGGCGAGGACGGGGTCCTCGGCTGCGACTTTCCACCATTCGGCCCAGTCGAGGACGCCGTTCCGCTTGGCTTGATCCATACGCGTGTGACGCTGGGTGCGCTCGGCCGCGTTGATCCGGGGGGTCGTCTCGTCGATCATGTGGTCCGCGTTCATGAAGACACCGCCGTCGCGGACCAGCTCCGCGACCTGTCCGTAGAGGTTCGCGAGGGGTTCGCTGTGCAGCCAGTGGAGGGCGGTCGCGGTCAGTACGGCGTCGTAGGAGTCATGGGGAAGCCGGGCGGGCCAGTCGGGGTCCTTGAGGTCGGCGGCGACGAAGGAGACCCGCTCGTCGCCCGCGAAGGTGCCCTCGGCGATGGTGAGCAGCGCCGGGTCCAGGTCGACGCCGGCGCTGGTGGCGTCCGGGAACCGGGCGAGCAGCCGGGCGGTGATGGTCCCCGTGCCGCAGGCGAGGTCCAGGACGCGCGGGGAGGTGCCGACGACGGCCTCCACCATGTCGAGCATGACCCGGAACCGCTCCTCACGGTCGGGCATGTACCACTCCTGCTGCCGGTCCCAGCTCTCCTGCCAGGCCTGCCAGTCGACCGTGGCCGTACTGGTGTTCATGTCCGCCATGAAGCCCCTCCCGCATCCATGAAACGTAATACCCTTACATCACGATCGCCTGTTACTTGATCGCGGATACGACCATAGACTTCCCGCGTAAGGACTACAAGTGGAACTGGCCTATTACTCGGACTACGCCGTGCGTCTCGTCAACACCGAGGAACCGGCCCGGGGCACGGACACCCTGACCTCGGTGGAGGCAGTCCGCGACCTGTTCGGTGCCAACCAGTCCGCTGCCCGGCGGGCGACCGAGGCGGACGTGACCCGGTTCCGTTCCGTCCGGGCCCGGTTGCGCGCGGTCTTCGAGGCAGCAAACGCGGGCGACGAGACGCTCGGTGTCGACCTGCTGAACTCGCTGCTGCTGGAGTTTCCGGTGAGTCCGCAGATCTCCGGGCACGACTTCCGTGACGACGACGGCCGCCCGCTGTGGCACATGCACCTGGCCGACCATCCGTCCAACGCGACCGCCGGCTACGCCGCCATCGCCGCGATGGGCCTGGCCTTCCACCTCACCGAGCACGGCGTGGACCGCCTCGGCCTGTGCGAGGCGCCGCCCTGCCGCAACGCCTACCTCGACACGTCGACCAACCGCTCCCGGCGCTACTGCTCGGACCGCTGCGCCACCCGAGCCAACGTGGCCGCCTACCGCGCCCGCAAACGCCTGGAGGCCGAGCGGACGGCGAACACCGGCCGGGCAGCCGACAGCGCCCAGCCCGCCACGGCCAGCGGTGACCGCTGAGCCGGTGTGCGCGGCCGGTAGCGCAGGCGGACCCGGCCGAGCACCAGCTCGTCGGGCACCACCCCGTAGTCGGTGCTGTCACCGCCGGCGTACCGGTTGTCCCCCAGCACCCACCAGCCGCCCTCGCGCCGCTCGGCGGCCCGTTTGACCACGAGCAGATCCTGCTGGAACGGGTGCCGCAGCACGATGACGCACCCCGGCCTGATCCGGGCCCCGTAGTGCACCAGGAGCCGGTCCCCGTGGAACAGAGTGGGCACCATGGACGGCCCCGTCACCTCGGCCACCCCGAAGGGCAGCGACGCCCCCGCCCGCTCGGCATCCTGCGACAGCTCCGGCATCACCCGGCACCTCCCCGGTTCTTCCTCCACCAGTCCCAGTCTGACCCCGGACTTTTGTCCTAAGCCCCTGGGGGCACTCGCGAAATCCACTCCTCTACGGAGTACTGTCCCTTGTGAGAAGACGATCACGAGGAAGGATGCTCCATGCTTTCCCGCCTGTTTGCCCCCAAGGTCAAGGTCAGCGCCCACTGCGACCTGCCCTGCGGCGTGTACGACCCGGCCCAGGCCCGCATCGAGGCAGAGTCGGTGAAGGCCGTCCAGGAAAAGATGGCCGGCAACGACGACCCCCACTTCCAGGCCCGCGCCACGGTCATCAAGGAGCAGCGCGCCGAACTGGCGAAGCACCACGTCTCCGTCCTGTGGAGCGACTACTTCAAGCCCCCGCACTTCGAGAAGTACCCGGAGCTGCACCAGCTGGTCAACGACACCCTGAAGGCCCTGTCGGCCGCCAAGGCCTCGACCGACCCGGCCACCGGCCAGAAGGCACTGGACTACATCGCCCAGATCGACAAGATCTTCTGGGAGACCAAGAAGGCTTGATCTTCGATCATGCTCTCTGACCTGCGATTACTTTGGTTGCAGTGTCTCCCTGTCCGCACCCGGTCCGCAGGCCGCCGAGAACGGCGTCCATGACGGTCCGGGTGCGGTCTTCTTCGCCCGGCCACAGGTGGGCGTAGATCCGCAGCGTGATGACTGCGGATGCGTGACCGAGGACCAGCTGGACCTGCTTGACGCTCGCTCCGCCGGCGATGAGCGCGGAGGCGTAGAAGTGCCGCAGGTCGTGGGTCACCATGTGCGGCAGCTCGACGGCCTTGCGCCCCTCGCGCTTGGCCGCCTCGTTCCCCTCCGCCTGGAGCGCCCTGCGGGCGCAGTTCCACTCGGTCTTCCAGCGCCGATAGTTGAGCGGCTCCCCCTCCTCCATCGTGAACAGCCAGTCCTCGGACGGGCGTGCGGCGAGGTGCGCGAGGAGTGCGTCGGTGACGACCTCTCCGACCGGGACCGTACGTCGGGACTTCGCGGTCTTCGGCGGGCCGATCTTTCCGGACTGGAGCCGCTGCCGCTCGACGCGGATGGCGCCGGCCTTGAAGTCGACGTCCGACACCTTCAGGCCGAGCAGCTCGCCGATGCGCAGCCCTGACCCGGCGAGCGTGACAACGGCCGCGCGGATGTACGGCGGCATGACGCGCGCCATCGCCTCGACCTGCTCGACCGTGGGTGGGGCGACCTCCTCGTCCGGCATGGCCGGAAGAGTGATCCTGCGGCACGGGCTGGAGGCGATGACCTTGTCGTCCACGGCCGCCGTCATGACGCGTACGAGGACGTCGTAGACGTTCCGCACGCTGCCGGGGCCGAGCTGGTCGGACAGGTACTTGAAGAGCACCTGGATGTCGTTGCGGCGTATCGCCGCCATGGAGCGGGCTCCCAGCGCCGGTACGAGGTGGCGCCTCAGCGCGTTATCAGTGATGCGCTCGCCCGCCTCACTGGCGATGAGCGAGCCCTCCCACTTCTCGGCGTACTTCTCGAAGGTGACGCGGCCGGCGCGCGGATCCACGTACTGGCCGGTGACCAGGCTGGTCGTGACCTCGTCGAGCCAGCGCTGGGCGTCGATCTTGCGGTCGAAGTGGCGGGCGTGCTCCTTGCCGTCGAGGTCGCGGTAGCGGGCCCGCCATTTGCCGTTGGGGCGCTTCTGGATGTTGGCCAAGTGGTCTCTCCTTCGTGTCGGTTGTCAGTAGTGGCCGCCGTCCTCGATGTCGCTGGTGAGGGTGCGAGCGTCCCGCTCGTCGCCCATGAGGCGGAGGCACTGCTCGTGGATGGCCCGCGAGCTGTCGGGATGGGCCTTGATGTGGTCGGCGATGGCGACCACGGCGTGGTGCAGGCGGTCGCGCGCGTCGCGGGCCTCGTAGAACGCTTCGACGGCTTCCTGGACGAGGCGCCGGCTGTCGAGGTCGAGCCCCTCCAGGGGCGGGGACATCAGCTCTTCCAGGGGGAGCTCGAAGACGCGGGCGAAGGCGAGGGCCTCGTCGAGGTTGATGCGCCGGCGGGGGGTGCCGTTCTCGATGCGCCAGACCGCTGTCTGGTTCATCTTGACGCCGGCTCTGGTCACCCGCTCCGCCAGCTCGGTCGTGCTCCACCCTCGGACCTCGCGCTCCAGGGCCACGCGCGCGGCCACGTTCCCCTCGCTGTAGAGCAGCGGCACCTCGCCGCCCTCGGGCCTGTCGCCTGCCATCGAACCTCCATCACCACCGTCGCTATCCAAATTGAAACATGAGCTTCCCGATTTGGCTAACCGTCGATCACGGGGTACACCCTTATGCAGATCGAATCGATGCCTAGCCGAATGGGAATGCATGCGATACCTGACCACCGCCGAGGTCGCCGAGCGCTACCGCACAGCCGAGAGCACCGTTCGCTACTGGCGCCAGATCAAGAAGGGGCCGCGCGGCATCAAGGTCGGCAAGCGGGTGCTGTACCCCGAGGCCGAACTGCTGCGCTACGAGCGCACGCTGATCGACGGCCGAGACGAGTGGGGCCTGGCCTCATGAGCCACCGGCAGGCCCGAACACGGCAACGGCCCCCGGCGCGCCAACGCCGAGGGCCGGAGATTCCCCTGCACGTCGCCCATCCCTGAACGAACGAACTGGTGAGGGGCGGGACCTTGCCCGTCCTGCCCCTCACCCGAGAGGAACGTCTATGGCGAACCCTACGTCCCCCGCCACCTCGAACGCATCCGAGGTCGTCTGGCCCACCACCGCGGTCCCCGGCCAGGGCATCACCTGGCGCAACAGGGACCGAAGCGGGGACCGAACGGAGTCACGGTCCCCTGCTGCACGCTCCACCGATGGTGCTTCGGCGGGTTTTCCGGTCGGGGACCGAGACCCCGCCAGCGCGGAACATGCGCAGGTCAGTGCCCTGGGGGCCGGGCCTGACGGTGCGGACCATGCCGGTCCCGGCGGAGGGGACGCCGGGGACCGGGCGGAGGCTTTCGGTCCCCTGGTCCCCGAACCCGGTCCCCGAATCCCGGGCGAGCACGCCGTGCTCCGAGCCGATGGTGAGGGTCACGGTCCCCACGCATCTGCGGGGACCGTGGTCCCCGACGGCGGATCGGGGACCGGGGACCGCGCCGGCATGAACGGCGAGGCGGCCGACGCAGGTGCCGCGCCGCTGGATGACCTGCGTGCGGCGATCGGCCGGTATGTGGTGCTGCCGAGCGACGAGGCCCTGACCGCGGTCACCTTGTGGGTGGCGGCCTCCCATATCCAGCCCGCCCTCCAGCACGCGCCACGGCTGGCGGTGGTAGGGCCGACCAAGGGGTGCGGCAAGTCCCGCGTCCTGGACGTACTCCACGAGACCGTGCACCAGCCGATGATGACGGTGAACACGTCGCCTGCGGTGGTCTTCCGCGTCATCGGCAAGAACCCGCCGACGCTGCTGGTGGACGAGGCCGACACCATCTTCGGCCCCAAGGCCGGTGACAAGGAGGACCTGCGCGGTCTGCTGAACGCCGGGCACCAGCGCAACCGGCCCGCCTGGCGGATCTCCGGCCCGGAGCACAAGCCGACCGCGTTCCCCACCTTCGCCATGGCCGCGCTGGCCGGGATCGGCGACCTGCCGGACACGATCATGGACCGAGCAGTCGTCATCCGCATGCAGAAACGCAAACCGGGTGAGCGGATCACCCCGTTCCGCTCCCGG
Source organism: Streptomyces chlorus (assembly GCF_042655885.1). NCBI lineage: Bacteria > Bacillati > Actinomycetota > Actinomycetes > Kitasatosporales > Streptomycetaceae > Streptomyces > Streptomyces chlorus. The sequence goes on from NZ_JBHSOA010000064.1 coordinate 172,400, forward strand.
TACTCGCTGCCTGAACTGCACGCGCTGCGCGACCGGCTGACCGCCTGGCTGGCCCCGCTGCGGAGCACCGCTGCGGGTTTGGTGCCGACGATGCCGGTCGAGGACCGCGCCGCCGACACGTGGGAGCCGCTGGTGATCGTCGCCGACCTGGCCGGCGGGCACTGGCCCTCGCGGGCCCGTGCCGCCTGCCTGGCGATGACGCGCAACGAGGTGGTCCAGGACGAGCAGACGACCCTGAAGACGCGACTCCTGCGCGACATCCGCCGCGTCTTCGAGCAACAGGGCGACAAGGAGGCGCTGCGCAGCCAGGACCTGCTTGCCGCGCTCGTCCAGGACGCCGAGGCGCCGTGGGCCGAGTATGGCACCAAGGGCCTGAACGCCTACCACCTGGCCAACCTGCTGCGCGACTTCGGCATCAGCCCGGCCAATCACCGCTTCGAAAACGGCAGGCAGGCCAAGGCGTACGCTCGTAACCAGTTCCTCGACGCCTGGGCTCGCTATTGTCCCGACCCTGCTCAACCGGCCCCCGCAGCCGGCGAGGCCACGCTCGCACAGCCGCCCCACGGCAAGCTGCCCGGCCCCCCGTCCGGGACGCTGCCCCATCGGCCCGCCCGGCGGGCCTGCCGGCCTCAAGCCCACGCGCTGACACCAGCTGCGTAGCAATCCGTCGCATCCGTCCCCGCGCAGGTCAGCGCGGGGACGGAGTTCCTCGCCGATACGGATCGCTCCGTACCTGCGACCACCTCCGTACCTGCCCTGACCAGCTACGGGACGGATGCAACGGGCGTGACGAAGCCCCACCCCACACGACTACCGGAGCACCACCATGCCCGAAACGAGCACCGACAACGCCCCCACCCGCCGCCGCAAGGGGCTGTTCGGCCTGCCCCGCCGATCAGCAGCAAGCTGGAGCGAACGAGCCTCTGACGAGGCTTCGTCCGCGCTTGCCCCCGCCCCAGGGAAGGCAGAGGAGAAGGCCGAGCGCCAGGGGGCGCCCGAGCCAGAGGAGGGCATAGCCGAGACCAGCTATCAGCCCGCGGCCGGCTCCATCGCCGCGCGCACCCAGCCGCCGGCCGATGTCCAACCGCCCGCCGAGCAGCCCTCCTGGCGGGATCCCGACGCCCCCGTCCTGCCCACGCTGATGAACCGCAAGCGCACCGTGGAGAAACGCGACCAGGAGAAGACCATCCGCTTCACGCGGACCGCGGTCCGCGTGATCAGCGCCGCCGCTCACCAGCGCGGTCAGAAGTTCGCCGGATTCGTCGGCGACGCCGCCCTGGCCGTTGCCCTCGGCAAGGCGGGGCTGGCCGGCAGCCCGGAGGACGACCCGGTTCGCCCGCTGATCGAGGCCGTCGAGGCACACACGGTCGCGCTGAACCGCATCGGCAGCAACCTCAACCAGATCACCGCAGCCATCCACCGCGGAACGGTGCCCGAGCGTGCTGAGGCGGTGCTGGACCGCGTCGAGCAAGCCGCCCAGAACAGCTACCGGCTGATCGACCGGCTCCTGGCGGAGGGCACCGCGCATGGTTCCTGACGTCTCCACCGGCTCCGACACCCGCGGACTGATCGTCTACCTCTTCGGCCCCGGCCGCCGCGACGAGCACACCGACCCTCATATCGTCGCCGCCTGGGACATGGCCGGCGCCCCCGACCCGGGCCGCGACCCCGAGGCCGGCTACACCCTGCTGGCCAAGCGCCTCGACCACCACGTCGACCTGCGCACCCGCGAGCTGGGCGGCAAGAAACCACCTCAGCATGTCTGGCACTGCCCGGTCCGCACCGCGCCCGGCGACCGCTACCTCACCGACGACGAGTGGGCCGAGGTCGCCCGCCGCATCGTGCACGCCGCCGGCGTCGCCCCCGAAGGCGACGAGAAGGCATGCCGGTGGATCGCGGTGCGCCACGCCGACGACCACATCCACATCATGGCCACCACCGTCCGCGCCGACGGGCGCCGCCCCCGTAGCCACCGCGACGGCCAGCGGGCCCAGGCGGAGTGCCGCAGGATCGAAACCGAGTTCGGACTGCGCCGCCTGAAGTCCGGTGACCTCACCGCACCGCGCACCCCCACCGGCGCCGAACGCGCCAAGGCGGAGCGCCAGGGCCAGATGGTCACGGCACGGCATTGGCTGCGCGAGCAGGCGTACGCGGTCGCCGCAGCCGTACGCAACGAAGCCGACTACTTCACCGTGCTGCAGTCTCTCGGCATCCAGGTCAAGCCGCGCATCGGCCCTGAGACAGGCGAAGTGATCGGCTACAGCCTGGCCGCCCCCGGCGACACCAACGACCAAGGCGAGCCAATCTGGTACGGCGGCTCCAAACTCGCCCCCGACCTCTCCATCAACCGCCTGCGCGAACGCCTCGCCACCCAGGAAGTGGCCGACCGCCCACAGCACGTGGCGGATTCCAACACGCCATGGTGCCGCGTCGAGAGCGCCCTCAACACGGCGAGCGCCGTCCTCGGCTCGGACGACGACGCCGCGGCCCAAGGCCACCTGGATGCCTTCGGCGACGCCCTGCACACCATGGCTCACGCCACGAACGGCCCGCATCGGGACGAATTGGTGGCGGCGGCCCAGGCGTTCAACCGGGCTCGCCGCTCAACAATCCGGGCCGACCACCAGGCCGCCACCGCTCTGCGCCAGGCTGCCAAGGAACTCTCCCATGCCCCCGATGAGCCAGGCGGGCTCGCCATCGCCCTGCTCTTCGCCGCCCTGCACCTGGCCTGCGCCTCCGCCAAGTGGCACGAGCAACGCGGCCATGAGCAGCAGGCCACAGCAGCCGAGCAAGCCTTCCGCCACCTGCAGGCGAGCTATCAGCAGGCCGCCAAACCGGTCTTGGCGAACCTCGCCCGCCGCGCACCGCGCGCCACAACCGCCAGTCGCTTCGAGCAGGATGTTCGCGCGGCCCTCCCTGACCACGCCGACCGCGTCCTCGCAGACCCCGCGTGGGCCGCCCTGACCACGACCCTCGCCCACGCCGAGACCGCCGGCCACAACCCCCGGCGCCTCCTGGCCAAGGTCGGCGCCCAGCGAGAACTCGACAGCGCCGAGCACCCCGCCGAGGTCCTCAACTGGCGCATCACCGCTCAACCGAGCAGGCGTGCCCAGTCAGCACGCAGGCGAAGCACCGTCAGGGGCACGTCGTCCATGTCCGCCGCGCCACAGCCTTCGGCCACACAAGTGAACATGAGGGCCGAAGAACGCGGCCGGCACCGCTGATCCCGGTCAGATGCCCTCGCCACACGTCGTGGCGAGGGCATCGACTCTTCTGCCACGGGTCCGCGTCAGGCTGCCTCAGTTCCGCTCGAAGCAGCGGGTGCACCGGTCCGCATGGCGGGCAGCCGCCCCGCCCACGCTTGGGCCTCGGCCAGGTGTTCAGCCTGCAGTCCGGCGCGGGGGTCAGGTTGGACTAGGCGCCGCGGGCGGTGCGCTCCACGGTCCAGGCGGGGCTTGATGTCGGTCTGATTGTTTTCGGCAGGATGTATGGGAGCCACTCCGGCACTGAGGTCGGGAGCCACGTTGCCCCATCCGTGGTGGGGATGGACACGACGCAGGTCCGTGATCGGCAATGAGATTGAGAGCCACCTCGATCGGGTGATTTCTGGCTGTGGCGGTGATGGCTCGACGCGCGAATGCCGGATGTGCGGCAGCCCCCTTGCTCCGCTGCACCGCTATGCCTCCAACGCTGCCCTGTGACAGAACTACGCACCGCTGGCGCCGCGGTCCGCGCCATACGCTGCCATCAACTACGCGTGGGTTCCTTGGTGGCTGGTGTCAGAGAGGTAACCTCGCCCATCTCTCCCCCCGCGGTAGCGGTTGAGGCCACGGCGGTGGCTGAGGCAAAGGTGACGGCAAAGGTGGCGGCCAGGGTGGCGGCCAGGGTGGCGGCCACACGGCGATCACTACTGACATCCGTTCGGCGAGATCCATCGTGCACCTGCCAAGAGCTTCACGGGCTGTGGAGTGGAGGGGATGAAGGTCCATCTCGGTGAAGTCAGCCGGGTCGTGCAGATGACGGGCGACTGGCGGTCCGAGGCCAGGCGGGGTGGGTCGAACTCGGCGGTGCTCCGCACCGACGTGCTGACCGGTGCGGGCTAAACAGGGCCTGCGGCGCCGTCCTCGGCCTCCTGGATCCGCTGGCCCTCCGCGTCGACCGCCAGCAGGGGCACCGCGTCGGGGATTTCGGGGGTGGTGCCGGTAGCGGCGAGGATCGTCGCAGCCGGCATGCGGTTGCCGGTCCGCGCGGCCATCGCCATGGCCGCCGCCGCGGCCGGCGCGGTGGCCCACGGCGGGACCACGAGAAGCATGAAGTGGTCGTCAAGCCCGCGGGTCACGCTCATCGTGTCATCGCTGGCGGTGAACCAGCCGATGTGAACGACGCGGCCGTCGATCGTGAGGCTGCGTGGGATGTCGTCCCAGGCGTCCTGGTCCAGCCCGACGCGCAGGATCGCGCCGAGGTGCGCGCTCAGTGCGGTGATGAGGCCGGGCAGCTCGGCGCGGACATCGCGGGAATGCGGCCACCACGCGCCATCGAACATTCCCGCGCGGGCCAGCGTAGGCTCCAGGGTCAGCCGGACTGCCGAGGGCGCCGTCGGCCGCGGGAAGAGGCTGGGGGAGCGCCCCCATGCGAATGCAGTGCTGTGGTTCGGCAACATGGCGTGCCGCCCGTCTCGGTTCTCGACGGAACCGGTTTGGTCTAGGGCGACGCCGACTCGGCTGCCAACGGTGAAACGTCCTGGTGACTGCAACTGTACTCCGCGCAACCGGTGGCGGGGCGGGGGCCCGCGCTCAGGTGGTTCGCTCCCGCAGAGCCCGCCCGACGATCTCCCCCTGCTGGCTCCGGGTGTGAGTAGTTGAGGTACAGGAAGCAGCGCCGGGATTGATCATGGTCGTGCGCTGGAGATGCATCACGTACGCGCCGCCCAGCCGCACCACGCAACCGGCCGGTCAGCCGCGCGCCGGCCGGTAGCTGGGCGATCTGCCCGGTGAACGACCGCCGGGGACAGCGCGGCTCACGGCAGAACCAGCGGCGCTTGTGCCACAAGAACTCCAGGCCGCTGTCCCCGTAGGGAAGATCGCGGGGCCGGGTCACCGCCGAGCCCCTCGCCCGGGAGGCGGATACCCCGCAGGCCGGACAAGCCCGCGCCGACTCGTCCGCCGTGACCGATGGACCCGGCGTCTGCCGCCCTCGGGCCGCTCGACACGTGCGACGGACACCCCGTCGAGGTCGAGCAGCAACGTCGTATCGTTGACCAAGCCCGTGGCTCCTGCGTGATCGTTCTGCGTCGAGAACAGAAATGATCAGGTATGACCACGGGCGCTCTGCATTCGGATGCCGACAACCACCACGACTGTCACCATCGTGACGACAGGTCAGCACCGCCAGCCGAGTGCACCGCTCAAGTTCGAAGACCCGTCAAAACGCCCTGATATCCGTCACCCTGAAACCGCCCGGCGGGCTGTATCCGGGAGTACCCTGAAATTACCGAGGACATTTCGCATAGGAGTTTCTAAGCTCCTGTCGTTCTCGGCGATTCACAACACCGGGCCGGTGTACACCGGCCCGGGGACAGGTCCGCGTCATGACCGCGACCATTGTGTATACGTCGGCGGTCGAGGAGCGGACCTTTTCGCTGCCGCTGCGTCTCGCGCTCGCCTCAACGGACACCCCTGGTGCTCTTCTGGACGGTGCCTGGTGGCCCCGCTCCCGCGACCTGGCGGCGGAACTTCCTGCGTTGACAGCGGTGCTGGATCCCCTTTGGGGGCGCATCACCCATGTCACGGTGAACCCGACCCTTTGGCCGGTCATCCCACGGAAGGTGCCCGTTGACGGGCACGTGGTGAGCGTCGGCTGGTTCAAGGCCGAGCAAGACCCCCACAAGCTGTTGCTGCTCTCCTACACCGTCGGCCGCTGGGACCTGCTGGTGATTCCGCCGCAGACGGATCCGGCCGTCGCCGCCTGGCTGATGACCGCGGCTACCGGTCCGCTGCGCAGCCACACAGCGAGTGATCTGCTGGAGAGGGCCGAATTCCCACGGATGGTGACAGAAGCCGACCAGGCCCGAGAAGCGGTCTGGGACTCCGAGGGCGGCCATGGCGCCCGTGTGACCGCGCCGGCACGCTCAGCGTGATCCTCGAAACGGCCCCGGTGAAACCGCCGGGGCCGTCCTTTCAGGCGCAACACGTGAGAGTGCGCAACCCACAATCCACCATACACCTACAGGTAGTTTCCGACGTGATTCCGTAGGCTGACGCGAAGCATGAGCACATTCTGCTCGGACCTCAGGCACCGACGACCGGGCTCAGCAGCCGACAGCGCCCGGCCGCCGGCAGAGTGCTTGCTATTCCGCACTACCGCGCCACTGCCCCTGGACACGGAACCAGAGTCCGGGAGCGTAGATCGATTCGACGACAGCGGCTTCGCCTTTGGTCACCCTGAGGATCCGCAATGCGCCGCTCGGAAGCAGGTCGTACTCGTACGTGGCGGGCGGCTCACCTTCGGTGATGTCGTCGTAGGAGATATCTGCAGCCGCCGGCTCCGCGTATTCCTTGGGGGGCCGGTTCTCCACCAGCTTGATGAACACGCTCATACCTTGACGATAGATCCCTCGCGGTTTTCTCGCGTGACATGCCAGATCTCCCCGCCAACGGCCGCACCACCAGTCGGGCGGTATCGGCTCAGTCCAGGGTGGCAAGGTGGTCGGCGGCGCCCCCACGCCACTCGATCAGGAAGAGGGTCGCGTCGTCGCTGGTGATCCCGCCCCGCTCCTCCATCAGGGCGTGGGAGAGGGAGCGCACCACCGCCCGCACTCCCTTCTCGGCGTGCTCGATGCGGTTGACCCAGGCGATGAGTTGTTCCACGCCGAACTGCTTCCCGCCGGCTTCGTGCTCCTCGATCAGGCCGTCGGTGAAGCACAGCACCCGGTCGCCGACCTGGAGCGTCTGCTCGCTGAGCCGGGGCTGTTCACCGCCGAAGCCGACCGGCAGGGTGGTCGCACTCTCCAGTTGCCGGACGACCTGGTGGTTGCGGATCAGCAGCGGTGCCGGGTGGCCCGCGTTGACCCGTTGCAGGTGGCCGGTTGCGACGTTCAGGCGCATCATCTGCGCGGTGACGAAGTGGTCGGGCCCGAACTGCCCGGCGATGGCCCGGTCCATGAACGCGTAGATCTCGGACAGCCCGACGTCGGCGCGTCTGGCGTGGCGGTAGGCGCCGATGGCGACGGTTGCCATGGTGGCGGCGTCCAGACCGTGGCCCATCGCGTCGATCGTGGCCACGTGCAGGATGTCGTCGTTGAGGGCGTAGTCGAAGCTGTCGCCGGCGACGCTGTAGGCGGGCTCGAGGATTCCGGCCACCGCGACCTGCGGGGTGGACATGGCCACTGGCGGCAGCAGGGACCACTGGATCTCCGCGGCCACGCTCATCGGCTCGCGCCGTCGGGTCTGGAAGAACTGGTCGGTGTAGCTGTGTTTGGTGACCAGCATGTCGGCGACCAGACCGGCGAGTCTGCGCAGCAGTCGCCGGTCGTCGTCATCGACGGTGTTCAGGGTGAGCGCCATCACTCCCACCTGGTCGCTGCCGTCCAGCAACGGCAGGTACATCCGGACGCCGTCGGCCTGCGGTACCTCCACAGGGGTCGCATACAGGAAAGCCGTGCCGGCGTGGGAGTCACCGATCGGCTCGGGCTCCCCGACGAACAGCCGCCTACCCGCCAGCGGCACCAGCACCCGCTGGCCGTAGTCCTGCAGCAGGATCGAGACGTCGCGGCCACCGACCCTGGCCACCTCTTCCGCGATCAGCGGGGCAATCAGCTGCGGCGGCATCTCGTGCGCCCGATCCAGCAGCACCCCCAGCAGCCGCTCACCGAACCCTTCCGACCGGTCCACCATGGCCTTGTCAGGCCGCCGCCCACCGTCCGCCACAGCCGCTCCCTTTCACCACAGCAGAACCGGTTTCGCCCGCTGGGCGATCCTCTCCAAGGGGCCGCTCACCAGGCGGCTGGCCTCGGCCTTGGGGCTTGGGACAGACCCGGCTCACCTTGCAGATCCGCTCGAAGACCCACTCACGCGATCTGTACACCCGGGTTCCTGACCGACCGTGATCAACCCGCACAGAGTGACGCGGCTGACTAGCCTAAAGGGCTCATTACGCCAAAAGCGGCATGTCGCACCCGGTCGGGACAGGTGGCTCTCAACTTCGATGCCCAGACAGTGGCTCCCGATCTCGCTGTCCGAGTGGCTCTCATTCACCCTGTCGAAAACAGGCTGATGCAGGCGCACGTTGTGGGTGGCCCACAGGGTGTCAGGTCCCGGTCGTTTGGATCGCGGCGGCCCTCGGCCACGAGGAGCGCCGGTTGGTCGGTGGTGGTGTCCCCGTGGACGGCTTCGAGGCCCTGTACCCGCTGTGGCCGGGATGCCGGTGTGCAGAGGTTGACTCGGAACTCATGCCGCGTCGTGCCGAGCAGTGATACGGGTCACCGTGACCTCGACGGTAACCCGCTCCGCGACACCGAAGGCGGCGAGGTGGGAGAGGATGGCGGCCCCCACCCGGTCGTGGACGTTCCGGGCGATGTCCAGCGCCCGCCGGCCCTCAACCAGGACGCAGCGCGCCTCGATGTGCCATCCCGAACCGTCCGGCGCCCGGTCGGCGTGGATGCCTGCCTCGGGAGATGTGCGGTGAGGCGTGGTGTCCGTCCGGGTAGGTGCGGCGGCTGCTGCGAGGCGGTGGGCGAGGCGGGGTTGCAGGCCGACCACGCCGGGAACCGCGAGGGCTGCCTCGGCCGCGACGTCGAGGAGCGTGGTCGTGCGGGTGGCGGTCATCACGTACCACCGCCGGTCGGGAGGCCAGAGCCGAGGGGCGGCTCCGGCTCCAAGACGTCGATCACGGTGATGTCGACGGCCGTCACAGCAAGCCCCAGGTCCTGTCCGGCCGAGTCGAGGACCGATCGGCGCACCTGATGGACCCGGTCGGGCAGCGGGCGGTCGAGAGCAGCGGCCAGGGTCATGGTCACCCGCACGTCGGTGCCTTCGCCCTCAGGTACGAGCCGGCAGGTCGCGGCCCTGGCACCGGGGACCGTGTCCGCAGCTTGCCGCAGTACCTTCGCCGCGGCGTTCTCGGCGATCCGCAGGTCCCGGTCCGGGTCGGCCAGGGGCAGCAGCCGCCCGATCCGGACCTCTGCCCTGACGACGTCCATGACGCGGTCGGCGAGTGCGTGCAGGCCGGGAGGGTCCTCGGCGCGCAGCGCCCGGGTGGCCGCGTTCACCGTGGCCAGTCCCTCGACAGCCTCGCGGCAGTGAGGACAGGAGACGGTGTGCGGGTCCGCGGTCGGCGCCGCGTCCCGCGTCTGTTCCCAGACCCGGCTGAGCAGTCGGCCACAGGGCAGCACCTCATCACCCGCGAACGGGGACGCGTCGGCGGCGGCTGGGCCGGTACGGGGCCCGTCGGCTCCGGGCGGTCCGGAAGGCCGCGCGTGCGGGTCGTCTAGCGCCATGGGGCCATCGCCTCCTGCAGGGATCGGCGTGCCCTGAACAGTCTGCCGCGTACCGTCTGCTCACTGGTCCGGGTCACGTGGGCGATCTCCTTGTAGGGCAGACCCTGCCGTTCCCGCAGGATCCAGCAGATCCGCTGCCCGGCGTCCAGCTCGTCGAGCGCGCGGGACAGGGCGGCCGTGGCCGCGTCCTGCTCGGCGGTCCGGGCGGGCTGGCTCCACGCGTCGGCCCTCGCGGGTTCGGCGACGGTGTCCAGGGAGAGGGGCGGCGGTCGGCGGCAGCGCATGGTCAGGCAGCGGTTGACGGTGATCCGGTACATCCAGGTGCGGAACTCCGCCCTGTGGTGGTATTCCGGCAGTCGCCGCCAGGCGCTGACGAAGGCGTCCTGAACGGCCTCTTCGGCGTCCTGGGGGTTGCCCAGCATGCAGCGGGCCAGGGCCAGGAGGGGCCGACTGTGCCGCTGGACGAGAACGGCGAAGGAGTCCCTCGTCTCCCTCGGCCGCCCGCACGGCCAGCAGTCGGTCCGGCAGGTCACATCCCAGCCGTGGGGAAGCAGTGCGTTCGATCATGACACTCCCGCGCAGGCTCGGAACGAGCGCGTACCCCTGCACAAATGCGTGCTGCGCATCACACTTCATGTGTGTGAGAAATCCGCCCCGTATGTCCAACCTTTCGTCGGGCACCACACCGGTGTC
>NZ_JBHSOA010000065.1:0-1654 GCF_042655885.1 Streptomyces chlorus
CACCCCACGCCCGGCCAGCACCCGCGCCAGACGATTGACCCGCGCATTCAACTCCCCATACGAAACCTCCTCGTCCCCGCACACCACCGCGACCGCATCGGGCGTCTGCCCGGCCTGCCGCCCGAACCAGTCCAGCACCGTCCCCGGCCGGATCCCCGCCCTGGTGTCGTTCCACTCCTCGACGACCTGGTGCCGTTCCCCGGCGTCGAGCAGGTCCAGGCGCCCGGCCGGCCTGTCGGGGGTGGTCACGATGCCCGTGAGTGTGGTGACGAGCCGCCTCATCGTCGCGGCCGCTTGTTCGCCATCGAGCACATCCGGCCGGAAACCCAGCCGCAGGCCCAACTCCTGAGCCGGCTCGACGATCAAGGTGAGCGCGTAGTGTGTCGCGTCCCGCACGCCGGCGTTACGCACCCGGACCGGCTCGGCCCCGTGGGACTCGGCGCCCGAGTCCGTGACGTGGTCGGCGCTTACCGGATAGTTCTCGAAGACGGTGGCGGTGTCGAAGAGTTCGCCGTATCCGGCCCAGCGCTGGATGTCGGTCAACCCCACGTGGTGGTGGTCGACCAGCCGGGACTGCTCCCGCTGCACCCGCGCCACCAGGTCCTGCAACGACTCCGCCGGGTCCACGGTCACCCGCACCGGGATGGTGTTGATGAACAGTCCCACCATCGACTCCACACCCGGCAGATTGGCCGGGCGGCCCGAAACCGTCGCGCCGAACACCACGTCGCGCCGGCCGGTCGTCCACGACAGCACCAGTGCCCACGCCGCCTGCACCACCGTGCTCAGTGTGACGCCCCACTCCCGCGCACACCGGCTGAGTGCCTGCGTCGTCTCGCTGTCCACCGACGCGCGCATCTGCTCCGGAACCACTGCTGCCCGGGCATTCGGCCCCACCAGCGTCGGCCCCTCCAGCCCTGCCAGAGCCTGGCGCCAGGCACGCTCGGACTCGTCCCGGTCGCGTTCGGACAGCCACCGCAGGTAGTCGCGGTACGGGCGCACCCGGGGCATCCCCTGGTCGTCGCCGCTCTGCCGGTACAGCACCAGCAGCTCGCGCAGCAGCACGGGGGTCGACCAGCCGTCCCACAGGATGTGGTGATGGGCGAGCACGAACCGGTATCGATCACGACAGAGACGAATCAGCATGAACCGCACCAGGGGCGGACGGCGCAGGTCGAACCGCGCCCACCGGTCCGCCTCCACCAGCTTCGCGGCGGCCGCCTCCGGATCGTCCGCGTCCGAGACGTCCTCGTCGCACCACGGCACCGTCACCGAGCGCGCCACCACCTGAACCGGCTGCGACAGGCCCTCGTAGCGGAACCCGACTCGAAGATTCCCATGTCGCCGAAGCAGCGCCTCCGCCGCCGCCTTCAACCGGTCACGGTCGATCTCGCCCTCGAAGTCGAACGTGATCTGCACCGTGTAGATGTCGACGTCGTTCTCGTCGTAAACGCTGTGGAAGAGAATCCCTTCCTGCAACGGCGACAGAGGAAGAATCTCTTCGATGTTGCGTTTCTGCGTGCTCATTCGAAGGTCTCCCATTCGTCGTCGAGCAGGTCGATTTCTTCTTGACTCAGTGAGGTGAGTGCGGCGTCGGTGGGGGTGAGTCCGCCGGCGTCGGGATCGGTGGTGTGCCGGGCGATACCGGCAAGTG
>NZ_JBHSOA010000066.1:0-7257 GCF_042655885.1 Streptomyces chlorus
AAACGGGCTGGTCGCAAGGCCAGTACCGCGCCCCGGCCCGACCCGACCCAGCCGCAAACGGCGGTGATCTTGCGGGGGCATCACCCGTGTGGGTGAGTCCGGGGCCGTACGGCTGCGGTGTGTGAAGCCCTGCGTGGACGATTGGCGATCGTGGCCCGTACCCCGTGGGACCTGGATGAGTTGGTCGAGCACTGGACGCTGTTGAAGGACGAGCAGGGGCTCGTGTCCGGCAAGCGTGGTGCGACGCGACTGGGCTTCGCCGTTTTGCTGAAGTTCTATACGCAGTACGGTCGGTTTCCCCGGAATCGGGCAGAGCTGCCTGGTGAGGCCGTGGAGTTCGTCTTTCGAGAGTGCAGTGTCGCGGACGCGGAGAAGCTGACGGCGTATCTGGCCGAGCACGTCGCGCACAAGGAACGCAGGCCCGAGCAGGTCCGGGTGGAGTTGCTGGCACGTTGCCGCATGGAGAGCATTGAGCCGCCCACGTCGGGTCGGTGCGACCGGATCGTGGCGGCTGCCCTGCGTGCGGCCGAGGAGTCGCTGACTGCCCTGATCTGCTCGCGGCTGACCGTGGAGAGCGTGGATCGGATCGTGGCTCTGGTGGCTGGCGCCGACCAGGACGACGCCGGACTCGCGGGCGGCGGTACGGAGGGCGAGGACGCGCCGCCAGTGCTGGCGAAGGTCAAGGAAGCGCCGGGCAATGTGAGCTTGGAAACGATGCTCACCGAGATCGACAAGCTGCTTGCGGTGAGGGCGGTCGGGCTGCCGGCGGACCTGTTCGCCGATGTCGCGCCGAAGGTTGTGGCCGGGTGGCGGGCGCGGGCCGCGGTGGAGTCGCCGTCCCATCTGCGGACGCACCCGGTGCCGCTGCGGGTGACTTTGCTGGCCGCGCTGCTGCACGAGCGGGAGCGGGAGAGCACGGACACGCTGGTCGAGTTGCTGATCTCCACGGTGCACCGGATCGGGGCGCGGGCGGAGAGGAAGGTCACCGAGCAGCTGGTCAATGCGTTCAAGAAGGTGTCGGGCAAGGAGAACATCCTTTTCAAGCTTGCCGAGGCGTCGCTCGGCGCCCCGGAGGGGATGGTGCGGCAGGTCGTGTTCCCGGCGGTGTCCGGGGGTGAGGTGACGCTGCGGGAGCTGGTGCACGAGTTCAAGACCCGGGGGCCGGTCTACCGGCGGACCGTGCAGACGACGCTGAAGGCGTCGTACACCAACCACTACCGGCGTGGGCTGATCAGGCTGCTGGACGTGCTGGAGTTCCGTTCCTCCAACCACACGCACCGGCCGGTGATCGAGGCCCTGGCGCTGGTGGCCCGGTACGCGGCAGCGGGCAACACCACGTACTACCCGCTGGGCGAGACGGTGCCGGTGCACAAGGCGATGAGCGGGGACTGGGCCGAGGTCGTGCACCGCACCGACAAGCGGGGCCGGCGCCGGGTGGTGCGCATGGTCTATGAGGTCGTCGCCTTCCAGGCCCTGCGCGACCAGCTCAAGTGCAAGGAGATCTGGGTGATCGGCGCCGACAAGTGGCGCAACCCGGACGAGGACCTGCCTTCGGATTTCGAGGCCCGGCGGGCGGAGAACTACCGGGAGCTGCGCAAGCCGCTGGACCCGGCGGTGTTCGTCGACGAGCCGCGCGGGCAGATGACGGCCGAGCTGACCCTGCTGAACGACCGGATGCCGAAGCTGTCCTGGTGGACATCGCGGAGCGGAAGTCCGGGGCGATCCGGCTGACGGCGGCCGAGGCCCAGCCCGAGCCGCGCAATCTGCGCCGGATCAAGGGCGAGGTACAGCGCCGATGGGGCATCGTGCCCCTGATCGACATGCTCAAAGAGGCGGTGCTGCGGACCGGCTGCCTGGACGCGGTCACCTCCGTCTCCGGCGGCGGCAGTCTGTCGGCGGAGGTCCTGGCCGAGCGCCTGCTGCTGATCATCTACGCGTACGGCACGAACACCGGGATCAAGGCCGTGGCGTCCGGCGGCCACGGGCACACCGAGGACGAGCTGCGGTACGTGCGCCGCCGGTATCTTTCCGCCGAGGCTGCCCGTGCCATCGCCGTCCAGATCGCGAACGCCACCTTCGCCGCCCGCAGTACCGAGTTGTGGGGCCAGGGCTCGACCGCGGTGGCCTCCGACTCCACGCACGTGCGTGCCTACGACCAGAACCTGTTCACCGAGTGGCACTCGCGCTACGGCGGCCGTGGGGTGCTCATCTACTGGCACGTGGAGAAGAGGTCCCTGGCCATCCACTCCCAGCTGATCAACTGCACCGCCTCCGAGGTCGCCGCGATGATCGAGGGCGCCATGCGGCACGGCACCACGATGGACGTCGAGGCCAACTACACGGACTCGCATGGCCAGTCGGAGATCGGGTTCGGCATCACGAGGCTGTTGAACTTCGACCTGCTGCCGCGCATCAAGCGGATCAACAAGGTGAAGTTGTACCGGCCCGTGGCCGGCGAACCGGACGCCTACCCGCAGCTCACCCCGGCGCTGACCCGGCCGATCCGCTGGGAACTCATCGCCCAGCAGTACGACCAGATGATCAAGTACGCCACCGCGATCCGGACCCGCACCGCGTCCACCGAGGCGATCCTGCGCCGCTTCACCCGCAACGCCTCCCACCCCACCTACGCGGCCATGCTGGAGGTCGGCCGCGCCCAGAAGACCATCTTCGTGGCCCGCTACCTGCGCCTACGGGACCTCCAGCGGGAGATCGAGGAGGGCCTGAACGTCATGGAGTCCTCCAATGGCGCGAACTCCGTGATCGCCTACGACAAGGGCGGGGAGATCGCCTCGAACCGGCGCGACGAGCAGGAGATGTTCGTGCTGTGCCTGCGCATCCTGCAATCGGCCCTGGTCTTCGTGAACACCCTGATGCTTCAGGACATCCTCGGCGAACCGGAGTGGGCGGACCTGCTCACGCCCGCCGACCGGCGCGGCCTGACCCCGCTCTTCTGGTCCCACGTCCGGCCATACGGTGAGGTGAACCTCGACATGGGCGCCCGCCTCAACCTCGCTGCGGCCTCCGTACCGGGGCCGCGGGCCCCGACGGACGGCGCCGGCCAGTCCTTGGCGGAGCGGTCATGACCCATCCTGCAGGAAGCGGGCGACGGCCTCCTTCTCCAGGTCGATTCCCGGTTCGATCTGAGGTGGGACAGGTTCGAACGCATCTACCTGGATGGCGCACGTCACAGAGCGACGGGTCCAGGTGCCGATGGCCAGGCCGTCGGTGATGACGGTGGGCCGGATGAGGCCACCGCCCGGCCAAACGCGGGCATGGTGGAGAGCAGGGACGGACAGCTCGCGGCTGCGGTAGCCGACGAGATAGTTGTCGTAGGCAGGCAGCATGCGAACGTCTGGGGTGTCAGATGTACTTACTGGTTTCCCCACCGGCGCAGCGAGTGTGGTCAACGCGCCGTACTCGGTGATCGCGCCGGATTCAGCCAGCATTTTCCAGGTTGTGCGGGCCCAGGTGACCGGCAGCCCGGACCAGGCGGCGAAGTCTTCCAGGGTGGCGGGGGCGTGCGCGGCCAGGTAGCGACGGGCCAGCTCGGTGAGGGCAGCGTCTTCTTCCCACTGGGCACCCCTGGTGGTGGGCAGCCAGTCGTCGAGCAGCACATACGTGGCCTCACCGGCACGCTGTGGGCCGTGGCAGAGGATGCCGGTGAGTGCGGCGTGGCGGATCAGGTGGAACGGCGCCTGTCCGTTCGGCGGGAGACCGAGGGTGGTGAGGTGCTCGGTCAGCTCGGCCCGGGTGAGCGGGCCGTGCGTGGTGAGGACGCGCCGGATGAGATGGTCGGCGCGCTGGCGCAGATCGTCGTCCAGGCCCAGCTGCCCGTAGCGGCGGCTGGTCGCGGCGAGCGTCCTGGGGGCGAGCAGGTTCAGGACCCAGCGGGCGTCGTCGCTGGGGATGGTGTGCAGGGTGCCGCGCATGTACCAGCCGCGGACGATGCTCTGCTCGTCCTCGTACGCCGTGCGGATGGCCTGGGCGGTGATGTCCTGGCCGCGTACCCGGATGCCCAGGTCGGCGGCCGTCGCGTCCTGGGCCTGGATGGCGAAGACCCGTCGGACGACCGCCTCGGCAGAGGCCTCCCGTGCTCCGCCGGCCAGGGCCTGGGCGTGGGCCCGCAGCCTGCGGACGCTTTCGTGGTCGAGCATCGGGCTGTGCCTCTCATCCAGCGCGGTCAGGAGACGGCCTTGTCGAGGATGTCGGCGAGTTCGGCGGGCGCGGACAGCATCGGCCAGTGCCCGGTGGGCAGGTCGAAGCGACGCCACGGCGGCTGGTTCAGGTAGGCCAGCATCGGCACCCCGGCATCCAGCAGCCCCGTGAAGTCGTGGCACGCGACCAGGACACGGTCCACACCGACGCTGAGCTCGGCCGGGCCGGCGAGACGCTGAGTGTAGGTGCCGAATGGCTGAGGGGTGGCACCCCCGCGCAGCACGTCCCGCTGGCCCTCATCGAGACCGTCGAGGCTGCTGGACAAGCCCAGGACCTCAAACGGCGGCACCGGTAGCCGCCACCCGTCACCGGAAGCTGAGACCTGCTGGCGCAGCTGGTCCGCTGCCTGCGGTGGCATGAGGTCGAGCATGCACATGCCTACGGCGAACGGGGCGCTGTCCACGTAGATCACGCGCTCCAGCCGGTCGCCGAGACGTCCGGCTGCCCCGGTTACCGGGGCAGCCGCGTAGCTGTGGGCAACCAGCGTGACGTCGCGCAGATCGTTCCGCTCGACGAATCCCGTGATGTCCGCGATGTGCGTGTCCAGGTCCGTCTGGGGGCCGCCCTGGTCTGCGTGCTCGGCCAGGCCCGTCAGCGTCAGCGGCAGCGCCGTGTGGCCGCGCTCCTGCAGAGCTCGGGCGGTGTCTTCCCAGGCCCATGCCCCGAGCCAGGCGCCGGGAACGAGTACGAAGGTAGCCATGTGATCTCCCTGAAGTGAGGTGCTGCGGGGAGCGTAAAGTCGATACAGGACAGAATCAGCCCTGAAATGCCGAGTGACCCATGTCGCATCCCCTGACCCGTGTGCTGACCCTGCTGGAACTCCTCCAGTCAAACGCCCGACTCACCGGGGCGGAGCTGGCAGACCGCCTGGATACTGACGTCCGCACGGTGCGCCGCTACACGGCCCACCTGCGGGAACTGGGCATCCCCGTGGAGGCCGAACGCGGCCGCTACGGCGGCTACCGACTGGCCCGCGGCTACCGCATGCCACCTCTGGTCCTCACCAATGACGAGGCTCTCGCCGTCGTTCTTGGCCTGCTCGCGGCAGAACGTCTGGGCATGGGCACCGCGGCACCGGCCAGTGCCGGTGCCCTGGCCAAGATCGAGCGGGTGCTTCCGCAGGCCCTGCGCGAACCGCTCGCCGCCATGCGGGAGACCCTGTCGTTCACCGCCAACGCCGTGATCGGTCAGGCACCCGGAACCGGCATCCTGCTGGCACTGGCCCAGGCCTCCCGCGCCCGCACGACCGTCGGCATCCACCACCAGTCCTGGCGCCAGGAACACACCGAACGCGACATCAACCCCTACGGCGTGGTCTTCCACACCGGCCGCTGGTACGTCGTCGGCCACGACCACCTCCGCGACAGCCTGCGGACCTTCCGCATCGACCGCATCACCTCCGTCACCTCCCGAGCCGACAGCTTCACCGCACCCGACGGCTTCGACCCCGTGGCCCACCTGACCTCGACCCTGGCCCAGGGGCCCTACCGCTGGCACGTCGAGGTGACGATCCATGGCCCCCTCGATGAGATCGCCCGCCGACTGCCGCGTTCAGCGGTGACCCTCACCGCCCAACCCACCGGCGTCCTGATGCACGCACGGGCAGAACGGCTGGACGGTATGGCCCACATGCTCGCCTCCCTGGAATGGCCCTTCACCATCCACCACCCCGACGAACTACGGCAGGCGCTCAAGAATCTGGCCGCCCAGCTCATCGCAGCCGCCCAACGAGGTCCGGAAGAACTACCGCAGTAAATGCCGGATTTACTGCGGCTGAGCCCCTACCGTGATCACCGCGACCTGCGGCGGACCATTCCGGCCGCCGGGGCGAGGTGTACGCATTTACTGCGGCAGTGCGGGAAGGGCGGGGCGGGGCGGGTATGACGATCGAACCAGTGACCGAACCCGGGAGCGGGGGCGCGCTCCGGCTGCCGCGCGCCCGGGTGGTGCCCCTGTCCGCCCCGCCCTCGTCATACGCTGCGGCGGTCGAGCGGTACCTCACGGGTGCGGGCATCGCGAAGTCCTCCGCGCGGATCTACCGGATCTCGCTGACGACGTGGGGGTGGATGCTCGCCGGCGAACCGGCGCCGACCGGGCCCGCCCGCCGGGGCGCGAAGCCGCCCGTCTTCCCCGTCGCCGCGATCGACGACCCGGCGCTGCCGGAGGTCCTGACCGAACTGGCGACGGCGCGGGCGGACGCGATGGACGCCGACACCGTCAACCGGGAGCTGTCCATCGCGCGCAAGACGGTCGGTTGGTGGCAGCGCCAGGGCTGGATCGTCGGCGACCCGACGGTCGGCATCGAGCGGCGGCCGGCGCCGCCGGACCGCACCAAGGCCCTGGCCGAGAACCAGATTGCTGCCCTGTGGCGCCTGGACGTCGCCCTGCGCGAGAAGACGCAGTGGAAGATGCTCTACGAGTCCGCCGCCCGGGCCGACGAGGTGCTGTGCCTGAACGTGGAAGACCTGTATCCGCAGGACAAACGCGGGAAGATCACCGCCAAGGGCGGGGCAACCGAGTGGATTCACTGGCAGTCCGGCACCGCCCAGCTGCTGCCCCGCCTCATCGGCCGTCGTACCCGCGGCCCGCTGTTCCTCACCGACCGCAAGGCCCCCGCCGGGACGCCGACGTTGGACGTGTGCCCGAAGACCGGCCGGGCCCGGCTCTCCTACCGCCGGGCCGAAGAGATCTTCGAGGAGAACACCCGCCTGCCGGCCAACCCCCTCGCCTCACCCGACGACATCGAGGACCTGGACGGGTGGACACTCCACCGGCTACGCCACAGCGCCCTGACACACGACGCCGAGGACGGCACCTCGACCCCGATGCTGCTGGCCCGCTCCCGCCACGCCTCCGTCCGCTCCCTGGAGCGGTACGCCCGCCCTGGCGTCGACTCGGTCGCCCGACACGTCGCCGGACGCGACCCCGCCGCACGTCGCCGGACGCGACCCCGCCGCACGTCGCCGGACGTGAGCTCGCCGTTTGCGGCTGGGTCGGGTCGGGCCGGGGCGCGGTACTGGCCTTGCGACCAGCCCGTTT
>NZ_JBHSOA010000067.1:0-21710 GCF_042655885.1 Streptomyces chlorus
CGGCCCGGGGACACCCCCGGACCGGTCACACCATACGAATCAACGACCCGCGAAGTACGGGTCTAGGGCGCCCACGGTCCAAGCATGTCCTTCATTGCGTCCGCCATCGCGAGTTGCAGCAGAGGGCCGTAGGTGATCCGGCCGACGCCGAGACGGCGGAAGCGCTCGAGGTTGTGCTTGACTGGATGGGCCGTGGTGTTCACGGGAATGGCGACGGAGCCGATCATCGCCGCGAGCAGCTCGTCGTTGTCCTGGATGCGCACCGGGTAGACGCTGTCGGCGCCCGCCTGCTCCAGGGCCCGCAGGCGCTCGATCGCCTCGTCAAGGACGGCGGAGGTGTCCTCCGCGTGCAGGAACAGGTCGGTGCGTCCGTTGATCCAGACCGGGATGCCCGCGTCGTCGGCCGCCGCGCGCAAGCCCGCGATGTAGCTCGCGTGCTCCTGCGTGGTGCGCATGCGTCCGCCCTCCGAGTGGACGGTGTCCTCGAGGTTCAGGCCGACGCCGCCGACCTCGGTGAGTCCGGCGATGAGATCCGCGGGCTTCTGTCCGTACCCGGCCTCCAGATCCACGGACACCGGGACGTCGACCGCCGCGATGATCGGCCTGACAGCGGCGAGCATCTCTTCGAAGGTCTGCCCCTCCTGGTCCTCGGCCCCCCGGGAGTCGGCGAGCGGATGACTTCCGACCGTCAGCGCGGGGAACCCGGCGGCGGCTGCCGTCCGCGCGGACCAGACATCCCAGACGGTCGGCAGCACGAGCGGCTTGTGGTCGGCGTGCAGTTGCTTGAGACGCTGAGCGCGCTCAACTGTGGTGCGAGAGTCCATGTCGAGAACGCTACCCTCGCATCGCCATAAACAACGTGCCGGCCAGGCACCGTCCGGCGACAGAACATGCCGTCCGCTCCCCTGCCGGGGCCGGGGTGGACACGGATCGCTGCCCCACGCCGCCGACGGTCGGACACCTCTGCACCATGGAGGAGGCGGGCGGCCTCGCTGCGATGCACGGCCGAGCAGGTGGCGGAACCGTCCCCGATGTACCCCGAGACGCCCTGCTCGCGGGGGCCCGCCGGGCGAACTGGGTCGCTGCGCCTGGCATTTGGTGCGACTCGGCCCTGCGGGCGCTCCTACATTCAGAATCCTTCTGCGAGCGCCGGTCGTACCACGTCTGCAGGACTTGTCCCTGAGGGTCGCGCAGGAACTCGTAGCGTGCAGCTCGGTCGGGCAGCGCGTCGAACAGGACCCGGGGGTCAGTGGGCGTCGGAGCGGGCCCCGAGCTGAAGGTGGAAAAGTCGATGCCCATGGAAAACCCCCCTGGAACTTGTCGCGGGCTCCCGTGGCGCCGCGCCATCCGACGTTAGCGGACAGACCATCGCACTTTCACCTGACTTGACCTCTGTACATAACCTGCTCTACGACGATGCCTCATCGGATTGACCGCTTCACGAGCCGAAAGACCGGCTCTGTTTCACGGACTGGCGGCAGACCGGGTGCTGCCTCGTCACGGGTGCTCAGGTGCCGAGGTGGCAGGAGCGCCAGCGCCGCCCGGTGCGGCTGATCAGGCCACGGTCCTCCAGTCGACCGAGTTGGTAGGCGACCGAGCTGCTGCTGGACAGGCCGACCCGTTCTCCGATCTGCCGGATCGAGGGACCCTCACCGTGATCCGCAATCCAGTTTCTGATCACCCGCAGAATCTGGACCTGCCGATCGGTCGGGGTCTCGATACTCATGCCGCCCTCAGAGTGCGGGATGTGAGCTGATGTCCGTTTCGGGGTTGGGTCTGGGTGAGGAGCCCTGGTCGGCGGGGCGAGTGGACGGTCAGGGACGGGGCTGAGCGAACAGGCCGGGCTCGGGTTCGGTGAGAATGCCCCGTGTGACCAGGCGTTTCAGCTTGGACCGGATGCCTTCGGTGTTCTTCGGGACGATGGGCAGGTCGAGGGCCTGGCAGAGGTCGCGGGCTCGCAGCGGCTTTCCGGTGTCGGCGAAGGCGGTGAGGATCTGCTGGTAGGCCGGGTGGTCCGGGACGTCGGGTCGGGCCGGTTCGTCGGCGGGGGCCGGTGCGGGGATGTCGAGGAGGGTCTTGCGGGTGATGCGCAAGTTCTCGCTCTCCGCGTCGAGTTCGCCCAGCCGGGCGGTGAGGTCCTCAATGCGGGAGCGAATCTCTCCAGCCTGCTCGCCGAGTTCGGCCTCACGGGCCTCGACGTACTCCAGGACGGCCCTGATCTGCGGGTTGTCGCTCACGCTGTCCTCCAGGAGGCGAGGGTGGATCCGGTGAGGCGGCGGGCCATGACGGAGGTCATCGCCCAGAACACCCGGGAGCGGGAGCTGGCGGGCCGGTGCTCGTAGTCGCGCACGAGACGGCGGTAGAACATCAAGATCCCGTTGGTCTGCTCGATGATCCACCGCTTGGCCTGCGGGACGAAGCCGGTGTCGGCCGGGTTGCGCTCGACTATCTCCACGTCGATGCCGTACCGCTTGCCGTGATCGACCACGGTCTTCTTGAACCCCTGGTCGACCAGGGCTTTTTCGACCCTGTCGGTCTGTGCGGCCACGCCGTCCAGCAAGGCGGTGCCCGCGGCGTTGTCGTGCGCGGACGCCGGCAGCACGACGGCCTCGACGACCAGGCCCAAAGTGTCCACGGCCAGGCATCTCTTCCTGCCCGGCACCCGTTTCGCGGCATCCCTGCCGGTCGTGGTGGCCGGCACCCCGACGGAGACGTGGATGCTCTGGGTGTCCATGACGATCAGGCTCGGGTCGGCTAATCGCTTCTTCTTCTCCCGCAGATGCCACCGCAGCAGGTCGTGCACGGTCTGGTCGGTGCCGTCGTCGCGCCAGAGGTAGAAGTAGTACTTCACCGCGCCGGGCGGAGGCATGTCGTGGGGCAGGAACTCCCACTGGCAGCCGGTGCGGTTCTGGTACAGGATCGCGTTCACGATCTCCCGCATCGCGTATTTGCCCTGGTGACCGCTGACCGAGGGGTGCTGGGCCTTCCATGCCGTGATCACCGGCTCGGCTAACGCCCACTGCTCGTCGGTGAGATCACTCGGATACGGCTTGCGCATGTCCATGCCGCAACCCAAGCGAACCTCGAACGTCCGACCGGCAGCGATGCCCCAACGTCACACCATCGAGCGATGACAAGCCGGACGGAAGGTCACATCCCGCACTCTCAGTGACGCTCAGCTCCGCCGCTTCCAAGCCGCCGTCGAATCCGTCCTCGACCTGACGTACGACAACGTCCTCGTCTACACCTTCCCACCCGGTACCAGCCCACAACGCCTCGAATGGGGCGCAGCCGAACCAGCTCCCAGCGACGTGCTGTAATCAGGATGAGATCGAACACCGAACACAGGCACGCACTGAATTGCAGCGCCACACCGGGGCGGAGGACGCTACCGGAGGTCTGCTGCAAAATGTGGCGACGGATGCTCTGCAAGACCACCTGCCACCAGGGCCTTTACTGTGGGGTCCTCATCGCCCCTTCGAGGGGTCGCAACAAGCTGTAGAAGCGGCTGGCCGACCCGGCCAGGTAGTCCTCATCGCCCCTTCGAGGGGTCGCAACATGACGCCCTGGGCGTGGCAGCCCTCCAGGGTCCGCGTCCTCATCGCCCCTTCGAGGGGTCGCAACTCCGCGTCTGGCGCCCGCACGACCGGTACTACCACCTGGTCCTCATCGCCCCTTCGAGGGGTCGCAACAAGTGGCTGGGCCACTCGGATCCGTCGATCACGTTGGTCCTCATCGCCCCTTCGAGGGGTCGCAACGCGGCCGGGACGAGGTCCTCCTCCTGGCCGCCGCCCGTCCTCATCGCCCCTTCGAGGGGTCGCAACGCGATCTGGCGCAGGCGGGCCGCGTAGACGCGGTGGTCCTCATCGCCCCTCCGAGGGTGATGTCACCGGGTCGGAGTGCGCTCATCGCCCCACCTTGGACGACGTCCCCCGCTGATGGCCATATCTCCAGGGCGCTGACCTGCGACGTGCGGTGGCGATAGCGTCCTGCCCCATGACCACCACCGACACGATCGCGGCCCTGGCTCTGGCCGTCGCGGTCGTCGCTGCCGTTGCCGCCATCGGTTCCTGGAGGGCGGCGCGCAACGCCAACGGGGCCGCGCAGACCCTGGCCCGGATCGAGCAGCAGCGCCTGCACGCCGATCTCACCCCGCATTTCCGCTGCACGATCGTGGCCAACGAGGCTCAGCCATGCTGCGCCTGCTCCCGCTGGGCGATCGGGACAAGGATGCCGAGATCCTGGCCCTACGCCACCAGATCACGGTCCTGGAGCGACAACTCGGAAAGGACAAGGTGCGGTTCACTCCAAGCGATCGGATGTTCCTAGCCGCGCTGCTGCACCAGCTCCCGCGCGACGTGCTGCGAAGGGTGCGGCTACTGGTTCGCCCCGACACCGTGCTGCGCTGGCACCGCGACCTTTTCGCGCGCCGTCACGCCGCCGCCTCCCGGCCCAAACGCCCGGGACGGCCGCGCACGGTGCGCTCCGTCCGCGTTCTGGTCCTGCGCCTGGCGCGAGAGAACCCCAGCTGGGGCTACCGGCGCCTCCACGGCGAACTGCTCGTCCTGGGTGTGAAGGTGGCCGCCTCCACGGTATGGGAGATCTTGAAGGAGGCCGGGATCGATCCGGCACCCGAGCGCGCCTCCACGACCTGGGCCGACTTCCTGCACTCCCAGGCCGACGCCCTGCTGGCCTGCGACTTCTTCGAAACAGTCACCTTGTCCGGGACGCGGCTGTACGTGTTCACCGTCATCGAGCACGCCAACCGGCGCATCCGGGTCCTGGGCGCGACCGCTCACCCGACCGCCGCCTGGGTGGCGCAGGCCGCGAAGAACCTCGTCATGGACCTCGAGGACGCAGGCCTGCGGGTGCGGTTCCTGCTCCGGGACCGGGACAGGAAGTTCCCCGCCCTGTTCGACGCCATCCTCAAGGACGCGGGGATCGAGGCCGTGGTCACCGGCGTCCGGATGCCGCGGATGAATGCGCTCATGGAACGGTGGGTACAGACCTGCCGGCGCGAGCTCCTGGACCGCACCTTGGTCTGGAACCAGCGTCACCTGCTCCACGTCCTACGCGAGTTCGAACACTTCTACAACGGACACCGGCCCCACCAGGGCATCGCGAATGCCCGCCCGTTGTACCCGTTGCCCGCGCCGATCGCCGATACGGCCAGGATGGCCCGCCTCGACGTACGACGACGCGACCGCCTCGGCGGCATCCTCCACGAGTACGAGCACGCCGCATGACCTGCACGGACGAAATTTTCGGCAAGCGCAAGGTCACGGCCGCCGATGGTGAGAGGTGGCTCTGTTCACGAGGATAGAAGTGAACGAAGCCACAGTGGTGGCTGCGGAACCTCCGCGCGGGGTGCGGGAGGCGGGGGTGGTATGCGGTGCAGGGGGCGGCTCAGGCCGCTTCACTTGCCCACCGGCGTACGGCAGCCCAAGCAGTGGCGGCCTCGGTGCCCGCGGTCCTCAGCCGTGTGAACGGTCGTGGTGCTGCAGGCTGCCCTGGTAGGCATATCCGTGGTCCTCGGCCCAGCGGAGCTGGTCGAGGACCCACTGACGACGGCCTTCGTCGATCCGCGCCTGGTAACCGTCGCGGTCGTCGTACCGGATCCAGTGGCGGCCTCCGTCGTGATCCCGCTTCCCGTAGCCGTGATCGTCGCCGCCCCGGCCGTCGAATGCACCGTGCCGGTCCCCGCTGTGGTGGTGCCGGTATCCGTTGTGATTGTCAGAGATTCGGACGGCGGATACGGCGCCCGAGTGGCCGCTGCTCGGGTACGCCGCCGCCGCGGCGGCGCCGCCGCCGGCGAGAAGGCCGACTGCCGCGACGGCAGCAGAAGCGATCGCGACGGCGGCCCGGCGCACAGTCTGGTTTGACATGATTCCTTCTCCCTGCTCACCCGGCGATGCGAATGGAGCGCTTCACGGATATTTGCCCGCCTTCGGGCACTTGAGACAGTAGCCTATTTAGTTGAGCATTGAACTATCTGGGGTGGTGAGGTCCGCCACCCGGCAGAAAGTCGTTGCGTTGGAATATTCCTCCGAGACCTGCCGTTGGGAGCCGGTTCTCGAGCGGCAAGTCAGGGCGCCCGCTCCCCTCGCTCCACCTCGCGGGAAGCAATCCGGCCGGCCCGCAGCCACGTTGGGCGAAACCGCACCTCGGGCGTGTGCGTCGGCAGCGAGGAGGGCGAGCTGTGGGCCGTCGGCGACGGCGATCCGGTCATCTCGACGGCGCCGGTTCCCTGAACGGCGGCTGCAGGGCGGCAGGCGAGTCGGGCCGCACGCGGGGTCCGGCCGGCCTGCGCTGTGGTCATGCGTCGACTTGCCGCCCCCCGAGGGGCGCGGACGCCCCCGCGATGGTTTATCGTTCAACCAATACCCGTCAGTGGGTGTTCAGCACCAGAACGAAAGCTGTCATGGGCATCTTCAGCCGTCACCGCACACCCGACACCAACCGAACGGAGACCGCAGCCGTGAGCACCCAGACCAAGCTCGCCGTCGTCTACTACTCCTCCACCGGCATCGTCGCCGAGATCGGTAAGGAGATCGCCGAGGCCGCGGAGAAGGCCGGCGCCGAGGTCCGCCTGCTCAAGGCCGCCGAGCTGGCCACGCAGGCCGCCATCGACTCCAACCCGGCCTGGGCCGCCACGCCACCGCCACCGCCGACATCCCGGTCGCCACCCCGGCCGACATCGAGTGGGCCGACGCCGTGATCTTCGGCTCCCCCACCCGCTTCGGCAACATCGCCTCGCAGCTCAAGCAGTTCATCGACACCCTCGGCGGCCTGTGGGCCCAGGGCAAGCTGGCCGACAAGGTCTACAGCGGCTTCACCGCCACCTCCACCGCCCACGGCGGCCAGGAGTCCACCCTGCTCGCGCTGTACAACTCCGTCCACCACTTCGGCGGCATCCTCGTGGCCCCCGGCTACACCGACCCCGCCAAGTTCGCCGACGGCAACCCCTACGGCACCTCCCACGTCGACGCCCAGGGCAACAACCCGGTCGACGACACCACCCGCGCCGCCGCCCGCGTCCAGGCCGAGCGCGTCGTCAGGATCGCTTCCGGCCTCAAGGCCGGCCTCGCCGCCGCCTGACCCAAGCCCCTTCTCCGGGAGCGGGCCGTCACGGATCCGACCGATCCGCGCCCGGCCCGGCGGACCGGCGCCCGCCCGCCTTCGCCTTTCTTCGATCGCGCTGGCGCGCCCTTGACTGTGTGCGCCGTCTGGCGCCCGATGTGACACAAGCGGGCTCCACCGCGTGGCGATGGAGCCGTGCCTCGAGGAGGAACGTTCATGCAAGCCCGGAGGATCAGCGCCGTCGCCGCAACAGCAGTGGCGCTGGTGACGGCCCACGACCTCGTCCAGAAGCGGCACGCACTGCTCCGGAACTTCCCGGTGATCGGGCACGCCCGGTACCTGCTGGAGACGATCGGGCCGGAGCTGCGGCAGTACATCGTGACCTCCAACGAGGCGGAGCGCCCATTCAGCCGTGACCAGCGCACCTGGATCTACGCGTCGGCGAAGGAGGAGAACAACTACTTCGGGTTCGGCACCGAGGTCGACGTCGAGCACGTCCAGGGGCACGCCTACCTGAAGCAGCGCACCTTCGCCAGCGCTCTGCCCGACGCGCACGACCCGCAGGCCCCGCTGCCCTCGACCAAGGTGCTGGGCGGTCCGCGCGGGCGCGCCAAGGCCTTCCGGCCGGCGAGCGTCGTGAACATCTCGGCGATGAGCTTCGGCTCGCTCTCCGGCGCGGCCATCACGGCGCTCAACAAGGGAGCGGCGCTGGCGGGCACGATGCACAACACCGGCGAGGGCGGCCTGTCGCCGTACCACCGCAACGGCGGCGACTTGGTGCTGCAGATCGGCACCTCGTACTTCGGCTGCCGCAACGAGGACGGCAGCTTCAACCTCGACAAGCTCAAGGACGTGGTCGCGAGCGCCCCGGTCAAAGCAATCGAGATCAAGCTCTCCCAGGGTGCCAAGCCGGGGCTGGGCGGGATGCTGCCGGGCGCCAAGGTGACCCCGGAGATCGCCGAAATCCGCGGCATCCCCGTCGGCAAGGACTGCGCCTCCCCGTCGCGGCACACCGCGTTCAGCGACGTCGACTCGATGCTCGACTTCGTCGAGCTGCTCGCCACCGAGACCGGTCTGCCGGTCGGGGTCAAGAGCGCGGTGGGCGAGCTGGGCTTCTGGCAGGAGCTGGCCGCGCTGATGGCGCGTGGTGACCGTGGTGTCGACTTCGTGACCGTCGACGGCAGCGAGGGCGGCACCGGAGCGGCGCCGCGGATCTTCGCCGACTCGGTGTCGTTGCCGTTCCGGATGGGATTCTCCCGGGTCTACGGCACTTTCGCCGAGCTCGGGCTCACCGACGAGCTGACCTTCATCGGCTCCGGCAAGCTCGGCCTGCCCGAGAACGCCGCGGTCGCCTTCGCCCTGGGCGCCGACATGCTCAACGTGGCCCGTGAGGCGATGCTGTCGATCGGCTGCATCCAGTCGCAGAAGTGCCACACCGACAAGTGCCCCACCGGCATCGCCACCCAGAACCAGTGGCTGGCCCGCGGTTTGGACCCAACCTCGAAGGCTACCCGGGCCGCTGTCTACCTGCGCACCCTGCGCGGGGAGCTGATGAAGGTCTCGTCGGCTGTCGGCGTCGCCCACCCGGGACTCATCACCGCCGACGACATCGAGATCATGAACGGCGACTACGAGGCCCGCACCCTGGCCAGCGTCTACGGCTACAAGGACGGCTGGGGCGAGCTCGGCCCGCACCTTGCCAAGGAGATCACCGAGCTGCTCGTCGGCACGTCGACCTCCACGAACAGCCGGCCGGAGTGATCGCAACGTGTCCGAAGAAGTGAGATTCAAGAGCGTCGTCGGCCCCGAGCTGGCCGGGTCGATCGACCTGCCGGAGGGCGAGGTCCGGGGCTGGGGGATCTTCGTCCACGGATTTACGCTCGGCAAGAACTCGCCGGCCGCCTCGCGGGTCAGCAAGCAGTTGGCCCGCGAGGGGATCGGCATGCTGCGCTACGACAACCTCGGGATTGGCGATTCCGACGGCGACTGGGGTGACGGTTCCTTCACCGTCAAGGTCCAGGACAGCGTCCGCGCGGCAAACCTGATGGCAGAGCGCGGGACTCCGGCGGATCTGCTGGTGGGTCACTCGTGGGGAGGCGCCGCCGCCATCGCCGCGGCGGCCGAGGCGACCGGCGTCCGCGCGGTCGCCACGATCGGGGCGCCCGCCGACCCCAGCCACGTGGAGCACCAGTACGACGCGGTCGTGGACCGCGTGCTCAGCGAGGGGCAGCACGAGTGGTTCGTCGGCGGGCGGACCCTGGTCCTCAAGCGCGCCTTCGTCGAGGACGTCCGCCGTGCCCGTCTGCACGATCAGGTCCGTGAGTTGGACCGGCCGCTGCTCGTGATGCACTCGCCCACCGACGACACCGTCGATATCGCCAACGCCGGGGAGATCTTCCGCAAGGCGCGGCACCCGCGAAGCTTCGTCTCGCTCGAAGGGGCAGACCACCTCCTGACCACACGAGGGCAGGCGCAGCGAGCCGCCCACATCATCAGCGCCTGGGCCGACCAGTACATCCACGGGCGTTGTCACGTTGATGAGTGCGTGGGTGTCTGACGGGGCGTTGGGGTGTGATGGGGCCGGTTCCGAGCCGGTGCTCAGCCCTGGGTGGGCAGGCCGATGTTCTTGGTGATGTGGTCCCAGAGGGTGAACCGGATGGTCATCTCGAGGCGGTGGTCGGCGGCGGTCATCAGGTGGCGGCGGGGTCGGAAATGGGGGGAGATGCCGCTGAACGCGGACAGGAACCGCTGGGCTGCGCCGAGGGCTTGTAAAGAATGAGCCTCTTCCAACCTGACGGGTGGTTGGGTCGGAGCCCCAGTGGCGGGCATGAAGAAAGCTCCTGGTAGACGGGTTCACGACCAAGATCACCAGTCCGCCAGGAGCTCTCGTGCTTGTCTACCCGTCTGCCATCGATCTGTCCAGCCGCACCCTGCAGCGTCTTGCCGGTCTGCTCGCGGGTCACCGGCGCCGGATCGGCTCCCGCTGGCGCCGCCTCACCTGCGGCCGGCAGGCCCTGCTCGTCCTCGCGCACCTGCGCTGCGGTGACACCTACGCCCGCCTCGCAGCGGGTTTCCACATCGGGATCGCGACGGTCTACCGCTACATACGCGAAACCGTCAATCTCCTGGCCTCGCTCGCTCCGACGCTGGAGCAGGCCATGGACACGGTCCGCAGGAAGGCGTACGTGATCCTCGACGGCACGCTCCTGCCGATCGACCGCATCGCCGCCGACCGCCCGTACTACTCGGGGAAGAAGAAGCATCACGGCATGAACGTGCAGGTTCTCGCCGACCCAGCCGGACGCCTGATCTGGGCATCGGACGCACTGCCGGGAGCCACGCACGACCTGACCGCGGCCCGGACCCACGACATCCCGGCCGCTCTGACCGCCGACGACATCAAGTGCTGGGCGGACAAGGCGTATCAGGGTGCGAGCCCCAGCATCCGTGTCCCGTTTCGGGGCAGGAACCTGCGCGGCTGGCGCCGGCGTCACAACCGGGACCATGCCAAGATCCGCAGCCTCGGCGAACGCGCCATGGCGATCCTGAAGAGCTGGCGGGTCCTGCGGAAGCTCCGCTGCAGCACCACACGGATCACCGCCATCGTCCGAGCCGTCGTCACCCTCGAACTCGCCAACTGATCAAGATGGAAAGCGCTCAATCAACGTGGTGATTCGGCCTTCTGCGGGGCGTTTTCGGGTGGTGCGAACCGGCTCCCCCCACCACAGCGGCGAACCTGCCTACCGGGCAGCGGATCCTCGCCGCCCTCCCGCTCGAAGACCCCCTTCCGCACCGTCGTCTCGCTCACGCCCGCAGTGCGCGCGACGGCCCGGACCCCGCCATGGCCCAGCAGTCGGGTCTCGGTGGCCAGCGCCAGCCGCCGCTGCCGCTCATCCAGATGCGGAAACAACACCCCGAACCTCAGGGCGAGTTGATCACGAACCTCACTCGGTATGCGCATACCAGACCAACGCGCCAGAGCCCGCAAAGCAACGTGTTGATTCTTTACAAGCCCCGACACTGCGGAAGCCCTTCATGGCGCGTTCGCGCTGCCGGGTGGGCTGGTGGCTGTTCTCGGCCCGGTTGTTCAATCCCTTGTGGGAGCGGTGCTCGACCGAGGGCATCAGCTCCCGGTGGGCGGTGCCGTAGGAGCGGAGCTTGTCGGTGACCATGACCCTGGGCACCTGCTGTTGCTTCTTCATAAGCTTGGCCAGGAACCGCTTGGCGGCCTTGGCGTCCCGCTTGGACTGCAGCAGGACGTCGAGGACATTGCCGTCCTGGTCGACGGCCCGCCACAGATACTGCCGCACACCGTTGATCTTGACGAACACTTCGTCGAGATGCCACGTGTCGCCGGGCCGGGGCCGTCGGCGGCGCAGTCCGTCGGCGTAGGCCTGGCCGAACTTGGCGCACCAACGGCGCACGGTCTCGTGGGAGACGAGGATGCCGCGCTGGAGCATGAGCTCTTCGACCTCGCGGAAGCTGAGCGGGAAGCGGAAGTACAGCCACACGCAGTGAGAGATCACCTCGGCCGGATACCGGTGCCCCCTGTACGACGGCGCACTGTCCACCGAGGATCCCTCCCAGCCTGATCAACCCGAAGATCATCCCACCCAGTCAACCAACGTGACAGCGCCCTGCTCACGTCGGTGCCCGAACCGCGGGCGGGCAAGGGTGAGTTGATCGACGAGTCCGCCCGTGGAGCGGTCTTGCAGGCGATGCAAGATCACACCCCGGCCGACCTGGGGCAGAGCGGGGCGATGTGGACCCGCGCCTCGGTGCGGGCCCTGATCTGGTTGGTGTGCGGGGTGTCGATGACGGAACGGGGGGTGGGCAAGTGGCTGCGCCGGCACGGCTTCACCCCGCGGCGGCCCGCCCGCCGCTCCTACCGGCAGCAGGACGACGAGGTCAGCCGCTGGCTGCGGGAGGAGTATCCGGCGATCCGGGCCCGGGCGAGCGGGGAGAAGGCCGAGCTGGTCTGGGCCGATCAGTGCGGCCTGCGCTCGGACACCGCCCCGCCGGGACGCTCGTGGGCCCCGGCCGGACAGACCCCGCTGGTGCGGGTGAACGGCCGCCGCTTCCGGGTCACCATCATGTCTGCCGTTGCCTCCCGCGGGGCGCTGTGGTTCACCATCTTCCCCGGCAGGTTCACCTCACAGGTGTTCTGCGCGTTCCTCGACCGCCTCGCCCGGCATGCCGGCCGCAAGGTCCACGTGGTCGCCGACCGGCACCCGGTCCACCGTGGCAAAGCCGTCCGGGCCTGGCTCGCCGAGAACGCCGAGCGCGTCGAACTGCACCTGATGCCTGGATACAGTCCCGAACTGAATCCCGACGAGCTGTTGAACGCCGATCTGAAGCAGCACGTTCACGCGGCCCGAGCCGTCTCAGCCGACGATCTCGCCCACGAGACCCGCCGCTTCCTGCACCGACGCCAGAAGCAGCCCCACGTCGTCTGCGGCTACTTCGCCGCCCGCCACGTCCGCTACACGATCCAGTAGGAAACCCATCAGTTCCGGCTCAATAACTCGGCGTTCCCCCATTGAGCCTGCTCCAACTTCGAATCCGCAGGTCATCGGGGCTGGTGTGAGTCAGCGATCTTGTACTCGTACTGGTCGTGGGCGGTTGTCTGCGCCCAAGATCGTCTGTCAGGGGGCGACTTTGGTGTTGGTCAGCACGAGTAGCGCCCGCAGCAGCGTGGTCGCGTAGCGGGGCGACAGCCGCAGCTTGGCGAGGATGCGCCAGTTCTTCAGGTGGGCGAAGGCGTGTTCGCAGACCGCGCGGACGGATGCGATCAGCTTGTTGACCTGCTTCTTCGCCGACGTGAGGGGCTTGGTGCGGGCGGCCTTGTAGCCGGTGATGACCACGGGGTTGTCCACATCGTCGTCCAGGCCGGTGAAGCCGAGGTCGCCGATGGCGCCCAGCTCGTGGGCGCGCAGGCGCTCGACGAGCTTGTTGTAGCGGGCGGTGGTGATCTCCGAGGAGCGTCCCGGGCGGGCCGCGGAGATCCACAGGAGCCGGCCCCGGTCGTCGGTGAGCGCGAGGAACAGCATGCCATGGCACTTGTGCTTGCCCGAGTGTGCGCCGTGAGGCGCTTGTATGGCTGCGCGGACATCCGGGAGTGGAGATCGTCTGCCGGGACGGCTTGCTCGCCTACCGGCAGGGCATTGCCGACGGCGCCCCCGGCGCCCTCCAGGTCAGCGACCGCTCCACCTGTGGCAGGGCCTGTCCCGACGCGTTCAGGAAATCGCCTCCGCTCACCGCAGCTGCCTGCCCGCAGCCCGCGAGCTCGGGCTGGACCGCCGCACGGTACGCAAGTGCGCCCGGGCCCGTACCTGGCCCGAGGTGGTCCGCCGGGCTTCGCGCCGCCCCGCCACCCTCGACCTGTATCTCGACCACCTGCGGCAACGCTGGGATGAGGGCGAACACAACGCCAAGATCCTTCACCAGGAACTCCTCACCAAGGGCTACCTGGGCCACTATCAGCGGGTGAAGATAGCCCTCGTGAGCTGCCCCGAGTTTCGTAGAGTCCGCGATCCAGCGGTGTCCGCTGCGCAGCGCCGGGGTCGGCCGCGGCTCGCCGTACCTGCGCGGCCGTGGGCCGTTCCTGAGAGCTGGTGGCGGACCGCTTGACTCGCTCGATCATGCTCGGCATGGGGGTGCGGAGGCCGGGTGAATGCGCCGTCGGGTGCGTAGTGGCGGAAGCGGGTGTACGCCGTCTTCCACGGTCCGTGACGTTCCGGCAGGTCACGCCGGGAGACACCGGTCCGGATCCTGTGGACCGGGCCGTTGGTGACCTGCCGGCCCGTTGTAGCCCGCAGTAGGCGACTCCACCATGAGCCACCATCAGGGTGGGCGGCGGACCGATCACGGGTGGACGTCGATGACGACCTTGATCGCTTCGTCCTTCTTCTCGATCGCGGTCTTGAACGCCTCGACCACGTCCTCCTGCGGGAAGTGGTGCGTGACCACCGGCGTCGGGTCGTACTTCTCGTCACCGAGGTACGACACGACCTGCGCGATGTCGTCGTTGTTGTAGGCGGTCGAGCCGAGGAGTGCGAGCTCCGAGAGGACGAACTGCGTCTGCGGGACCTCGAACGATCGCGGGGGCAGTGCGAGCACGACCATCCGCGAACCGGCCTTGCCACCGCGGAGGTAGTCGGGGATCGCGTTCGGGGCGCCGGCCGAGTCGAAGTAGATGTCGACGTCGGGCTTGACCTCGCCGAGGAAGTTCTCGACGGTGCCGAACCGCTCCTTGGCGAACTCGATCGGGTCGACCTCCTTGCCGTTGACCGGGATGCCACCCATCTGCTTCACGACCTCCAGCTTGCTGGGGATGATGTCGGAGACGATGACCTCCTCGACACCGTTGGCCTTCAGGTTGGCCAGCACGCCGAGACCGACGGCGCCGGCACCGAAGACCAGGGCCCTCTCGCCCGCCCGCGGCTTCGCGGTGTTCACACCGTGGTTGGCCACGGAGAAGGGCTCGATCACGACGGCCGCGTCAAAGCTGACGTTGTCCGGAAGCGGGTGCAGGTTGTAGCCGATCTCCGCGTCCTGGACCGAGATGAACTGGGTGAGACCGCCCGCGGAGTCAGTGATCTCGAGCTTCGAACGCCCCTCGCCCTCCCGCTTCGAGGTGGACGCGTTCACGAACACCCGCAGGCCCGGGACGATCCTCGGGTCGTCGACCTCCGCGCCGACCTCGACGACCTCGGACACGAACTCGTGGCCGATCAGCCCGCCGGGGAAGATGCCGAGATCGTCCCCGCCCTTGGTGTAGGCGCTGATGTCGGTGCCGCAGATGCCTGCTCGCATGTTCTTGACCAGCACGTCCTTCGCGCCGATCTGGGGAACGGGCCTGTCCTCGACGGTGATCTCGCCGACGCCCTTGTAGACAACTGCACGCATGTTCTGACCCGTTTCTGTTCCGGCGGGGCCTTGCTGGACACCGCCTGTCGCTGCAGCGGAAGCCGTGTCCTGAGCCACGCCGTCCGGCATTAGTTGAACGATAAACTATCTCTCTGGTGGTGCAAACTCCCAGAGGGTCGGCTCGACCTCGCCGGCGCGCGGCCCGGGTCGGCTCGGGCCGGACGGACGGCGGCATGCCGTACGAGGAGCGCTTGTCAGGGAGCGTGCACTGAGCGCGGCCGAGAACGGAGACCCCTTCCGGTCGCAGAGCCGCGCAGTGCACACACCCGAAGGAAGAAGGTGGCTTCCGCTGCACATGCGCATAAGAGCTCGCGCAGACAGGTGTGTTCATGGGCGGCGGTTCGGGCGATCGTCCCAGCGGCGGGTGGTCCATGCCCGGCTGATCAGGCTGCGGACGGTGATGATTGCGTTGGCGAGGTCGAAGAAGGCGTTGATGACGGTGGCGCGGCGTTCGTAGCCGCGGACGAGGCGGTGGAAGGCGTTCTGCCGGGCGTGAGTGCGCTCGGCATGCCATCGTTGCGGCCTGGATCGGCGCCTTCTCGCCCTTGTGCGCGCTGCGGGCGCGTGGGTTGCGGGCGGCGAGTTCGGTGCGGGTCTTGTCCGAGTCGTAGCGGCGTCCAGGTGGACGGTGATGTCGTCGGGCAGCGGCCCGAGGTCGTCCAGCAGGTCCAGGGCCGGCGCGAGCAGCAGTCGTGGCGGTTCGCTCAGGCCAGGACCCTGCCGAGCGGGGTTCCGTGACCATCCGTCACCCCTGAGCGTTTACGGCCCTGCCTGCCGCGGTCGACCGGTGAGCGCCCGCGACCTCGCCGCCACCGGGAGCCTTGGTGAGGGGGCCGTCGACGGCGGTCTGGTCGAGCATGAGCCCGACGATCCGGTCATGGGAGGCAAGCGCGATCTGCTGGAGACGGGCGAAGACGCCAAGCCGGATCCACTCGTCGCGTCGGTTACGGACAGTGGCCGCCGAACAGGTCGCGTCGGCGATCGCCCGGTAGGAGCAGCCGAACCGCAGCAGTTGCAGCAGCTTGTCGAAGACGATCCGGTCGCTGATGCGGGAGCGGTGGCAGCCCAGCGGACGGGCCGGATCGACCGTCGGACGCTGCCTCCCGGACCCGCTCGACCGTCTCCCGCGCGGCCGACTCCTTCGCTTCCAGCAGACCCAGCACCGACGGCACCGGCCACCTCCACCCGATCAAGAAAGAACACGACACCCCCTCGCTCCCTCACCGCCCCGAACCGGTCCAACTCTGTCGCTCCCGGGTCCCCGGGCCCGGGGCGGGCTTGACGGTCTGCTCCTGCGGTACGGGTCATGGCGAGCAGTGCGACGTCGCCGTCCTGGTGCCCCCTGGTGCACCGGGGCAGATCAGCGATGAGGGCATCCAGCAGGCCGTCGGGCCCGGGCGGGGTGGGGCGCGACAGCTGCGGGACGGGGTCGTAGAAGATGCCGCGCGGATCGCGGGCCTCGGTGACGCCGTCGGTGAACAGCGCCAGGGTTGCATCTGGGGGAAGAACGAACAGGGCGACGGGGACGGAAGTGGTCAGGGCGGGGGGATCGGCCAGGCCCAGCGGCAACGACGGCGACTTCGGTTCCAGGAGCCGCGCCCGGCCGTCGTCGACCAGCAGGGGTGCCGGATGTCCCCGGTTCGCCACGCGTATAGCGCGGCAGTCGGCCGGGATCTCGACGATGACGGCCGTGGCGAACGCCTCGGATGTTCCCGGACCGCTCTGGTCGGTGTTCATCCTTGGAGGCGTACGGGGCAGGGGCCGCCGCCGGGCGATCGCGGCCTTGCGGGGCGAGGACTTCGGTGACCGGCCGTCCGGCGGACTTGGCGTCTTCGGGGGCGTTCCGCGCCGCCGGATCAGTCCGGAGCGATCTGCGCCCAGTGGATGCATCCGTACCGGTCGCGGCGCCGGGCGGTGCCCCACCGGGAGGCGAGGGCGGCCACGATCAGGCGTCCTCGGCCGTGTTCGTCGGGGTCGTGGTCGGTGCCGGCGGGGGAGCGGGTGGGGCCCCCGTCGGCGACCTCCACGCGGACCGCGGGCTGTTCGGTGTCGCGGACGAGCCGCCAGGTGACGCGGACACCGGGCCGGGCGTGAGAGATCGCATTGCCGACCAGTTCGGCGGCGACGGCCTCGGTGCGGCAGGTGTACTCGTCGGTCAGGCCCCAGTCGTGCAGGAGCCGGCGGGTGAGCCGCCGGGCGCGGGCGGGGGCGTCGGCGGTGCAGGGCAGCGACCAGGTGAGGGAGCGGGCCGGTAGGCGCGTCGTGGCAGTGGTCATGGGGAGGGCCTTTCGCTCAGAAGCGGGGGAACCGGGCGGTGGGCGCGCTCTTCGTCATCGGCGTCACTGGGGTCATCGGTGTCATCGGCTCTGATGTCCCGGCGCGGTGCAGGTCGGACAGGAGCCGTTCCGCGTCGGTGACCAGCGATCCGTAGATGTGCCAGGCTCCGGGTTCGGTCAGGGCGCCGCGTGCCACGAGTTCGGTCATGCGGTCATGCCAGCTCTGGGCCTGGTCGAGCGCGGTGCGCAGCCGTTTTCCGGCGTCGGCGTGCTCCGGATCGGCTGCCCGGTTCACTTCGGCGAAGTCCTCCACGGCCTGTCCGGCCAGCTCGAGCGTCCGGGCGTACTGGTCGGTGAACAACTGCCCCAGACGGAAGTCGTCCCGGGGTGCGTCCACGGTGTCGACCAGGGTCCGGGCGATCCCTCGCACCTGCAGTGATATCCCGTGCAGGACGAGGAGCGCATGGCCGCCGGTTCCGGGCCGCCGGGGCCCGTGCACGGAGCAGCGGATGTTCCAGCGCAGGCTGTCCTCGGCCAGCCGCACGTGGTCCTGCGCCTCGGCGATCTCCTCCTCGAGTTGGCGCGCTCTCGACAGCCAGACCCGTGCGTGGCTGGTCCGTTGGTGTTGGCGCAGGCCGCGGCCCATGTCGCGCAGCAGCAGGCTGGTGGCACGGGCCAGCCGACGCACCGCGGTCCGGGAGTCGGCTACATGCACGGGGGGCAGGATCAGGGCGTGGACGGCCGTTCCCACGATGGCGCCGGTCACGGTGGCCAGCGCCAGGAGGGCGAGGTCGCGCACCGGCACCGCCGCTGCGGCCGTCAGGGTGAGCAGCGCGGTCGAGGCGACCTGGAGGTGGTCGTCGAACGCGCGGCGCCCTCGGGCCGCCAGGATGACGGCCAGGACCGCCATGATGCTCCCGGTGGTGGGGCCCAGCCACCAGGCAGTGGCGATGGCCAGAGTCACCCCGGCCACCTGGATCGCCACCCGGCGCGCGGCTTCGATCATCGAGTGGTGCACCGTCGAGGTGTTGACCACGAGCAGGGCTGTGGCGACGGCCAGGAACTGGGGCCGCCCCTGCCCCCACGGGGCGCTCGCCTGCCAGGCGAGCAGCGCGGCGGTCAGATTCTTGCCGCCGTGGGACAGGATGCGCCCGCCCTGGCGGGCGGCCACGGATCTGACCAGGCGCGCCAGCGCCGGCCACCCGGGAAGCGGGGTAGGCGGCCTCTTCTCCGAATTAGTTGAATGTTGCACGAAATGCAGAATGCCATTTTCCGCCGGGTTTGACCACCGGTGCCCCCGCGGACGGGCGGAGGCGGGTCGCATCGGTCGCGACGGACCGGGCTCGACGCCACGAGCGGTGCGTCGACGGCCGCCGACCGTCGATGCGCTCGGGCGGTGGCCGCCGGTGCGCGCCGGCGCCCTGCCGGCGGAGCGGACTGCTCCCCGCCCCCGGCCGGTGACGGTTTCTCCGTGCCCGTCAATGCGATTGATTCCGGCCGCGCGAAGGCCAAGGAAGGCCGGATTATTTCTCTCCATTGGGGGGCGATATCGGTGAAATAGCTCACATAACCTAAAGTTCATCTTTCAACAATCTCCAGGTAGCTTCTGCGGTACCCCACCACATCGGGGCACCGTCCGACGCCCCCCGGATCGGGACGTCGGCATGGCACTCAAGGAGGAATGATCATGAGTCGCACCTTCGGACGCCGGGTCGCCACCGCGGCCGCCTCTGTCGCAGTCGCGGCGGGCGCTGTGCTCGCCGCGGGCGGTACCGCCTCGGCATCGCCCCACCACGACGCCCAGCGCGTCGCCGGCTCCTACGCCACGGACAACGACCGTGACCGGCACGACCGGGACAACGACCGCAACCGTGACTGGAACCGCGACAACGACCGCCACGACCGTCACGACCGGGACCGCGACCGCGACCGCGACCGCGACCGGCGCAACGACCGCGACCGTGACCGGGACCGTGACTGGAACCGCGACAACGACCGTCACGACCGTGACCGCGACTGGCACGACCGGCACGACCGGGACCGCGACCGGCACGACCGGCACGACCGGGACAACGACCGCAACCGTCACGACCGCGACCGCGGGAACGATCGCCGCTGACGGCGAGGCCGGGAACCACCGGCCCGCTGACCGGCCGCGCGCACGCACCGACCGTATGGCTCATGTCCGACAACGACGTCGCGTACGAGCAACCGCGGCCGGGAACGGCAGCAGGTGACCGGGCGGGGTGCGCCCGGACCACCAGGGGCGGGGTTCAGTGCGACTGCAGGCGCACCGACCCCCGCCCCGGTCATGTCGTCACCCGCTGCGGGGGCGGCGGCCGGAACACGGCACCCGCACCAGGACCGCCGAAGGAATTGTCCGGAGAGAGCCTCCGACGAGCGCCGTCCGGATCGAGAGAACAAGAGAAAGCCCATGAAGAACTTCGTCGAGCAGGAGTGCGAGATGCGCCTGCTGGTCGCGCCGGGTCACAGCATCGGGGTGGAGACCCGTCTGTCCTACGACCCGCAGGACCCCTACGCCGTCCACGTCGACTTCCACGTCGGCACACACGCCCCGGTGACCTGGCTGTTCGCCCGCGAGCTGCTGGCCCAGGGCGTGTTCGGGCCCTGTGGACAGGGCGACGTGCGGATCTGGCCCGTCGGTACCGGGTCGCGCCGCATGCTGTGCATCGCGTTGGCCGCCCCGGACGGACAGGTCCTGCTCGAAGCCCCGTCCGCGCTGGTGGAGCAGTGGCTGCAGAAGACCTACCGACGGGTGCCCCCGGGCCACGAGACACGCATGTTCGACCTGGAGCGGGAACTGTGCGGCCTGCTCGGCAAGAAGGCCTGAGGTCCGCAATCACCGGGTGAACATCAAGACCGCCGGCGAACACCCGGCCGCGACCCGGGCCCGCGACGAAGCCGCCGGGGCAGAGGCGGAGCACCTCACGGCGCAGACGCAGACGTCCGCCACGCGGCGCATTTGATGAGCAGCGGGCCGCCGAGGCGCTCGCCGCAACCGCGACCGCCCGGGAGAGGACTGCGCGCGGAGGCCGCCGCGCAGACCGCGGCGGAAGGCGCGGTGGGCCCGTCGGTTGTTCGCGCCGGTGGTTGTGCGGAGCGCGAGCTTACGGTCGGGCTGTGCGTTCGGCTGCCTGGTCGGGGTCAATGGGGCGGTTCGCCCGGACGATGCTCTCGATGAGGGTCTGCCAGCTGTCGGCGAGGGGGATGAAGGTGCCGGCTGCCGACACGGGGCCCGGGTCGGTCGGGAACATGTACAGCAGCAGGGGTCCATCGAGGGCGGCGGTGAGTTGGAGGGCGAGGCTGTCCAGGTCGGGCACGTCCAGGCGGGCCTGCTTGAGGAGCATGCGGATGTGGAGCCGGGTCATGGTCCCCCCGCCCGCCGGGGTCGGCTGGTGGGGGTCGAGGGAGGCCCGTGCGATGTCGAAGTGGTCCACGAGGAAGGCGGTGCGGGCGCGGCCGTAGGCGATCAGGCGCTGCACCGGGTCCGCGCCCGGCCCGAGCGGAGGGGGGCCGGACAGCACTTGTTCCTGGAAGCGGTGCTCGTCGTCGTCGAGTAGCGCCACGAAGATGCCGGCGCGGGTGCCGAAGCGGCGGAAGACGGTGCCTTTGCCCAGGCCGGCGCGTTCGGCCAGGCCGTCCATGGTCACCTTCCCCACTCCGAGCTCCGCGATCATGTCACGGGCCGTCTCCAGCAGGTGCTCGCGATTGCGCGCCGCGTCGGCGCGTTCACCGCGCGGCTTCCCGAAGGGCACGACAGGCAGATTCACAGGCTCAACCTACCCGCAGGAAAATAAGCGGGGTAAAGTCCGTTTATGCTGGAGCGGGACGTGGCACCGGCTGACGACCGGGCCGCGGTCCCCCGTCATGCCGCTTTCGCGGCCCTCTTTTTAGGAGCCACCCTCGTGAACCTGTTCCGCCTGGACGCCAGCATCCTCCCGGCCGCCTCCGCCAGCGCCGAGATCGCTGTCGGTCTTCCGTCTACTGACTTCGGTGTTTTGGGGTCAGAGTGACGGTAGGTCGAGTTGGAGTCCGGTCTCGGCCATGAAGCCGTCCAGGGTCGCGGGCCGGTACTGAAGGCTCTTGAGCCGGTTGCGGACCAGGGTTTCCAGCCGGTCGACCGTACCGGCGGTGAGGTTGGCCAGCCTGTGCCGGCAGTGTGCCCACACTCCCTCCACCGGGTTCAACTCCGGTGCGTATGCGGGCAGCAGGAAGACGGTCAGCCACGAGCGAGCGGCCACCAGTTGCCGCATCGCCTTCGAGATGTGGGTGCTGAGCCGGTCCCAGACCAGCACGACCGGAGCCCGCAGCAGTTGGTGGGCGCCATCAACCAGCCGCATGTAGCCTTGATCCACCGAGGTAGTTCGAGAGTGGTCTTCTGATCGATTTCTGCGTCCGCTTCGG
>NZ_JBHSOA010000068.1:0-2524 GCF_042655885.1 Streptomyces chlorus
GCGCTCCAGCAGCGGATCCAGCACAGCGAGTACGGAGTCCAGCGCCTCCGCGAACACCGGGAACCGGCCGTAAAGCTCCTGGCCCATCCCCAGCCGCTGCGAACCCTGACCGGAGAACAACACCGCCGACCTGTCAGCAACGACCGCACCCGACACCACCGAGGCATCCGGAGCACCGGACGCCAAGGCTGCGAGGGCTCGTACCGCATCAGTGGAGCCGTCCGGCAGCACCACCGCGCGGTGGTCGAACTTCGACCGGCCCGTCGCCAGCGAATACCCGACATCCACCGGCCGCAGCTCCGGCCGACCCTCCATCGAGGCCAGCAGCTTGGCGGCCTGGCCGCGCAGCGCCTCCGGCGTCTTGCCGGACAGCACCCACGGCACCACACCCAGCTCCACCGCGGGAGCCTCGGACCCCGTCACCACCGTTCCCTGGATGAC
The DNA here is from genome assembly GCF_042655885.1 of Streptomyces chlorus. Classification (NCBI taxonomy): domain Bacteria; kingdom Bacillati; phylum Actinomycetota; class Actinomycetes; order Kitasatosporales; family Streptomycetaceae; genus Streptomyces; species Streptomyces chlorus. Next base: position 442 of record NZ_JBHSOA010000068.1, read on the forward strand.
GTCCGCCGGCTGCTCCAGGATCACGTGCGCGTTCGTACCGCTGATACCGAACGACGACACACCCGCGCGCCGGACGCGACCGGCCTCCGGCCAGGCCGTCGGCTCGGTCAGCAGCTCCACCGCGCCCGCCGACCAGTCCACATGCGAGGACGGGGCGTCGACGTGCAGCGTCTGCGGCAGCACACCGTGGCGCATCGCCATGATCATCTTGATCACGCCCGCCGCACCGGCGGCGGCCTGGGTGTGGCCGATGTTCGACTTCACCGAGCCGAGCAGCAGCGGCTGCTCCGGGTCGCGGTCGCGTCCGTACGTCGCCAGCAGCGCCTGCGCCTCGATCGGGTCACCCAGCGACGTGCCGGTGCCGTGCGCCTCGACGACGTCGACGTCCTCGGCCAGCAGCCCGCCGCTGGCGAGCGCCTGGCGGATCACCCGCTGCTGCGAGGGGCCGTTGGGCGCGGTCAGACCGTTGGAGGCGCCGTCCTGGTTGACCGCGCTGCCGCGCACCACGGCCAGAATCTCGTGACCGTTGCGCAACGCGTCCGACTGCCGCTCCAGGAGGAGCATGCCGATGCCCTCGGACCAGCCGACACCGTCGGCGGACTCGGAGAACGCCTTGCACCGTCCGTCGGGGGCCAGGCCCCTCTGACGGGAGAATTCCACGAAGGTGTCGGGGACCGACATGACGGTGACGCCGCCGGCCAGGGCCAGCGAGCACTCACCGCTGCGCAGCGCCTGCGCGGCCAGGTGCATCGCGACCAGCGACGACGAGCACGCGGTGTCCACCGTCACCGCCGGACCTTCGAACCCGAAGGTGTACGAGACCCGGCCGGAGGCGACGCTCAGTGCGCTGCCCTGGCCCTGGAAGCCCTCGAACTCCTTGCCGCTCAAGTTGGTGTTGTAGCCGCCGTACATCACACCGGCGAATACGGCCGTCTGGCTGTCGCGCAGCGACACCGGGTCGATACCCGCCCGCTCGATCGCCTCCCACGACGCTTCGAGCAGCAGCCGCTGCTGCGAGTCCGTCGCCAGCGCCTCGCGCGGGCTCATCCCGAAGAACGCGGGATCGAACTCATCCGCCGTGTGCAGGAATCCGCCCTGCCGCGTGTACGAGGTACCCATGTGGTCGGGGTCGGGGTTGTAGAGCCCGTCGACGTCCCACCCGCGGTTGTCCGGGAAGTCCGTGACGACGTCGGCGCCTTCGGTGACCACGCGCCACAGGTCTTCCGGCGAGCCGATGCCGCCGGGGAAGCGGCAGCTCATGCCCACGATGACCACCGGATCGTCGTCCAGCATGGCCTGGGAGAGCGCCGGTACGGCCGTCGTCGCGTCGGTGCCTGCGGCCTCCGGACCGACGAGTTCGTAGAGCAGATGGTCCGCCAGTGCCTCGACGGTCGGGTAGTCGAAGACCATCGTCGCGGGCAGCCGCAGTCCGGTCGTCGTGTTCAGCCGGTTGCGGAGTTCCACCGCTGTCAGTGAGTCGAAGCCCAGGTCGCGGAAGGCCCGTGTCGGGTCGACTCCGTCGCCGCTCGTGTGGCCGAGCACGAGGGCCGCCTGGTCCCGTACCAGGGTGAGCAGCGTCTCGTACCGTTCGGCACGCTCCAGCTTGCTGAGTCGCTCGGCGAGGCCCGCGTCCGTACGCGTTCCAGGGCCCGAGACCGCCGTACGTCGTATGCCCGGCCGGACCAGGCCGCGCAGCAGCGGCGTGACGGCGCCCTGGGCACGCAGCGCGGACAGGTCCAGTCGTACGGGTGCCACTGCGGCCTGGCCGGTGGCCAGCGCGGCGTCGAACAGTGCGATGCCCTGGTCGACCGAGAGCAGGGGCATGCCCGCCTCGGCGGCCCGGCGCAGATCGGCTTCTCCGAGACCGCTCGTCATGCCGGCGCCCTGGTTCCAGGCGCCCCAGGCGAGCGAGACTCCCGGCAGGCCCTCGGCCTGCCGGTGTGCGGCGAGCGCGTCCAGGAAGGCATTGCCCGCCGCGTAGTTGGCCTGCCCCGCGCCACCGATGACTCCGGAGACCGAGGAGTAGAGGACGAAGGCGGCGAGGTCGAGGTCCCGGGTCAGCTCGTGCAGGTTCCACGCCGCA
>NZ_JBHSOA010000069.1:0-888 GCF_042655885.1 Streptomyces chlorus
CCGTCCGGCAGAGCTTGAGCCAACCACACCCGAGCGAGACCCTCTGGCGGGCATTGCACCGAAGAGGCATCCCCACCCTCGGAGCGGCGCGCGGTTCACGCCGGAGTGAACTGGGCACGCTGGCCGAGGAGTTGGCCAAGCAGCTGCAGGAGGTCCAGGCCGAGCGGGAGGAGCTGCTGATCGCCGAGCGGGTCCTGAACCGGCTGGCCGAGCAGGACCGGGCCGCGGCGGAGGCCGCCGCGGCCGTCGCCCCGACTCCCGCCCGGGTGGCGGGGCGGGCGGTCCTGCTGATCCCGCACCGCAGCGAGAATCCCGACGAGGCCGCGCTGCCCGCCGACTACCGCAAGATCCTGGCGATCGTGCGGGCCGCCGACGGCCCCGTCCAGGTAAGGGCGGTGGGCGAGGAACTGGGCCTTCAGGTGACGGTGCGCGGCAAGCTGGAACCGCTGCGCGCGAAGATGACCAAGCTCGCCGGCCGCGGCCGGCTGCGCGAGCGAGGCGACGGGCGGTTCACCGCACGCTCCCAGCAGTAGCGGCACAGAACCTGGAACGCTTCAGACGCCACCCACCGTGTGGTGCCCGCTCAGATCTGGTTCGCGCCACCGTCGACGTAGATGTTCGCGCCGACGACGTAGCTGCTCTGTTCCGAGGCCAGGAAGGCCACGACTGCGGCGGCCTCCTCAGGCTGACCCATGCGGCCCTTGGCCACGGTCGCGGCGACATTCTCCTTGACCGCCCGGGCGGTCTCCTCGTCGCCGAAAGCGGCGGTGCCCCCGGGAGTCTCGATCCATGCCGGCGAGACCACGTTGACCCGGATGCCACGGCCCTTGAGCTCGTTGGACCACGTCCGCGCCAAGGACCGGACGGCCGCCTTCGACGCCGCGTACG
>NZ_JBHSOA010000070.1:0-44070 GCF_042655885.1 Streptomyces chlorus
GGGCGCCGGAGGCCGGGTGCCCGGGGCCGCGCGCCCCGTCGGCGCCGGGCCGCGGGCCCGGGGGCACCGCGTCGTCCCGCTCCGGTCCGGACGGTGTGACGGGGTGCGGCGGCACGGCCGGCCGACGGGTCGGCCGGGCCGGTGCGGACGCCTGTACGGAGATCGGGCGCAGGCGGGTCGTCGTCTCCGACGGGGTCTCGGGGCGCGCGCCGGTGCTGCGGGCGTCCGTGCTGCGAGCGTCCGCGCGGCCCGCGGTGGGGCGCTGCTCGGTGGAGCGCTGCTCGGCCGGCCGTTGCTGTCCGGTGCGGGTGGGGCCGTGCGTGGGCTGCGGTGGCACGGTGGCCGGACCGTTCGACGGGGTGCCCGGGGACGGTGTCCCGCGACCCGCGGTCGGCGGGATGTCCGGGAAGCGGGCGGACGCCCTCGGCGGGGGCGGCGGCGTGCTGTCCGTACCCGTACCCGCCGGTTCGCCCTGCCCACCGGCACCGAACCCACCGGCACCGAAACTCGGAAAGCGGGGCCGGGACGGCGAAGATGCCGAGGACGAGGGCGAGGAGGCGGAGGGAGACACCGGGGAGGAGGGAGCGGGCACAGGGGGGTCTCCCGCGCCGCCCTCCGCTCGGCCCGCGCCGCCCTCCGCTCGGCCCGCGCCGGCGGCCGGCCGGCGCACGTCGAACGCGCCGGTTCCGCCGGAGGTCCGTCCCAGGGGCTGCACCGGCGCGGCGCCGTCCGCCGCTCCCCCGGGGGGCGTCGCAGCGGGCGTCTCACGCGGCCCGGTGCCGGCGTCGGGCTGCCGTCGGTCCGGCTCACGCGTGTCCTCGTCCCCACCGGCCGGCGGGTGGGACGGGCGCGGGGGCGTGGACGGCGGCGGAGGAGTCGTGAGGCCCGGAGAGTGGGAGGCGCGCCGCGCTTCCGTGCTCATGCACCCCCCGTTTCCTCGTGCCCGGACCGTTTCCTCGCCGCGGGCCGGTGTCTGCCGCCGGACCCGGTACGAAGTCGTCCCGGGCACAGATACCCGCACGGGAGGAGCCTCATCCCGGCACGGGCCTTTGTCCGGCGTGGGCCGCCGGGCGTGCGCGTCACTCTACGGCGTGACCCCGGCCGAACGGGAACCGGTCCGCAGGCCCGCGGCATCTGCCCGGAACGTCCCCTACCCGTTCGAAAGACCCGTCTGGCAGGCTGCGTTCATGACTGCGCGCGCCTCCGACCGGGCCCGTTACGAACAGGCCACCGCCCATCTCGACGCCCCGCTCGCGATCGTGGATCTGGACGCCTTCGACGCCAACGCGGACGATCTGATCCGCCGGGCCGGCGGAAAGCCGGTCCGGGTGGCGAGCAAGTCCGTGCGCTGCCGCGCCCTGCTCGAACGGGTGCTCGCCAGGGACGGCTTCGCGGGCATCATGTCGTTCACCCTCGCCGAGTCCCTGTGGCTGGCCCGCTCCGGTTTCGACGACATCCTGCTCGCCTACCCCTCCGCCGACCGCTCCGGTTACGCCGAGCTGGCCGCCGATCCCAAGCTCGCCGCCGCCGTCACCGTCATGGTCGACGACCCGGCGCAGCTGGACCTGATCGACGCCGCGCGTGCCGGCGGTGGTGAGGTGGTGCGGGTCTGTCTGGAGCTGGACACCTCGCTGAAGCTGCTCGGCGGTCGGGTGCGGGTGGGGGCCCGGCGGTCCCCGCTCCACTCCCCCGCTCAGGTCGCCGAGGTGGCCCGCGCGGTGGCCCGGCGCCCCGGGTTCGAGGTCGTGGGGATCATGGCGTACGAGGGTCATGTCGCGGGGGTCGGCGACGCGGTGGCCGGGCAGCCGCTGCGGTCCCGGGCCGTGCGGCTGATGCAGGCCACCGCCCGGCGGGAGCTCGCCGCGCGGCGAGCGGCGGTGGTGCGGGCGGTGCGGGAGGTCGTGCCGGATCTGGAGTTCGTCAACGGCGGTGGTACGGGCAGCGTGCAGTACACCGCCGGCGAGGACGCGGTCACCGAGATCGCGGCGGGTTCGGGGCTGTACGTGCCGCGGCTGTTCGACAACTACACGTCGTTCACCGGGCGTCCGGCGGCGCTCTTCGCCCTGCCCGTCGTACGGCGGCCGGGCGTGGGCGTGGTCACGGTGCTCGGCGGCGGTTATCCGGCCTCCGGCGCGGCCGGCGCCGACCGGCTGCCGGTGCCCTGCCTGCCCGAGGGACTGCGCTACGACCCCCAGGAGGGAGCCGGCGAGGTGCAGACGCCGTTGCTGGGCCCGCCGGCCGACGATCTGCTGATCGGCGACAAGGTGTGGTTCCGGCACGCCAAGGCGGGCGAGCTGTGCGAGCGGTTCGACGCACTGCGACTGATCGAGGGCCACGCGGTGACGAACACCGTACCGACGTACCGCGGCGAGGGCATGACGTTCCTTTAGGGCCTGTCCGCAGCAGGTCAGGGGGTGGGGCCAAGGCTGTTGCCCACGCCTCCGCCCGGGTCCGCGTCGCCGGCCGCGCGGATGCCCTTGGTGATGCGGTCCATGTCGGCCAGGGGCGGCGCGCCGTCGCCCGCCTCGAAGACGTAGCGGACGACGACCGGCGCCCCGGTGCCGACGGTGGAGGGGAAGACCAGCGACTGCACGTACCCGCCGGGGCCCTTGCCGGTCGTCACCTGCCGGCGGACGAAGTACCCGGCGCGGCCCGCCACCGCGACCGGGCCGGATTTCACGACCTTGTGGGACTCGATGCCGCCGTAGGGCTTCTGGTCGAGGGCGTCCTTCTCGAAGGCGTCCTCGGCGGCGTCAAGGACATCCTCCTTGGCGAGCAGTTCGGGCGAGCTCTCATCGGTCGCGGTCACCGTGCGGGACATGACGAGGCCGTGACGGCAGACGCTGCCCTCGCCCGGGCAGTCGTGGGTGCCGGGGGTGGTCATGACGACATCGTCCTGGCTGACGTTCTCCGGCCGCACCCAACCGTCGAGGAGCGGGAAGGTGACGCCGTTGAGCTGGTCCTCGACGATGTCCGGGTCGTCGGCGGCGGGTCCGGACGCGGACTCCGAGGGGGACCCTGACGGGGTGGGGCCGGCGCCGTCCGATGCGTGGGAGGACGGTGCGGTGGTCGGGCCGGTCCTGATCTCCGGGTCGCCGTCGCCACCCAGCAGCACCGCGCCGGTGACGATCGCGGCGACGAGCACGGCCGCCGTGACGAGGGCGATGACCCGGGTACGGCTGCCGGAGCCACCGGGAGACGGCGGCACCGGCCCGCCGGGGATCTCGGGGGTACGCCGGTGCTCGGTCCAGGCCGTGCCGTCCCACCAGCGTTCCAGGTGCGGGGCGTGCGGGTCGGGGTACCAGCCGGGTGCGGGCGTCATGCTCATCCGGGCACTTTAGGACGAGTACCGGCGAAGCCCGCCTCCGTTCTCACAACTCGTCCGCGACCAAAACGGGTTGCCGTCCCGGTCGCGGACGACGTCGTCGGGGTTCAGCGGTGCCCGGTCGGCATCGCCTCCGTGTCGAACGCCACGAAGCGCAGTTCCGAGGTGTAGCGGCGTCCCTCGTCGTCGCGGAGCCAGGTCTGCTCCGGTGAGGGCAGCATCTCCGTGAACGTGACCGTGCCCCGTGGGTCCCTGCGGGCCAGCCGGCGCAGCGCCTTGGCGAGGATCGTGACGTACACGGGGCTGTCGAAGTCGACGTAGAACGGCCGGGACTCGGCGGGGGAGACGACGAAGACGTAGCGGGGCAGGCCGAGCCGGGCGCGCCACTGCCGGGCGAGGACGAAGCGCCGGGCCTCGTCCTTGTCGTCGGCGAACCCCGCCTCCGACGCGGGCAGTCGCCACGTCTCCCGGGCCACCACCAGCCGGTCGACGGTGACGCGCGGTGTGTGGCTCTCCGGCGGCAGGAGGCGGAAGAGGTCCATCGACAGGGTGGTCAGGACGTGCGAGAAGACGTCCGTCACCGGGAATCGCGCACCGTCCGGAAGCCGGACGACGAGGTCGCCGTCGCGGTCCTCGACGACGGCGTCGGCGCTGCGCACGGCCCGGGGGCGGGCGGGGTCCGCGGTGAAGTCGGTCAGGGCGACCTGGTAGTCCTGGGGCCGTATCAGCGTGTGCCGGACCCGGGCGGACAGGCGCGCACGGTGCTCCTTGGGGATCAACGGCAGCAGGCGCGGTCCGGGGTGGTCCCGGTCGGTGAGACGGAGCAGTTCGTCGGCGTCCGGGTGCTGGTGGGTGAAGAGGGAGGCGCCCAGCGTGTTGGCGGCCAGGTGGAGTTCACCGAGGACGAGGGTGAAGTCGCCGCGGGCCACCGCCTCGGCGCCGTCGGCGGCGATCATGATGTCCGGGCTCAGGTAGCGGGCCGCCGTCCATCCGCCGGAGCCGGTGAACTCCTCCCGCACCGCCGCCTCGATGTCCGCGGAACGGACGGTCACGCGGCGGGCGTCCGGGGGGATCGCGAGGATGCGCCGCCAGGCGGCGGCGAACTCCTCCTGGAGTTCGCCGGCGGTGGCGCGCGCGGTGCCGTGCAGCACCGGCAGGCACGCGAACCAGAGGGCGGCCAGGTCGACCGGTCCCTCGGCGGCGAGGCGTTCGTACACCGCGCGCGTCTCGGTCCGTACGACGGCGGCGAGCCGTGAGGTGAGCCACCCGGCGCTGTCCATGAGCAGCCGCAGCGGGCGCAGCGCCTCCAGCACCTCGGGGCCGAGGCGGGCCGTCGCGGACCGGCGGGAGTCGTGGTAGACGAGCGCCCGGCACGGCGCGGTCGACGCGGACTTCTCCCGTACGGCGGCGGTGTCGGTCAGTTCGGTGAAGTCCCGCTCCAGGCCGGTCAGCGCGCCGACCAGCGCGTCCACGTCGTGGGCGGCAGCCACCGCCGCGCGGCCCTCCTCCAGCCGGTCCAGCGCGGCGAGCCCCCGTCGGCGCGGTTCCGGCGCGCCGACGGTCTCCAGCCAGGCCCGCAGGTCCCGGTCGGGGTGGGTGCCCGCGGGTACGTCCAGGCGCCATACCACCCAGCGGCGGGCAACCAGGTCGGCGAGGACGGCGGGCACGTCGTGGTCCGGGAGCGCGGCGGCGATCGCCCGCGCCGGGCGGATGCCGTCGCAGAGGGCGAGGACGGCCGCGGTCTCGGCGGGGACCGTCACCGGGCGCCGGCCGGGCACGCGGACCCGGCGGCCGTCCACCGTCACGAAGGGCACCCGGCGGGGGGCGATCCACTCCCGCATGCCTGGGTCGGCGTCCAGGGTCCTGGCCAGCGCGTCGATGCCCCAGCTCGCCCAGTAGACGGTGGACTCGGCGACGATTCTGGATCCGGTGTCGACGGCGGCGCCGGACGCCGCGGCGTCCCAGCGGCCCCAGCCGACGGGGCCGAAGAAGCCGATGGTGTCGTTCTTCACGCAGAACCGCTGCCAGTAGTGGGCGACCAGTTCCTCGCGCTGGCGGGGCATGCTGCTGCGGCTGTCCACGCCCGGCGTCCAGCGCAGGAACGGGGCGATGCCGGAGGTGAGGACCGGGCGGTTCTGCCAGGCCACCGCCTCCCGGAAGGCCGGCGCGCGGGCGATGTCCTGGAGGGTGTGCGCGGTCTCCACGGCGGCGTCGGCGAACAGGCCGGCGAAATCCGCCCAGCGCGCGCCGTCGAGGGGGGTCTCCGCGTCGAACTTGTCGGCGGCCTCGGCCAGTCCGGGCGGGGCCAGCCGCAGCACCCCGTCGGCGGGGAAGCCAGGACCGCGCAGCGCGAACTGCTCCCACAGACGCCAGCGGCCGAGGGACGGTACGAGGTCTTCGGTCATGGCAGGGCTCTCCTTGGCGAGCGCGGGGAACGGGCGGGCGGAGGGACGGCACGAGAGGGCCGGGTGGGGGCACCGCGGCAGTGAGGGTGCGGGCGGGGAAAGTGAGGGCGGGGAGCGGACAGGGAGGGTTCGGGCGGGCCCGGGCAGGGACGGGTGCGCGGCGGGCCGCGCCGCGCCGGTCCCTGGTCCTCGTGCGGTCGCGCCGGGGCCAGGGACCGGTGGGGTGCACGGTGGATGCGAGCGGATGCCGCGGGGGTCAGGAGCGGCCGTGGTCGGCGTCGACGACCTCGGCCAGGTCCCTCGGCGTGGGGTAGGCGAAGACCAGCGAGACCGGCACATCCGCGCCAAGGACCTCCTCGAGCCGGCCGGTGATCTGGAAGGCGGTGAGCGAGTCGCCTCCCGCCTCGTAGAAGTCGGTGTCCGCGGTCAGGTCGGGCAGGCCGAGCACGTCGCGGAAGATCTCGACGAGCAGGTCGGCGGTGCGGGTGACGGTCGCGGCGTTCTCGGTCATGGTGTGTGCTCCTCGATGGTTGTCGCGGTGGGTGCTTCCACGGCTGTTTCCGTGGGTGTCGCGGCGCGTGGGCGGAGAAGGGCGTGCAGGCGGGCGGGGGTGTTGCCGCCTGAGACGACGGCCACGGCCCGTTCGCGACGGCCGGCGCGCAGGGCTCCGGCCAGGGCGACGGCTCCGCTGGGTTCGGCGTCGACGCCGAGGCGGTGCAGCAGGGCGGCGGCGGCGAGGATCTCGGCGTCGCCGACGGCCATCAGGTCGTCGACGCGGTCACGGATGATCGGGTAGGGGACGCGTCCCGGCCGCTGGCCGCGCAGGCCGTCGGCGACGGTGGCGCAGGGCGGCAGCTGGACCGGGTGCCCCTCGGCCAGGGAGCGGGCATAACGGGGGGTCAGGGCCGGTTCGACGCCGACCACCCGGACCGGGTGGTCGGCGGCGGCGAGGCAGACGCCGGCGAGGAGTCCGCCGCCGCCGGTCGGGACGTAGACCGTCTCGGTGCCGGGGGCGTCGGCGAGCAGTTCGGTGCCGACCGTGCCCTGCCCGGCCACCACCAGGGGGTGGTCCGAGGAGGGCACGAGGGTGGCGCCGGTCTCCTCCGCGAGCCGGCCAGCCTGCTCCTCCCGCTCGGCCACTCCCCCGCCCACCTGGACCGTCTCGGCGCCGAGCGCGCGGATGACGGCGGCCTTGGCGGGAACCGCGCCCGCCGCGAGGACGACGGTCAGCCGGATGCCGAGGGAGCGGGCGAGCCAGGCGAGGGCGATGCCGTGGTTGCCGGACGAACCGGTGACGACCCGGTCGGCGTCCAGCGCCAGGACGGCGTTGGCGGCTCCGCGCATCTTGAACGAGTGGCCGGCCTGCCGGTGTTCGGCCTTCAGCAGCAGGTCCGTTCCGTGCGCCGCCGTCACCGGGCCGCGCAGCAGGGGCGTGCGCAGGACGTAGGGGGCGATACGGGCGGCCGCCGCGGCGACGTCGGCAGGGCCGGGCAGGATGCCGGCCGCGGCCGGCCGCAGGCCGGTGGCGGTCACGGGGCGCTCCCCGCGACCAGCCGGCGACGGTCCGCCTTGCCGCCCCGGGTGGTGGGCAGCGCGTCGTGGCGCTGGAACCGGCGGGGCATCAGGTGCGGCGGCAGGGAGCGGGCCAGGTGGGTGCGGAGCTCCGCGTCGGCGGTGGCGATCAGGTCGCCGGTGACGTGGGCGGCCAGGTACACCCGTCCCCGGTCGTCGGTGTGCGCGGTGACCGCGGCGCCGCTGACGCGCGGGTGGGACAGCAGGGCGCCCTCGATCTCGGCGGGGTCCACCCGGTGGCCGCGGATCTTGACCTGCCGGTCGGTGCGGCCGACGTAGGTCAGGCCCTGCGGGCCCCACCGGCCGAGGTCACCGGTCCGGTAGAGGCGGGCACCGGGCGGGCCGAAGGGGTCGGGCAGGAAGCACTCGGCGGTACGGGCCGGGCACCCGCCGTAGCCTCGCGCCATGCCCGCGCCGCCGATGTACACCTCGCCCACGCTGCCGTCGGGGACCGGCACGAGACCGGCGTCGAGCACCCGGACGACCGTGCCCGCCCGGGGCGCGCCCACCACGTCGGCGGTCGTGTCGGGCTCGGCCGGGACGATGTGGCGGGTGGTGGTCATGGTGCACTCGGTCGGGCCGTACTGGTTGACGAGCGTGCCCGGTACCGCCCGCCGTCCGCCGGCGGTGAGGAACGGGCGCAGGGACTCGCCGCTGGAGGCGACCAGGGTGACGCCGGCCAGCTGGTCGGCCGGGTCCGGCTGCCCGGCCAGGTGGGACAGGAAGGACGGGGTGACACTGAGCAGCGCGGTCACCCGGTGTTCGCGCACGGTACGGGCGAAGTCGGCGGGGCGCAGCAGCCGGGCGCGCTCCACGATCACCAGCCGGGCTCCGGCCAGCAGTGGGGCGAAGGTGTCCCGGATCGAGGCGTCGTAGCCGAGTGGCGCGGTCTGCAGGGCCACGGTGTCCGGGCCGAGGCCGAAGGCGCGCGCGGTGTCGCGCAGGTAGGCGTCGAGGGCGCGGTGTTCGACCAGGACCGGGCTGGGTTCGCCGGTGCTGCCGGAGGTGTGGCTGACGTAGGCCAGGGCCTGCGGGTCGACCGGCGGGGGCGGCGTCGCGGGACTGTCCGGCGGGGCGGTGGGACGGTCCGGCCCGGCGGCGGGACCGTCGGGCTCGGCGGTCGGACCGTCCGACTCGGCGCCCGGACGGTCCAGCAGGATCGTGGGCACGCCCAGGTCGAGTGCGTGGGCGTGCGCGGAGGTGGTCAGCAGCAGGCGGGTGCCCGCCCCGCGGACGAAGGCCGCCAGCCGTTCGCGGGGCTGGGCCACGTCCAGGGTGAGGAAGGCGGCTCCGCAGCGGATGACCGCGGCCATCGCGGCCACCGCGTCGGCGCCGTGCTCTACGGCGACGGCGCACACCGTCTCCGCTCCGGCGCCGTGGGCCCGCAGCAGCCGGGTCAGCTCGTCGGCGCGCGCGTTCAGCCGGCCGTACGTGATCTTACCGGCGGGGGTGTCCAGCGCGATCCGCCCCGGGTGGCGGGCGGCGTGCGCGGCGAGGTCGTCGGCGACGGTGCGCATCACGCCTCCTCCGTGCCGGTGACGGTCAGGTCGACGGCCACGAAGCGGAGTTCGGAGGTGTAGCGGTGCCCGACGTCGTCGGTGAGCCAGGACTGCTCGGGGGTGGGCAGCATCTCGCTGACCTTCAGGCGGGCCCCGGGGTCCTTGCGGGCGAGCCGGCGGGCCGCCTTGGCGAGGATGGTGACGTACACGGGGCTGTCGAAGTCGACGTAGAACGGACGGGGTTCGGTCGGGGAGACGATGAAGACGAAGCGGGGCAGGTCGTGGCGGCGCTGCCAGTGCCGGGCGCGCACGAATCGGGCGGCCTCGTTCTTCTCGTCGGCGAAGTCGACTTCCGAGACGGGCAGTTGCCAGGTCTCGCGGGCCACGGTCATGCGGTCGACGGTGATGCGCGGGGTGTGCTCACCCTCGGGGCGGAGGGTGAAGCGGTCCATGACGCGCTGGGTGAGGGTGTTGGCGTAGGCGTCGAGGACCTCGTGGGCGCTGCCGTCGGGCAGTACGGCGGTTAGACGGCCGTCCCGGTTCTCGACGCGGACGTCTGCACTCGGCACCGAGTTCGGACGGTGCGGGTCGCCGGTCTGGTCGACCAGGGTCACGTGGTGGTCCTCGGGCCGGTCCAGGGAGGGCCGGCTGCGGGTGGACCAGCGCAGGGGCAGCTCCTTGGGCAGCGTGGGCAGCAGGCGCGGGCCGGGGAAGTCGCGGCTGGTCTCGGCGATCAGCCGGTCGCGGTCGGGGTGCTGGTGGACGAAGAGGGAGGCGCCCATGGTGTTCAGCGCGCAGTGCATCTCGCCGAGGATGAGGTCGACGTCGCCGCGGGCGAGGGCGTCCGCGTCCTCGGCGACGACCAGGAGGTCGGGGCTGACGTAGCGGGCGAGGGACCAGCCGTCGCCGGGCTCGCCGAACTCCCGGCGCACCCGGTCGGCCAGCTCGGCCGTGGTCAGGCGGACGCGGCGGGCACCGGGCGGGACGTCGAGGATCCGGGCCCACTTGGCGCGCAGTTCGGCCTGGGCGGCGTCGATCAGGTCGCCGGCGTCCGGATGCGGGGAGGGCAGGGTGTTCATCCACAGGGTGGCGAGGTCCACGGGCGTGCCGTCGGCGCTCAGCCGGTCGTGGACGGTGCGCAGCCGGGCGCGGATGGCGTCGGCGAAGCGGTTCGTCATCCAGCGGGCGGCCGTCAGGCACAGCTGGAGGGGCTCCAGACGGGCCAGCAGTGCGGGTCCGGCCGTGGCGGTGGCCGACCGTCGGGCGTCGGAGTACACCAGTCCCCGGCAGGGGGCGGTGCGTGCGCCCTTGGCGCGCTGGGCCTCACTGTCGGTGAGGGCGGCGAAGTCGGCCTCCAGGGCGCCGATCGCGGCGGTCAGCGCGGTGGCGTCGGTCCCGGCGTCGCGTACGGCGTCGCGGCCGCGCTCCAGTACGGCGAGCTTCGTCAGCGCCCGGTCGCGGACGGCCTCGTCGGGTACGCGCTCCAGGATGTGGCGCAGGGCCCGGTCGGGGTGGGTGTCCGCGGGCACCTCCAGACGCCACTGCACCCAGCGCCGGCCGGCCAGTTCGCGCACGATGCCGGCGACGTCGTCGCTCTCCAGGCCCAGTTCGGCGGCGACGGCGGCGAGGTGCCGGGTGCCGTCACAGCGCAGCAGCACGGCCTGCTGGAGCTCCCCGACGGACTGGGCGGGCCGTCCCGGGATCCGTACCGTGCCGTCCTGGCAGTGGACGAAGGACACCCGGCGCGGCGGGATCCACCGCATCAGCTCGTTGTCCTCGGCGAGCACCTTGGCCAGGGCGTCGATGGCCCAGCCGGAGAAGTAGACCTCCTGCGCGGCGAGGAAGTCCCGGCCGGCGTCCACGGCGACGGCGTGCGGCGCCGACAGGTCCCAGCGGCCCCAGCCGACGGGGCCGAAGAAGCCGATGGTGTCGTTCTTCACGCAGAACCGCTGCCAGTAGTGGGCGACCAGTTCCTCGCGCTGGCGGGGCATGCTGCTGCGGCTGTCCACGCCCGGCGTCCAGCGCAGGAACGGGGCGATGCCGGTGCGCAGGACGGCAGGGTTCTGCCAGGCGAGGGCCGCCTGGAAGCGGGGCTGGGCGGCGACTCGCTGGAGGTGGCGGGCGGTGTCCACGGCGGCCGCCGACAGCTCCTCGGCGAAGGCCCGCCACTCGGGTCCGGACAGATCGGTGCCGGGGCCGAACTTGTCGGCGGCCTGGGCCAGTCCGGGCGGGGCCAGGCGCAGCACGCCGTCGGCGGGAAAGCCGGGGCCGCGCAGCGCGAACTCCTCCCAGAGCCGCCAGCCTCCGCCCGGCAGCAGGACCGGTGCGTGCTCGTCCGACATCACGTGCTCCTTCCGGAAGGGGGGGTGCGCGGGGAGGCCGCCCGGCCGGGCCGTGGCCGCCGCCGGGATGCCCGGCTCCCCGGGCGTACAGCACCGTCCCGCGCCGGGGCGGCAGGGCACCAGAGAAGATCCGGCAGCAACGCGCGCCGCGGGCTCGGCGCGTTCGTCCCTGCCCCGGTCGGGGGGCCGCCCGGCACGCTGTCGGCGTCGGCCCCGACCTGTGGCCGGCCCCATCACCTGCGGGAGGTTCACCGTGACGCAACCCCACTCCGCGACCGGCTCGGGTACCGAGGAGGCCCGCCCGGGCACCGACGAGGTGTATCTCGTGGTGCGCAACGACGAGGAGCAGTACTCGATCTGGCGGGCGGACCGCGAAGTGCCCGCCGGCTGGCACCCGGAGGGCCGGCGGGGCAGCCGGCAGGAGTGCCTGGACCACATCGGCGTGATCTGGACGGACATGCGCCCGGCCGGCCTGCGCCGCCGGCTGGCCGGGGCGGATGTCTGAGCCGCGGGCGGGCCGGCTCCTGGACCCGCCGGCGCACGCCCCGCCGCCGGCGCCGTCCGGGCTGCTGTGCCCGGCCGTGCTGGACCTGTCCGGGCTGCGGCACCGGGCGCGGGCGCCGGGCCCGCGCGTGCTGAGGGGACCGCTGGAGCTGTACCTGGCCCACGTCGGTGCCCTGGACGAGCGGACCCTGCGGGACGCGCGGGAGCTGCTGGACGCGGAGGAACGGGACCGGGCCCGTGCGTTCCGGCACGACCGCGACCGGGACGCGTACGTGGTCGCGCACGCGGCCCTGCGCGACGTGCTGAGCGCCCTGCTCGGCGTGCCCGCCGACGCGCTGCCGCTGACGCGGGAGCCGTGCGCGGGCTGCGGCGGACCGCACGGGCGGCCGGCCCTGCGCATGCCGGGGGTGCACTTCTCGCTGTCCCACAGCGGGGGCCTGGTGATGGTGGCGCTCGCCCCCGCACCGGTCGGTGTCGACGTGGAAGGGCTGGCCACCATGCGGGCGGTGCTCGGCGCGCAGTCGGCGCTGCACCTGGCGGAGGCGGACGAGCTGGCGGTGCTGCCCGCGCACGAGCGTCCGGCCGCGTTCACCCGGGCCTGGGTGCGCAAGGAGGCCTACCTCAAGGGCCTGGGCACGGGTCTGGTGCGCGATCCGGCGCTGGACTACGTGGGCACCGGGCCGCTGCCGACCGCCCCGGCACCGGGGTGGACCGTACGGGACGTCCCGGTGCCGGCGGGGTACGCGGCGGCGGTGGCCCTGCATACGCCCTGAGGCGTACGCGCGAACACGGCGGGGACCGGTCCGACGGGCCCGGTCCCCGCCGTCGTGGCGTTGCGGCGTCCTGACGCGGTCCCGCGCCCTTCACATGGGCGGGGAACGCGACGCCTTCACCAATAACCCACAAGTGCACAGGAGTTGACGCGCTATGATCGCCGGCGTGACCGCTCCGGAACCCACCATCGTCGCCACCTCCGGAGGTCATCGCGTCGGCGCGCGCACCCGGGTCCTCTTCAACTCCCTGGTCCACCACGCGGTCGATCTCTCCGGTGTGCACGGCCGACGCCCCCGCGTCCTCTACCTGGGCACGGCGGTGGGCGACGCCGAGCACGTCACGGCGCGGGTGGGCGAGGCCGCCCGGGTGGCGGGCTTCGACCTCACCCCGCTCCAGCTCTTCCCGATGCCGAACGTGGACGACGTCGAGGGCACGGTGCTCGACCACGACGTGGTCTGGGTGATGGGCGGCTCGGTGGCCAACCTGCTCGCCGTGTGGCGGGTGCACGGGCTGGACGGGGTCCTGCGGCGCGCGTGGCGCTCCGGGGTGGTGCTCGCCGGGGTGAGCGCGGGTTCCATCTGCTGGTTCCGGGGCGGCACCACGGACTCCTTCGGCCCCGAACTGCGCCCGGTCACCGACGGGCTGGACCTGCTGCCGTACGGCAACGGGGTGCACTACGACAGCGACGCGGGCCGGCGTCCGCTGATCCACCGGCTGGTGGCCCAGGGCGTCTTCGCGACGGCGCACTGCACCGACGACGGGGTGGGGCTGGTCTACCGGGGCACCGAGCTGGTCGAGGCGGTGGCGGAGGAGCCGGACAAGGCCGCCTACGTGGTGCGCCGGGACGGCGAACGGGCCGTGGAGGAGCGGATGGAGCCGCGGTTGCTGCCCACGCCCCCCGGCTGACCGGCCGGACGGATGACCGGCCGGACGGATGACCGGCCGGACGGATGACCGGCCGGACGGATGACCGGCCGGACGGATGACCGGCCGGACGGATGACCGGCCGGACGGATGACCGGCCGGACGGATGGACGACCGGACGGATGGACGACCGGACGGATGGACGACCGGACGGATGGACGACCGCTCGAGGGGCCGGCGACTGCGCGAGGTGAGGGGCGCCCGCGTGCGGCCGTCGGGGCTCCGTGGTCACGGCTCCCGCCCCCGCGTCCGCGTCGCTCGCTCCGCCGCCTCAGACCAGGCCGTGCCGTACGGCGTGAGCGACCGCGTGGGCCCGGTTGCGGGCCTGCAAGCGGGCCATGATCTCGTAGATGACGTTCTTGACGGTGTGTTCGGAGCAGCGCAGCAGCAGGGCGATGTCCGCGTTGCCGTGCCCCTCGGCCATGAGGCGCAGCACCGACGTCTGCCGGGCGGTCAGGGCGGGCCGGCCGCCGCCGTCGGCGGCCGGGTCGCCGGGTCGCGAACCGCTGGTCAGCAGGTGGGAGAGGTCCGGGTAGGGGATGCTCGGGTGCGGATGGGCCGCGCGGCGCACCGCTGCCGCCAGGCTCTCCTCGGTGAGGTCGGCGGCCCGCAGGACGACCGCCCCGGCCCGCAGCGCGAGCCGCAGTCCCGCGCGGCCGACGGTGTCGCACACCAGGACCAGCGGGCCCGCGCCGTGCCGGCCGCGCAGGGCCTGCGCGGCGTCGGCGGCGGCCACCACGGTGACGGTCCCGGGCCCGCCGTGCTCCGCCGCGTGGGCCAGACCGGCGCGGCGGGCCGTTGCGCAAACCCGGTCGGCGCCCCGCGAGGGCGGGATGCGAAGGACCGGGAGCACACCGGCCGTGGCAGCGGACACGCCGGCCGTGGCAGCGGACGCCATGGGCGCCGCGGCCGCGGGCGCGGCGGTCAGGGTCGCGGTCACAGCAGGCCCGCCCGGAGCGCGTAGGCGACCGCGTGGGCGCGGTTGCGCAGCCGGAACCGCTGGGTGATGTCGTGCACCACGGTGGTCACGGTGCGCGGCGAGTAGGCGAGCCGCTGGGCGATCTCGGCCGTCTCGTGGCCGTCGGCGACCAGCCGCAGCACCGAGCGCTCCCGGTCGGACAGCATGCCGTCGGTCCAGCCGCCGGTGCCGTGCCGGGGGTCCGACGGGCGGTCCAGGAGCTGTTCGAGCAGGCCGGGTGGCAGGGTGCAGTCGTCACGGGCGGCGGCCAGCACCGCGTGGGCGAGGCGGGGGGCGTCGGCGTCCCGGCGCACCAGCAGGCCGCGGGCACCGGCTGCCAGGGTGTGCAGGGCGTCGCCGGAGGCGAGGACACCGGCCACCAGCACGACGGCGGGGCCGTTCCTCAGGGCGCGGGTGGTGCGCACCATGTCCAGCTCGCCCGGGCCGAGGCGGTCGACGGTGAGGACGGCGACCCGGGCCTCGGCGGGCTCGCACACGGTCAGTTCCGGGCAGGCCAGCAGGGTCGTATGTGTGCCGGCCTCCAGTACCGGATCGAGGGCGACCACGCCGACGGATACGGGTGCTCCCATCTGCTGCTCCTAGGAAGTCGGTCCGCCCGGTCGTGGGCACTCCGGGCGGTGTGCGGTGGGGACTGCGCACCACCGTGCCGGGCGCGGGGACGCGGCGGCATCGGTAACCGGCCCCCACCTTTCCCCCCGGCGGGGCGGCCCCATCGGCTCGTGATCCCCTCGCGTCTTCCTCCCGGCCCGGCGTACGGCGGCCGTCGACCGGTCCGGGCGGCAGCGTGATCAGCGGACCGGGGATCCGGGGGACGGGAAAGGGGCGGCCATGGGGCCCGCGGCCCGGAGAAGGGGCGTGCAGGGGGGTCCGCGCATACGCCGGGGGGCGGGCACAAGGGCCGAACGCGCAGTACCACTCTTCCGTCCGGCGCTCCGTCCCCCATCCGAGCGGTACGGGTGACCCCGCCTCCGAGCTGCGGGTTTGTCGCTCCAGGGGCGGGTTCGAGCGTCCCGGCCCGCCGGAGCGGGGCAGGGGCCGCGCAGAATATGGGGGCTGCTTACCCATGTGGGGGTCACTGGGGGTCTGCGACCTTCTTTCTCGTGACTGAGACCGCCAGCCTCCCGACGTCCCGGAGCACCGGCCTCCCGCCCTCGTGGTGGGCGCCGGCGCTGTCCCTCGCGGAACGCCTCGACGCCCCCGGCCTTCCCGGGGCACCCGCCGGAGCCGCCGCCGGGCCCGCCCCCTGGGCCGCCGGGGACGCCGAGGGCTTCGCCCTGCGGCTGGCCGGTCTGGGCGTGGACGGCGCCACGGCCGCGGCACTGGCCGCGGAGCCCGCGGCGCGGCTGGCCGCCCGTTCCCCGAAGCCCGACTGGGCGCGGTACGCCGAAGCGGCCCTGGACAGCGCCGCGACGGCACCGGTGGAGACGGTCGCTCCGGGCGAGGGACCCGACGCCTTCGCTCCGGTCGTCCGGCCGCTGGTCGCCACCGCCACCACGCGGCTGGCCGAGCTGCTGCCCGCGTCCACCGGCGCCGAACCGGCCGTGTGGCGGGAGGCGTTCGCACGGCGGCTGACGTACCAGCTGGTCCGGCAGGCGGCGCGGACCCTGGTCCACGAACTGGACACGGCACGGCGCGCCGGGCGGCTGGCCGGGGCCGGTGCCCGCGAGCGGTTCGACGCCTTCGCCGCCGCCGCGGGCACCCGGCAGGGCCTCTGTGCGCTGTTCGCCGCCTACCCGGTGCTGGCCCGGATGCTCGCGCAGACCGCCCTGGACGCGACGGCGGCCACGGCCGAACTGGCGGCCCGTTTCGCGGCCGACCGGGAGGACCTGGCCGCGGGGCTCCTCGACGGACGCGACCCGGGACCGCTCGCCGGGGTGGACCTCGGCCGCGGGGACGCCCACCAGGGCAACCGGTCCGTCGCCGTCCTGCGGTTCGCCGGCGGCGACCGGCTGGTCTACAAGCCCCGGCCGCTCGGCCAGCACGCGCTCCTCGACGACCTGGTGGACTGGCTGAACGCCAAGGTCGCCGGACTGGACCTGCGGACCCCGCGCAGCCTGCGCCGCGAGGCGTACGGCTGGCTGGAGTTCGTCGAGCACCGCTGGTGCCGGTCGGTGACCGAGACGGACGCGTTCTACCGGCGCCAGGGCGCGCTGCTGGCCCTGCTGTACGCGGTGGACGGCGCCGACATGCACTACGAGAACGTCATCGCCTGCGGCGACCAGCCGGTTGTGGTGGACGCCGAGACGCTGCTGCACACCGGGCTCGCGCAGTCCATGACGGCGGGCGCCGACCCGGCGGCGGACGCGCTGCACGCCTCCGTGCACCGCACCTGCCTGCTGCCGCATCTGCTGATCGGCGAGCACGGGGCCCTCGACATCTCCGCGCTCGGCCGGTCCACCGACGGCATCTGTCCGAGCGAGGGCCTGCACTGGCGGGACAGCGGTCTGGACACCATGCGGGTCGTGCGCGCCCCGGTCCTCAGCCCCGCGGCGCACAACCAGCCGCTGCCCGCCGGCCGCCTCCTCGATGGCGCCGATCACCGGGCGGCCCTGCTGGAGGGGTTCCGCGCCGCCTATGCGGCGCTCGCCGCGCACGGCCGTGAACTGCTCGGCGACGACGGCCCGCTGATGGCCCGTGCCCACCGTCCCGCCCGGCTCATCGCCCGCTCCACCCGTCTGTACGCGACGCTGCTGGAGGAGTCGGCCCACCCGTCGCTGCTCGGCGACGCGCTCGCCCGGGAGGGAGTGTTCGCGGTGCTGTGGACCGAGTCCGAGCACGACGAGGCACGCCGGCGGCTGATCGAGCACGAGACGGCGGCGCTGTGGCGCGGTGACGTGCCGCTCTTCACTCATCGGCCGTCGGGGACCTCGGTCCGGGCCGACGACGGCACGTGGCTCCCGGGTGTGCTGCCGGTGGCGGGCGTGGCCGCGGTGCGGGAGAAGATCGCCCGGATGGACGAGGTCGACTGCCACGACCAGGAGTGGATCATCACGGCCACGCTCGCCGCCCGGGGCGCGGGTTCCCCGCTGGACCGGCCCAGGTCCGAACTGGCGGTGGAGCCGGTGCCGGCCGTCGCGCCCGACACGTCCCGGCTGCTCGCCGCAGCGTGCGGGATCGCCGACGAGATCGCCGCCCGCGCGGTACGCGAGGGCGGGCGGACCAACTGGCTCGGCCTGGAGCGGGTGTCCGGGCCGCACTGGGCGGTGCTGCCGATGGGCGCCGGACTCGCGCAGGGCTACTGCGGAGTGGCGCTGTTCCTGGCGCATGCCGACGCCCTGGCCGGAGCGGGCCGGTACGCCACGCTCGCCCGGGAGGCCGTCCGCCCCCTGCCCGTCCTGCTGAAGGCGCTGGCGGACGAGCCCGAGCTGAGCGCGGCGGCGGGACCCGGCGCGTACGACGGTCTCGGCGGCATCGTGTACGCCGTGCTGCGTCTGTCGGCACTGCTCGGCCCGGACGTCGCGGACTGCCTGCCGGCCGCGCTCACCGCGCTCGGCCACGCCGCCTCCGCGTGCTCCGAGCCCGGGTTCGCCACCGGTACGGCGGGAGCCCTGACCGCCGCGGTCGCGGTGCACGAGGCGACCGGCGATCCGGCGGCGCTGAGGCTGGCGGACGCTCTGGCGGACCGGCTGCTCGGCGCGGTGACCGGAGAGGCCACCGGCGCGGAGGGCGCCGTGCCGCCCGGTGCGGACCGGTGTGCCGCCGCCGCGCACAGCCTTCCCGCCGGCTTCGCCGACGGCGCCGCGGGCATCGCCTGGGCCCTGCTGCGGTACGCCGCCCGCCGTCCCGGGGACGCCGCCGCGCCCTCGGCCGCCGCCCGGACGCTGCTGGACGCCGCGCTGCGCTGCACCGGGGCGGCGCCCGCGGACGTCTCCTGGTCCGGCGGGCTCGCCGGTGCGGCGGCCGTCGCCGCCCACCTGTCCCCCGCGCCCTCCGTGTCCCGGGGCCCGGCCCGGGACACGGAGGGCGAGGTCCGTCCCGACCTCAGCCTCGGGCGGGGCACGCTCGGCACGCTGGAAGCGCTGGCCGTACGTGCCGGGAGGGGCGACCCGGCCGCCGCCGGAGCGCTCGCCCGGCGCACGGGGCAGGCACTCGCCCTCGTCGAGGCACAGAGCCACCGATGTGCCACCCCCGACCACGTTCCCTCCCCCGGGCTGCTCGACGGGCTGTCCGGCATCGGCTACGGGCTGCTCCGTCTGGCCCACCCCGGCACCGTCCCGTCCGTCCTGCTCCTGGCCCACCCCGACCACTGACCGGTAAGGCGCCTCCGCTCCTCGGCCCCATGGCATCTCCACCTCCACCCCGTGCTCGTCGTACGGAAAACAGAAGGGGAACACCTTTCATGGACCAGCACCTCGCCACCACCGCCGCCGCCGCCGACTCCGCCCAGCACACCGCCGACGAGCAGGACGCGGCGGGCGGGATCACGCTCACCGGCCGCAACCGGGCCTGCGCCCGCGCCCGTGTCCTGGCCGGGATGGTGCTGACCAGCGGCATCGTCATCACGCTGAGCACCCTGGACACCTCGGTCTCCGCGCCGAGCTGACCCCGCGCGGTGGTCGAGTCGCGTGAGGGCGCGGGTCCGCCGGGCGGGCCCGCGCCGCGGCGCGTCCGGCGGTTCTCCGTCGGGGTCGCGATCTGCCCCGGGCCCCGACATGCCGATTATCATCTGCGTTCATGCGTTCCCATGCGCCTTTCCTCGTCGGGCGGGACCCCCAACTCACCCTGCTCGAACGTGCCATGGCCCAGGCGAGGGAGGGGCGCGGCGGCGTCGTCTTCCTGATCGGCGAGGCCGGAGTGGGCAAGTCGAGGCTCGCGGCGGAGGCCGTGGGCGGCGCGCTGGGCTCCGGTATGCGGGTGCTGCGCGGCCGCAGCAGCACCACCGGGCCCGCCGTGCCGTTCCGTCCGCTCACCGAGGCGCTGATGTCGCTGTTCCGCAGCGGCGAGCCCCTGGACGACCTGGCCCTCGGTCCCTACCGGCCGGTCCTCGGGCGGCTGATACCCGACTGGGACACCGGGGAGCGCGAGAGCAGTTCCATGGTGATCCTGGGCGAGGCGGTGCTGCGTCTGCTGCTGGCCGCCGGGCGGGGGCAGGGCCAGTTGCTCCTGTTGGAGGACCTGCACGACGCCGACCCCGAGACGCTCGGCGTCCTCGAATACCTGGTGGACAACCTGGAGTACACGCCGGTCCTGCTGCTGGCCACCGTGCGGACCGATTTCAGCGACGCGCTGGACCTGGCGCAGTCCGCCCGTCGCCGGGGCGTCGCGACCCTGGCCGAACTGCCGCCGCTGACCCGGCCCCAGGTGGTCGAGATGACGGCGGCGCATCTGGGGGTCGACGACCCTGACGACGTGCCGGCGGCTGTGCCGGACCGTCTGTGGGAGGACAGCGCGGGCAGCCCGTACCTGGTCGAGGAACTGCTCCAGTCCATGATCGGGGCGGGCACGCTGGTGCAGGGCACCGACGGCTGGCGCGCGGTCGGCGATCTGCGCCGTGACGTTTCCTCGACGCTGGCCAGGGGCATTCTGCGGCGCATCGACCGGCTGGGCGCGCAGGGCCTGACCCTGCTGTCGGCCGCCGCCGTCCTGGGCCGCCGCTTCCCCCTCACCGTGCTCCAGCACATGACCGGTGTCGACGACCGGGCCCTGCTCAGTCATCTGCACGCGGGCGTCGCCGCCCGGCTGGTCATCCCCGACGAGCCCGCCCCCGACTGGTACTCCTTCCGTCACTCCCCCACTGTCGAGGCCCTGTTCACGCAGATGACGCCGGGTCAGCGGGCGGACCTGGCGAGGCAGGGCGCGCGGGCCGTCGAGGAGCTCCATCCGGGTCTCGAAGGCGATTGGTGCGCGCTGGCGGCCGGGCTGCGCTGCGAGGCCGGGGACCGTGTGGAGGCGGGACTGCTGTACGCGGACGCCGGTGGGCGGGCCCTGGCTGCGGGCGCCCTGGGCTCCGCCGTGACGCTGCTCAGCCGGGCCGAGGGCCTGCTGGCCGACGCCGACGACTTGCAGGCGCGGGCCTCGGTGCTGGAGAACCTGCTGCCCGCCCTCGCGGAGGCCGGCGACTTCGCCCGCGCCTTCGACCTGGCCGAGGACCTGCACGCGCTGGGCGGCGCCGGGCTGAGCGCCGTACGGCTGGCCACGCTGCACACCCGGCTGGCCAAGGTGGCCCACACGGCGGGGCGGTGGAGCGACGGCAACCGGCAGATCGACCGGGCACGCGAGGTCCTGGCGACCGCCCCGGACGAAGCGACGGAGGCGGCCGTCGACGTCACGGCCGCCTACCTCGCCCTGGACACGCCGGGGTCGGACCGCACCCAGCACGCGGAGAAGCTGGCCCGGTCGGCGGCCGACACCGCCGAGCGCCACGGTCTGCCCGTGGTCGCCTGCCAGGCCCGGGAACTGCTCGCCACCGTCGCCCGCGAGCGGGACCCGGAGGAGTCCGCGGCGATGCTCCAGCAGGCCCTGGCGACGGCGGAGCGGCACCGGCTGCCCCTGCAGCGCATGTACGCGGCCACCCGCATGGGCGGCAACGTCTGGCTCGCCGAGGGCGACACCTCCGGCCTGCTGGCGGCCCGCGAGGAGGCGCTGCGGCTCGGCTCGGTGAACATCGTGCACACGGTGGACGGCATCCTCATCCTGGACGCGGTGCTGCGCGGCGACCACGAGAACGCGCGGTCGGCGGCGGACGACTGCCTGGCCGTGGTGCGGCGGCTGCGTCTGGCGCCCGCCGTGCGGTACGTCCTGATGGCGCGGGCCGCCCTGGAGGCGCACCGCGCGGACCGGGCGGCGATGGAGACGGCCCTGGCGGCGTTCACCGAGTGGGACGGCGCCGGTTCCCAGGAGGAGCCGCTGAGTCTCGGCCTGGCCCGCGCCTTCTGCGCGCTGCTGGAGGAGGACCACGACCTGGCGCGCGCGGAGCTGCGGTCGGTGCAGGCGCTGGAGGCGGGCAACCCCTCCACCTACCACCTCGGCGGCACCCACGGCCTGGTCCTGCTGCTGGACGTGCTCGCCGGTGACGCGGGGCGGGCACGGCACGAGGAGATCACCGCCACGGCGATGGCCCGGATGCGGTGGAACCGCCAGTTCGTGCTGCTCGCCGACGCCGTGCTGCTGGGCCGGGAGGGAGCGGGGCCGCGCGCGACGGCGGCGGTGGAGTCGGCGCTGGCGGTGGCGCAGCCCTATCCGCTCGCCCAGCACCTGGGGCTGCGGCTGATCGCGGACGCGGGGCACCGGGACGGCTGGGGCGATCCGGTGGGCTGGCTGCGCCGGGCCGAGCACTACTTCCACGAGCGGGACGTCGCGGCCGTGACCGGCGCCTGCCGGGCGGGGCTGCGCAGGCTCGGCGCCCCGGTGCACCAGCATCGCTCCGGCACCAGCCAGATCCCGGAGAAGCTGCGCGCGCAGGGCGTGACCGTCCGGGAGTTCGACGTGTTCCGGCTGCTCGCGGAACGGCTCAGCAACAGGGACATCGCCGACCGTCTGTTCATCTCGCCCCGCACGGCGGAGAAGCACATCGCGAGCCTCATCACCAAGACGGGGTCGGCCAACCGTGCGGACCTGTGCGCGCGGTCGGCCGCCTTCCGGGGGTAGGACGCACCGGCTACCGCATCCCGCGTACCGCCCTCGACCCCAGCACCGCCAGGCCCGTCACACCGAGCACCAGAGCCACCACCCCGAACAAGGCGAACGCGTCCTTCCCGGCCAGCGCCCCGCACAGGATCAGCGACAGCGGGGCGACGGCGTAGCCGAGGACCATGTCGACGGAGACGACGCGGCTGAGCACGTCCTGGGGGATGTTGCGCTGGATCCAGCTCAGTCCGAACACGCCCTGGAAGCCGATGGCGAAGCCCATGGCGAGGACGGTCGCCACGACGACCGGAGTGCTGTGCACCAGGCCCAGGACCGCCATCCCCGCGCCCAGCCAGCCCGCCAGCGCGGCCACCAGCAGGCCGACCCTGGGCCGCCCGCCGACGGCGCCTCCGACGAGTGTGCCGAGCACCGCTCCGCCGGCGAGGGAGCCGTTGAGCACGCCGAGCGTGGCCGAGCCGCCGCGCAGCACCTGGTCGGCGAGGGTGGCGAAGCCGACCGTGAAGGGCCCGGCGTAGCAGAAGTTGACGGCGGTGTCGAGAGCGACGACGGTCCGCAGCCGCGGGTCGCGGGCGGTGTAGGTGACGCCCTCGCGGATGCGGGCGACGAGGGAGGTCTGCTCCTTCACCGGGCCGGCAAGGGCTTTGCGGGCCGCCGGGGGACGGGTGCGGACGCGTGCCACGCACAGGCCGCACAGGGCGAAGCAGACGGCGTCGACGAGGAAGGCGACCGGCGCCCGGGTCAGGGCGATGACCAGGCCGCCGACGGCCGGGCCGACGACGGCGGCGGTCCGCGCGCCGACCCCCATCAGCGCGTTGGCCGGGGTGAGCAGTTCGTCGTCCACGACCGAGGGCAGGATGGAGACGCGCGCGGGCTGGAAGAAGGCGTCGACGGTGCCGAAGGCGGCGGCCGCGGCGCACAGCATCCACACCGTCAGGTGACCGCTCAGTCCGGCGAGTCCGACGGCCGCCATCAGCACCGCCCGCGTCCAGCTGGACGCGACCATCAGGACGCGCGGGGACCAGGAGTCGCTGAGACTGCCGCCCACCAGGGTGAACAGGGCTCGGGGGACGGCCTGGAAGGCCAGGACGTAGCCGAGGGTGAGGGTGGATCCGGTCAGGCCGAGGGTGATCCAGGAGAACGCGATGACGCTGAAGCCGTCGCCGAGCAGGGACAGTGCCTGCCCCGTCCACAGGAGGCGGAAGGACCGGTGCCGGGCGGGTGCCCACAGCCGCGGACCGGCGCCGGTGAGGGTGGTGGCCATGGTGTGCCTTTCGTCGGACCGGGTCCGGTCAGTAGTGGACGGGCAGGGCGGTGAGGCCGCGGTTGAGCAGGGAGGGCTGCCAGGTCAGGCCCCCGGGATCGGCGAGGGTCAGGCCGGGGTGGTCGCACACCAGCGTCCGTACGGCGGCCACGGCCACCAGCCGGGCCAGGGCGGCGCCGATGCAGAAGTGGGCGCCGAAGCCGAACCCGAGGTGGGTGGCGCCCGAGCGGCGGACGTCGAACCGGCCGGGGTCGGGGAAGCGGGCCGGGTCGCGGTTGGCGGCGGCGGTCACGAGGAAGATCCGGTCCCCGGCCCGCAGGGTGCGGCCGTCGAGGTCGAGGTCGCGGGCGGCGGTGCGGATGGACATCTTGGACGGGCCGTCCAGCCGCAGGGTCTCCTCCACCGCCCCCTGGGCCAGTTCGGGCTCCGCCCGGACGGCGGCCAGCTGGTCGGGGCGGGTGAGCAGGGCCAGGACGGTGTTGGCGATGAGGTTGCTGGTGGTCTCCCCGCCGGCGAACGCCATCTGGGTGAGCATGCCGACGAACTCCTCCTCGCTGACCGAGTCGCCGACCCTGCCCTCGCGGAGCACCTGGCTGATCAGGTCGTCACCCGGTTCGGCGCGGCGCCGGGCGACGAGGGCGCCGAGGTAGTCCTCCAGGCTCACCAGCGCCTGGAGGGAGGCCCGGTACTCGCTCTCCTCCTGGGCGGTGCCGAGGACGAGGTCGGCGACGCGGGTGTTCCAATACCAGAAGGAGGGCCCGTCGGTGGGCGGGATGCCGAGCCAGCGGGCGAACACCAGGGCGGGCAGCGGCTTGGCGACGCCGGCCATGAGGTCGCCGGTGCTGCTGGGCACGGCCTTGCGGGCGAGGACGGCGCGGGTCGCCTTCTCGGTGAAGGCGCGGTAGCGGGCCACGGCGCGGGCGGCGAACGCCTCCTGGAAGACCCGGCGCAGCCTGCGGTGCCGGGGCGGGTCGTTGAAGACCATCCAGCGCGAGAGGATGCCGAAGGCCCGCTCCGCGTCCTCGCGGGCTCCCTGCGGGACGGCGTCCATCAGCGGCCGTACCCGGTCGGCGGAGACCGCGGGGTCGCGCAGGCAGCTCATCACCTGCTCGTAGCCGGTGACGAGCCAGGCGTGGTGCAGGGGGCTCCAGTGGACGGGGGCCTGCTCCCGCAGGGCGTCGAGGTGGTCGTAGGGGTCGGCGATCATGTCCGGGGAGAGCAGGTAGCGCTCGGGGAGGACGGGTGCGGGGGCACGGGTGGTCATCGGGTCTCTCCCGTCCCGGTGTTGGGGGTGGTGCTCGTCGTGGCGCTCGTGGTGGTGCCGACGGCCTCGTTGGTGCCGGTGTGCTCGATGCCGGCGAGCAGGGCGGCGATGCCGTGCACCCGGGGCTCGGCCATCATCGACATGTGGTCGCCGTCGCTGATGTGCAGCGTGAGCCCGCCGCCGGCCACCTCGCGCCAGCGGGCGACGTAGGTGTCGTAGTCGACGTCCAGGCCGGGCATGGTGCGGCCGCGCGGCAGTTCGGCGGCCTCGCTGCCCACCACGAGGTGCACGTGTCCGGGATAGGGGCGGACCTCGTAGGCGGCGAGGGCGGCGAGCAGCGAGTGCCACACCTCGATCGGGGCGCTTTCGACGAGGGCCGCCTCGGCCGGGCTCATGCCCGCTCCCAGCAGGGTGGCGGTGAGCTCGGCGGTGGCCCGGTCGCGCTGCGGCGAGGGCCGCAGTTCACGCAGCCGGTCCCGCAGGCGCAGCGCTTCGCGCAGGTCGCGGGTGACCCCGTCGAGACGGGTGCGGGCGGCGGTGTTGGGCAGGTACGGCTCGATCAGGACCAGCGGTGCGACGGTGTGTCCGGCCCGGTGCAGCTGGGTGGCCATCTCCAGGGCGATGTTGGCGCCCATGGACCAGCCGAGCAGGGCGTGCGGGCCGATGTCGCCGCGTTCGGTGATCTCGGCGACGTAGTTGGCGGCGATGCCCGTCACGGTGCTCGGATCGATGCCGCCGAGCAGGCCGCGCGCCTGGAAGGCGTGCACGGGGCGACCGGGCGGCAGGGCGCGGGAGAGCGGGACGAACCAGGCGGCGCTGCCGCCGGTGGGGTGCACGCACCACAGGGGCTCCCCCGCGCCTTCGCGGAGCCGTACCTCGGAGGTGACGGCGGCCGGCAGGCCCTCGCCCGCCGCCCGGACGGCGTGCTCGGCCAGCCGGGCGAGGGTGGGGTGCTCGATCAGGTCGCCCACGGAGACCGGCAGACCGCGCGCGGCGGCCATGAGGGAGACGCGGACGGTGGACAGGGAGCTGCCGCCGATGCGGAAGAAGTCGTCGTGGACGCCGATCCGGGAGAGGCCGAGGACCTCGCGCCAGATCTCGGCCAGGATCTTCTCGGCGGCACTGGAGGGGGCGGCGTACTCGGTGTCCGCGCGGTCGGGTTCGGCCGTCGGCAGGGGCAGTGCCCGCTTGTCGGTCTTGCCGCTGCGGTTGACGGGCATCTCGTCGAGGACGACAAACCGGGCGGGCACCATGTACGCGGGCAGTGCGGCCCGCAGGGCGCCGCGCAGCTCCTCCGGGGCGGGCCGGCGCTCTGTGGAGACGACGAGGTAGGCGACGAGGGCGGGTTCGCCGGGCAGGTCGGTGCGGTGCAGGACCACCGCCTGGCGGACCTCGGGCAGTTGCCGCAGGGCGTGTTCGATCTCGCCGAGTTCGATGCGGAAGCCGCGCAGTTTCACCTGGGAGTCGAGGCGGCCCAGCCACTCCACGGAGCCGTCCGGCCGGTGCGTGCCGAGGTCGCCGGTGCGGCACAGGCGGTCGCCGGGGGCGCCGTACGGGTCGGGTACGTAGGTGGCGGCGGTGAGGGTGGGCCTGCCCAGGTAGCCGCGGCCGACGGCGTCGCCGCCGAGGTGGATCTCGCCGGGTACGCCGACCGGGACCGGCTGCAGGTCCTCGTCCAGGACGTGGACGCGGGTGTTGCGCATCGGGGTGCCGACGGGCGGACGGCCCTGGCCGGGGGCGAGGTCGGCGGCGAGGGACCAGACGGTGGTCTCGGTGAGGCCGTAGACGTTCTGGAAGCGCCGGCCGCGCGACCACCGGTCGGCGAGTTCGGCCGGGCAGGCCTCGCCGGCGACCTGGAGCACCCGCAGGTCGGGGAAGGCGTCCTCACCGAGCACGGCGAGGGCGCTGGGCGGCAGCATGGCGCCGGTGACGCGGTGCTCGCGCAGGGTGCGCGCGAGGTCGGGGCCGGGGCGCAGGTCGTCCCCGGGGGCGGTGACCAGGCAGCCGCCGTTGGCGAGGGACCAGGTCAGTTCCAGGATCGAGGCGTCGAAGCCGAAGGAGGCGAACTGCAGGACGCGGTCCTCGGGGGCCGGGTCCACCAGGTCGCGCTGGCCCTCGAGCATGTTGGACAGGCCGCGGTGCGCGATGGCCACGCCCTTGGGCGTGCCGGTGGAGCCCGAGGTGTAGATGATGTAGGCGAGGGTGTCGGCGTCGGCCTCCGGGCCCGGCACGGGCTGCTGGGGTTCCGCGGGGGCGTCCAGATGGATCACCGGCCCGTCGAACGGCACCGCCTTGGCGAGGGCCCGCCGGGTCAGCAGCACGCGCATGCCGCTGTCCTGTGCCATGAACGCGAGCCGGTCGGTGGGGTGTTGCGGGTCCAGCGGCAGGAACGCGCCGCCGGAGCGCAGCACACCGACGGCGGCGCGCACCAGGTCCGGGCCGCGTTCGGCGCAGATGCCGACCACCGTCTCGGGTCCCACCCCGAGCCGTCGCAGCCGACGCGCCAGCTGTTCGGCCTGCTCGTGCAGTTCCGCGTACGTGACCCGCTGCCCGCGGTGCTCGACGGCGGCCGCGTCCGGGGTGCGGGCGGCGTGGGCGGCGATGTGCTCGTGCAGGAGCAGCGGGGAGGACGGAACGAGGGGGCCGCGGGCCCAGTCGTCGAGGGCGGTGGCGCGGGCGGCGCCGGTGAGGGCGGGGCGGGTGACGCGGCCGTCGGGGTCGGCGGTCATGGCCTCCAGCTGGGCGCAGTACACGTCGGCCAGTTGCTCGGCGGTGGCGGGGGCCACGTATTCCGGGTCGGCGTCGAGGGTGAAGGCGTTGACACTGGCGTTGACCAGCAGCGGGAACATGGTGCGGGCGATCTCCAGGGAGTCGTCCCAGGAGTCGTGGGAGAGGCGGTGGAAGTTGACGTAGTTGAAGACGGCGTCGGTCAGCCGCGGTTCGGTGGGCCGGAGTTCGGCGATGCGGACCAGGGGGACCCTGCGGTGCGGCAGCATGTCCTGCTCGGCCCGGAAGACGTCCCTCAGGTGGACGAGCCAGGTGCCGCGCGGGCGGGTCACCCCGAACGGCACGGTGTTCAGGAACAGTCCGCGCATCCGGTCGGCGCCGGGCAGCTCGGGGCGGCCGTTGGTCACCAGGCCGATGCTGTGGCCGAGGTCGCTGTCGTCACGGTCGGCGAACAGGCTCATGGTGTGGTGGAAGGCGGCGATGAGGACGGTGCGGCGAGGCACGCCCGCCTCCTTGGCGAGCCGGCCGATGCGTTCGGCGAGGTGGGCGTAGGAACGGCGGGCCTCGTGGACCGGCGGGTGGCCCTCGGCGGCGCCGTCCGCCCGGCGGCGGAAGGTCACCGGCCTCAGGTCGGCGAGCCGGTCGCGCCAGTACGCCAGTGACTCCTCGCTGTTCAGCGCGGCGCGTTCCAGGGCGACGTACTCGGCGAACGGCGGCGCGTTCGGCGGCTGCGGGGCGGTGCGGTGGGCGACGGCCTCCCGGTGCAGGGCGAGCAGGTCGGCGACGAGGGAGGTCAGGCTCCAGCCGTCGAGGACGACGTGGCAGTCGGTGAGGACGAGCCGCAGGTCGTGGTCGGTGACGTGGTGCAGGTGGAGGCGCACGAGGGGTGCCGCGGCCAGGTCGAAGCGGCGGTCGAACTCCTCGTCGACGAAGCGGCGCAGCCGCGCCCGCTGCTCCTCGCGGGGCAGTCGGCGCAGGTCGGTGTAGCCGACGGGCAAGTGGGCGGTGCGGTGGACGAGCTGGAGGGGCTCGCGGTAGGAGACGAGGTCGACGGAGGTGCGCAGGATCGGGTGTCCGGCGACCAGCGCGTCCACGGCGGCCTGGAAGGCGTCGGGGTCGAAGCCCTCGGGGACGGTGATCTTCAGGTCGGTGACGTTGTGGTAGGCGCCGCGCCGGGGGTCGGCGAGCATTTCGTGCAGCATGCCCGCCTGGAGCATGGTGAGCGGGTAGGCGTCGGCGAGGTCTTCGGGCAGCCGGTCGGCGTCGGCGGGGTCCACCTGGGAGAAGGGGGCGACCGGTTCGGGGGTGTCGGTCGCGTCGGAGACGAGCGCGGCCAGGTCGGCGAGGGTGCGGGCGCGGAAGACGTCGGCGACGGTGAAGGCGAGCCCGGCGAGCCGGCCCAGGCCGACCAGGCGCAGGGCGAGGATGGAGTCGCCGCCGAGGTCGAAGAAGTTGTCGGTGCGGCTGATGTGCTCGGCGCCGAGGACCTGGCTCCACACGCCGGCCAGGGCCTGCTCGGCCGGCCCCTCGGGCGGCACGTGGGTGCGCTGTCCGGCCGCGTCGGCGTGCACGGCGCTCAGCACGGCCCGGTCCACCTTGCCGTTGGCGGTCAGCGGCAGCCGCTCGTGGCGGACGAACAGCGCCGGGACCATGTAGTCGGGCAGGCTCAGCCGCAGCCCCTCACGCAGGGCGGGCGGGTCGAGCGGGCGCCCCTCGGGCGTGACGACGTGCGCGACCAGCCGGGCCGTACCGCCGTCGGCGCGGGCCACCACGGCGACGTCCGCGACGCCGGGCAGGGCGCGCAGCGCGGTCTCGATCTCGCCGGGTTCGATCCGGTGGCCGCGGATCTTCACCTGGTGGTCGGCGCGGCCCAGGTAGGCGAGTTCGCCGTCGGGCAGCACCCGTACCAGGTCGCCGGTGCGGTACATGCGGGCGCCGGGGGCGCCGAAGGGGTCCTCCAGGAAGCGTGCGGCGGTCAGTTCGGGCCGGTTGCGGTAGCCGCGGGCGACGCCGCCGCCGGAGACGTACAGCTCACCGGCGGTGCCGGGCGGCACGAGCCGGCCCCAGGGGTCGAGGACGTAGCCGTGCTGTCCGGCCAGTGGCCGGCCGATGGGCGAGCGGACGGTGCCGTGGACGTCGTCCTCGGTGATGGTGCGGAGGGTGACGTGCACGCAGGTCTCGGTGATGCCGTACATGTTCACCAGGGCGGGCCGGTGCCCGGGGGCGGTGAACCAGTCGCGGTAGTCGCGCACGTCGAAGGCGTCGCCGCCGAAGACGACCGTGCGCAGGGCCAGGTCGCCGAACCCGGCTCCGGCGCCCGTCAGGTGGGCGCGCAGGCCCTTGAAGGCGGCGGGGGTCTGGTTGAGGACGGTGACGCGCTCCTCGCGCAGCACGCGGTGCACGGCCGCAGGGTCGCGCACCTCGTCCGAGGTGAGCACGACGACGCGTCCGCCGGTGGCGAGCGGAGCCCACAGCTCCCACACGGAGAAGTCGAAGGCGGGCGAGTGCATGAGCGTCCACACGTCGGCCGGGCCGAAGCCGAAGTGCCGGTCGGCGGCGCCGAGCAGCCAGGCCAGGTTGGCGTGGGTGATCTCCACGCCCTTGGGCCGGCCGGTGGAACCGGAGGTGTGGATGACGTAGGCGAGGTCGTCGGGGGCCGGCCGGATGTCGCCGCCCGCGTCGGGCCCGTGCTCGTCGTCGGCGGCGTGCCCGGCGGAGCCGTCGGAACCGTCGGAACCGTCGGAACCGTCGAGCAGCATGGTCCGGGCGGGCAGGGAGTCGGCGGCGGTGCGCGTGGCGGTGTCGGTGACGATCCAGTCGATGCCCGCGTCGGTGACGGTGAACTCGCGCCGGGCCTGCGGGTGGGAGGGGTCGAGCGGCAGATAGGCGGCGCCGGCCCGCCAGATGGCGAGCAGGGCCACCGCCAGGTCGGGGGTGCGGTCGAGGCAGACGCCGACGAGTGAGCCGCGGGCCACGCCGGCGGCACGCAGCCTCCGCGACAGCGCGGAGGCGCGGGCGTCGAGCCGGGCGTAGGTCAGGGAGCGGCCCGATCCGCTGACGGCGACCTCGTGCGGGGCGCGGGCCGCGTGCTCGGCGAACCGCTCGGGTGCGGTCCGCGGG
This sequence comes from Streptomyces chlorus, assembly GCF_042655885.1. Lineage (NCBI taxonomy): Bacteria > Bacillati > Actinomycetota > Actinomycetes > Kitasatosporales > Streptomycetaceae > Streptomyces > Streptomyces chlorus. The sequence goes on from NZ_JBHSOA010000070.1 coordinate 30,284, forward strand.
GCGGGCCCGGTCGTGACGCCGGTGTTGGCGGGGCCGTCCGGGCCGAGGAGGTGGCCGCGTTCGGCGGGAGCGAGCGGGTCGATGGTGCTGAGCGGGGTGTCGGGGGTGGCGCAGAACGCCTCCAGGAGCGTGACGGTGTGCCGGGCGAGGGCGGCGACGGAGGCTTCCTCGAACAGGTCGGACCGGTAGACGAAGGCCAGCTCGGTGCGGTCCTCGCCGTCCTGCAGGTCCAGGGTGAGATCGAACTTGGCGGTGGTGAGGCCGATCCGGTACGGCGTCACGACCGCCTCCCCGAGGGTGAGGCCGGACGCGGCGGTGCCGGACTGCGTGTAGAGCACCTGCACGAGCGGGTTGCGAGCCAGGTCGCGGTCCGGGCTCAACACCTCGACGACCTTCTCGAACGGCAGAGACTGGTGCGAGAACGCCTCCAGGACCTGGTCCCGGGTCCGGGCGAGCAGCGCGGCCGGGGTCGGGTCGTCGGAGAGGTCGCCGCGCAGCACGAGGGTGTTGACGAAGAAGCCGACGAGCTGCTCGGTCTCGACGCGTTCCCGGTTGGCGACGACGGTGCCGACGGCGATGTCGCACTGTCCGGTGTGGAAGGCCAGCGCGGCCTGAAAGGCGGCCAGCACGGTCATGTAGGGGGTCGTTCCGACGCGCCGCCCCAGTGCGGCGAGCGCGTCGGTGAGGGAGGGCGGCAGGGTGACCTGGTGGACGGCCCCTCGGCTGCCGGGGGTTTCGGGGCGGGGGTGGTCGGCCGGCAGCTCCAGCGGGGTGAGCCCGGCCAGGCGGGTGCGCCAGTGCTCCAGCGCGGCCGACTGGTCGCTCTCGCGCTGCCGGATCGCGTAGTCGGTGTAGTCCAGGGGGAGTTCGGGCAGGTCCGCGACGCGTCCCCGGATCCTGGCCCGGTACAGCTCGGCCAGGTCGCGGACGACGAGGTCGAGGGACCAGCCGTCGGAGACGATGTGGTGCATGCCCAGGACGAGCACATGGTCGTCGGCGGCGGCGCGCACGAGCGTGGCGCGGAAGGCGGGTTCGCGGGCGAGGTCGAAGGGGCGCAGGGCGGCCGCGTGCACGGCGGCGGCCAGGCGGCGCTCGCGGTCCTCGGCGTCCGCGCCGGTCACCTCGGTCACGTCCAGGACCGTGCCGCCCGCGGGCAGTACCCGCTGGTGCGGGACGCCCTCGTGCTCGGGGAAGACCACGCGCAACTGCTCGTGCCGGGCGACCAGGTCGGCGACGGCCGCGCGCAGGGCCGGCACGTCCAGCGGGCCGGTCGTCCGCCAGGCGACGGGGAGCAGGTAGGTGGGCGCTCCGGGGTCCAGCCGGTCCAGGAAGTACAGGCGCTGCTGGGCGGCGGACAGCGGGATCCGCTCCGGGCGGGTCCGGGTTCGGGTCGGCCCCGTGTCCCGGGACGCGGCCCGGCCGCGCAGCCGCTGCTCCAGCAGGCGCCGGGCCGCCGGGGACAGGCCGCCGCCCGCGGCGGCGGGGCCGGGACGCACGTCGGATGTGGTCATGAGGGCACTCCGATCTCGGTTCTGGGGGGAGAGGAAGTCGGTGAGGGGTGAGGGCGCGCGGAGTCGACGGCGGGGCCGGTCGTCACGAACGGTCGGAAGTCGCCTGTCGGGGACGGTCAGAGGTCGGCTGTCAGGGACAGGTCGATCTCGTCGTCGCTCATCTGCGAGATCAGCTCCAGCAGACGCCGCTCCACCTCGGCGGCGAGCCGCTCGACCGTGGGGTGCTCGAAGAGGTCCCGGACCCGGAGCGGGCAGTCGAAGGCGATCCGCAGGCGGGAGGCGACCGCCACCGCGCGCAGGGAGTGGCCGCCCAGGGCGAAGAAGTCGTCGTGGACGCCGACCTTCGGCAGGTCGAGCACCTCGCACCAGATCTGCGCCACGACCGTCTCGGCCGGGGTGCGCGGTGCGACGCCGGCCCGCGGCGCGGGCGTCTCGGGCTCGGGCAGGGCGGCGGTGTCCAGCTTGCCCTGCACGGTCAGCGGCAGGGCGTCCAGGAGGACGAACGCCGAGGGGACGAGGTGGTGGGGCAGATGGGCCCGGCAATGCGTGCGCAGGGATTCCTCCGACAGACCGCCGCCCGCGGCATAGCCGACGAGGGCGGTCTCGCCGTTCAGGGTGCGCACCACGACGGCCGCGCCCCGCACCCCCGGGTGCCCGCGCAGTACCGCCTCGGCCTCTCCCGGTTCGACGCGGAAGCCACGGATCTTGACCTGGTCGTCGTTGCGGCCGAGGAACTCGAGTACGCCGCCGGCCAGTCGGCGCACCACGTCGCCGGTGCGGTAGAGGCGGCCGCCTCGCGCGCCGAACGGGTCGGGGACGAACCGCTCGGCGGTGAGGGCGGGCCGCCCCAGGTAGCCGCGGGCCACCTCCGGTCCGCCGATGACGAGTTCTCCGGGCACGCCGAGCGGTACGGGTTCGCCGAGCGGGTCGACCACGTAGGTGCGGCGGCCGCCCAGCGGGCGGCCGATGGGCACCCGGCCGGCCGGTGCCCCGGCGAGGGTGTGCGCGGTGGCGGAGATCACCGTCTCGGTGGGGCCGTACGTGTTGACCACGGGCACGCCGGGCAGGTGCGCGAACCAGCGCTCCAGGGGGTCGGCGGGCAGTGCCTCTCCCCCGGTCACCAGCAGCCGCAGGGAGGCCAGTCGGGGAGCCAGCGTGTCCAGGCGGGCGACCAGTTCCGTCCAGTACGACGGTGTCAGCTCCATGACCGTCACCCGCTCGGCGGCGACGCGGGCGGCCAGCTCCTGGGGCGCCCAGATGTCGTCGGGGCGTACGAGCACCGTCGCCCCGGTGCTCAGCGCGGGCAGGATCTGCTCGAGGGAGGCGTCGAAGGAGGTCGAGGCGAAGGTGAGCACCCGGTCCCGCCTGGTCAGCCCGAACGTCTCGCGGGCGGCGCGGACATGGGCGTCCAGGGCGTGGTGCTCGACCCCGACGGCCTTGGGACGGCCGGTGGAGCCCGAGGTGAAGATGACGTAGGCGAGGTCGTCGCGGTGGGGGGTGTGGCGAGGTCCGTCGGGGTCGGTCGGGACGTCGTCGGCATCGACCACACCGATCGTGAGGGCGGCGGCGCGGTCCCGGGTGCGCGTGTCGCACACCACGTGCCGTACGGCGGCCTCCTCGCACATGTACCGCAGGCGTTCCTCGGGGAGCCGGGGGTCGAGCGGGACGTAGACGCCGCCCGCCCGCCAGACGGCGAGCATCGCCGCCACGGACCACACACCGCGGCCGACGCACACACCGACGGCGTCGCCCGGGACCGTGCCCGCGCGCGTCAGGGCCGCGGCGAGGCCTCCGGTGAGGGCGTCCAGGCGGGCGTAGTCGAGGGTCGTGTCCTCGCAGACGACGGCGGGGGCGTGCGGCGCGCCCGCCACCTCGAACGCCGGCGCCGGCTCCGTCTCCCGCCCGGCGCCCGCGAGGAGGCGGTGCCGTTCGTCCGCCGAGAGCAGGGCGGCCTCGTCGGCGCGGGCGGCGGGGTCGGCCAGCAGGGCTGCGAGGACGCGGCCGACGTGGCGGGCGAACCGGGTCGCGGTGTCCGGGTCGAACAGGTCGGCGGCGTACTCGACGTTGAGCGCGAACCGGTCCGGCCGGACCACGAAGGTGGCGGTCAGGTCGAACTTGGCCGAGCCCCAGGGCAGCGTGAAGTCGGCGGTCTCCAGGCCGGGCAGGCCGATGCCGGCCTCCGTGGACTCCTGGACGTCGACCATGGCCTGGAACAGCGGGTTGCGGGACAGGTCGCGCTCCGGGCGGAGCCGCTCCACGACCTGCTCGAACGGCACCTCCTGGTGGTCGAAGGCGCCCAGGACGACGTCGCGCACCCGGTCCACGAGCGTGCCGAAGGCGGGCCGTCCGGACAGGTCGGTGCGCAGGACGACGGTGTTGACGAAGAAGCCGACCAGCGGCTCCAGTTCGAGGCGTCCGCGTCCGGCGACGGGGGTGCCCACGCAGATGTCGGTCTGCCCGGTCCAGCGGGCCAGCACCGTCTGGGCGGCGGCCATCAGCACCATGAAGCGGGTCGCGCCGCGCTCGCGGGCGAGGGCGTCGGCCCGGTCGACGAGTGCGTGGGGCAGGTCGATCTCGACCGCGCCGCCCCGACCGGTGAAGGCGGGGGGCCGCGGCCGGTCCGTGGGCAGTTCCAGCACGGGGGCGTTCTCGAGGACCCTTTCCCAGTAGGCGAGTTGCGGTTCCAGGGCGCCGCGGTCGGCGCGGTCGCGCTGCCACACGGCGAAGTCGCCGTACTGCACGGGCAGGGGCGCCGGCCGGGCGCCCCTGCCCGTCAGGCGGGCCGTGTAGTGGCGGCCGAGTTCGTCCAGCAGGACGCCCTTGGACCATCCGTCGGTGACGGCGTGGTGGAAGGCGAGCAGGACGACGTGGTCGTCGTCGGACAGTTCCCACACGCCGGCCCGCAGCAGCGGTGGCCGGGCGAGGTCGAAGCGGCGTCCGGCGTGGGCGGCGGCCAGGCTCCGTACGGCCTCCAGGCGGACCCGCTCGTCCGGGGCCTGCGGTGCCCGCTCCCAGCGCAGGGGCACCGGGGCCGGGTCGCGGACCTGCTGCACGGGGCGGCCGTCGGACTCGACGAGGGCGGTGCGCAGCACCTCGTGCCGTTCGACCAGGTCGTCCAGGGCCGCCTGCCACGCGGTACGGTCCAGGCCGCCGCGCACCCGCCAGCAGTACCGCAGCAGGTACGAATCGCCCCGGTCGGAGGTACGGTCCAGGAACCACAGGCGCTCCTGCGCGAAGGACAGCGGCAGCGGCCCGCCGCGGTCGACGGGGACGATGCCGGTGGCGCCACTGACGCGGACGGCGGTCACCCGCGGGGCGAACGCCCGGACGGTGGGGTGCTCGAAGACGGTGCGCAGCTCGATCTCGCGGCCGAGGCGCTGGGCGATCCGGGAGACCGCCATGGTGGCGAGCAGGGAGTGGCCGCCGAGGTCGAAGAAGCTGTCGTCCAGACCGATCCGGTCCAGGCCCAGGACGTCGGCCCACACCTCGGCGACGATCCGCTCGGTCTCGTCGCGGGGCGCGGTGTACGCGGGGTCGTCGGCGGGGCGGGCGTGCGCGGGGTCGGGCAGAGCGGAGCGGTCGAGTTTGCCGGAGACGCCGACCGGGAGGGCGTCCAGGACGACGAACTCGGACGGTACGGCGTAGTGCGGCAGGTAGCGGGCGCACCAGGCGCGCAGTTCCGCCCGGTCGGGGGCGGCGGGCGCGTCCGGGGCCGGTACGACGTAGCCGGTCAGGCCGCGGCCGGTGGCCCGGTCGGGGCGGGCGGCCGCCGCGACGACCAGCGGGCAGGCGCGCAGCACCGTCTCCACTTCGCCGAGTTCGATCCGGAAGCCGCGGATCTTGACCTGGTCGTCGCGGCGGCCGAGGAACTCCAGTGCGCCGCCGGGCGTCCAGCGCACCAGGTCACCGGTGCGGTAGAGGCGGCCGCCGGGCGGCCCGTAGGGGTCGGGCACGAAGCGCTCGGCGGTCAGCGCGGGGCGCCCGAGGTAGCCGCGGGCCACCTCCGTGCCGCCGATGAGGAGTTCGCCGCCGACGCCGACCGGCACCGGCTCGCCGTCGGTGTCGACGACGTACACGCGGCGGTCGCCCAGGGGCCGGCCGATGGGCACGGTGTCCCCGGGCGGGTCGTCGGCGTCGTCGGCGTCGTGGGTGGTGGCGGTGACCGTGGTCTCGGTGGGGCCGTAGGCGTTGCAGACCCGGGCCCGGGGGACGGCGGCGCGCCAGGCGGCGAGGGTGTCGGGCGGGACGGCCTCGCCGCCGAGGATCAGCAGCCGCAGGGAGCCCAGGGCGGCGGCCAGCCGCCGGTCGAGGCAGAGCGTGAGTTCGGACCAGTAGGTGGGCGGCACGTTGACGACGGTGAGGTCGTGCCGCTGGACGATCTCGGGAACCTGCGTGGGCAGCCAGGGCTCGTCGGGCCGCATGACGACGGTGGCACCACAGGTGAGGGCGGGCAGCACCTGGTCCAGTGAGGCGTCGAAGGCGAAGGAGGCGAAGGCCAGCACCCGGTCCGTGGAGGTGATCCCGAAGCGCTGCCGGGCGGCGGCGACGTGCGAGGCGAGGGCGGCGTGCTCGACACCGACCGCCTTGGGCCGGCCGGTGGACCCGGAGGTGAAGACGACGTGGGCCAGTTCGCGGGGGTGCGGCCGGTGGCGGGGACCATCCGCGGCCGGGCCGACCGCGGTGACGTCCACCGTCACCGGCGCGAGCGGGGCGGCGGCGGTGACGGCGGTGGCGGGTTCGGCGACCACGCAGGCCAGCCCGGCTTCCTCGGCCATGTACCGCAGCCGCTCGGCGGGGAGTTCGGGGTCGAGGGGCACATAGGCCCCTCCGGCCCGCCAGACGCCCTCGATGGCGGCGACGGACCACAGGCCGCGGCGCAGGAGCACGCCCACGGGATCGCCCGCACTCACCCCGGCGGCGCGCAGCGCGGCGGCGAGTGAGCCGGTCATGGCGTCCAGTTCCGCGTAGCTGACGCTGTCCTCGCCGCAGCACAGCGCGGTGGCGTCGGGGCTGCCGGAGAAGGCGACCGGCGGCGCGGGGTCCGCCGTGCGGTCGGGTGCCCGGTGCCAGTCGGGCCGGGGACGGCCGCGGCCGCCGGGGCCGTCGGGCAGGGCGCGCATCAGGTCCCGCACGGGGGTGTCGGGGTCGGCCAGGACCGCCCTGAGCAGGGCGGTGTAGGAGCGGGCGAAGGCACGCATGGTGGCGGCGTCGAAGAGCGCGGTGGCGTACTGGAGGATGGCGGCGACGCTGCCGTCGGCCCGCAGGGTCAGGTCCAGGAAGACGTCCAGCGGGGTCTCGGTGAGCGGCGGTTCGACCAGCGTCACCTCCAGGCCGGGCATCTCCACCGGTTTGATCGGCGCGTTGAGCAGGGTGAACGAGGCCTGGGCGAGCGGGTGCCGGGACAGGTCCCGGGAGCCGCCGAGCGCGCCGACGACGAGGTCGAAGGGGGCCTCGGCGTGGGCGAGGTCCACCGGCACCCGGCCGCGCACCCGGTCCAGCAGGGCGCCGAAGCCGGGCCTGCCGGACAGGTCGGTGCGCAGTACGACGGTGTTGACCAGGGGGCCGATGAGCGTGTCGGCGCCCCGCCGGGCCCGGTCGGCGAGCGTGCTGCAGACGGCGACGTCGGTGCGGCCCGCCCAGTGGCCGAGGAGGGCCTGGTAGGCGGTGAGCAGGAGCGTGTAGCGGGTGGCGCGCCGGGAGCGGGCCAGGGCGTCGACGGCGGCGACCAGGTCGGCCGGCAGGTCGAAGCGGACCACGTCCCCGGAGCCGTCCCAGACGCGCGGTCGCGGCCGGTCGGTGGGCAGGTCGAGCGGGGTGAGGCCGCGCAGCCGTTCGCGCCAGTGGCCCAGGAGCCGTTCCAGCCGTTCGCCGCGCAGGCGTTCGGACTGGGCGCGGGCGAGGTCGGCGTACCGCAGGGCGGGCGCGGCGACCGGCTCGCCACGGTATCCGGCGGCGAGTTCGTCCAGCAGGACGCCCCACGACCAGCCGTCCACGGCGATGTGGTGCACCTCGACGAGCAGCAGGTGCTCGTCGGGCGCCACGCGGGCGAGCACGGCCCGGACCGGGTGCTGGGCGGACAGGTCGACGGGGCGTCCCAGCCGGCGGACGAACAGCTCCTCGGCCCCGTCCGCCTCGACCCGCTCCAGCTCGACGCCCGCGGGGGCGTCGACCACCGGCACCGGCTCCCCGCCGACGGCGCGGAACCGGGTGCGCAGCACCTCGTGCCGCGTCATGATCCCGGACAGCGACCGCTCCAGGCGGTCCGCGTCCAGCGAACCCCGCAACCGCAGGACCAGCGGGAGCATGGATCCGGTGGAGGAACCGGCCAACTGGTCCAGGAACCACAGCCGGCGCTGCGCGAAGGATGCCGTGGGGGAGTCGACGCCGTTCGGTGCCCTCTCGGGGGCCGGTCCTGCTGTCACTGTGAGCCTCCAAGCCGTGTTTGGCAGCAGACTGCCGTCAGCGGCCGAGGGCCCATAGGGAAGAAGACGCAGCACCGCGAGCAGAGCGGACTGCCGTCGTGGACGGGATCCTCGGCGACTGGTTCACGCGCTGCTGCGGGGCACGGGGCGGCGGCGTCCGCGTCCGGTGGGGGCGGAAGGCGTGGAGGAGGTGCAGGGGGCGGCGACGGGCCCGGCGACGCGCGCGGCGTACGCCGGGCCCCGGAGCGGCGGCACCTGTGGCGGGCGTCAGAGAGGTGTGACGTACGCCCCCGCGATGCCCCCGTCCACGAGGAAGTCGGTGGCGTTGACGAAGGAGGAGTCGTCGCTGGCCAGGAAGGCGACGGCGGCGGCGATCTCCTTGGCGCCGGTCTTGTAGACGGCGTGCTGGTCGCAGGTGACCAGGGCCTCGTCGTAGCGGAAGGCGATCTCGTGCTGGCCGGGGTTGCACTCGCCCTTGGCGGACTCGACGGTGAGGCCGGCGGAGGCCATCTCGTTGCGGATGCGGCGCAGCAGGGATTCGATCCGGCCGGTTCCGAGCACCGAGTAGTCGACGTTGTACTGGTTGGCCGGGGTGAGCCCGCGGTAGTCCGCGTCCCATACCTGTTCGTAGGTGTCCCGGAAGACGATGAACTCCAGCTCGGTGCCGACCTGGGCGGTGTACCCGAGCCCGGCCAGGCGCTCGAGCTGGCGGCGCAGCATCTGGCGGGGGGCGGCAACGACCGGGGAGCCGTCGGCCCAGGCCAGGTCCGCGACGACCAGGGCGGTGCCCTCGTTCCACGGCACGCGGCGGAGCGTGTCGAGGTCGGGGAACATGGCGTAGCCGTCGACGGTGTTCATGTCGGCGTCGGCGGCGAGCAGGTAGGAGCAGCCCTCGGTGCCATGCCGGAGTACCTCGTCGAGGAAGAAGCGCGCGGCGAACCGCTTGCCCTGGAGCCGCCCCTGCATGTCGGGGAAAGCCAGGACGACCGTGTCGATCTCACCGCCCGCGACGAGGGCGTGCAGCTCCTCGACACCGAGCGGGGGGGTGTGGGGTCTGCCACGGGAGGGCCTCCTCGGGCTGTTTCTGGAGCTTCTGGCCGCATGCGGCCGCTGATGACTGCTTGCGGCTTCTGCGGGCTTCGGTTCGGTCGGCCGGGAGCCATGAGGTATTTCGGACGACCATTGCTTGGGAAGGGGACGCGGCCGTATGCCGGAGAAGTCGGGAAGGCCGGTGGAGCCGAAGGACGGGGCCGGCGCGGTCGGGGACGGTCTCGCGCCGGTGCTGCGGCCGGTGCGCGCGGGCAACGGCTTCGAGGAGGCGCTGGAGCAGATCCTTCAGGTGGTGCGGCTGGGCCTGGTCCCGGGCGGGGAGCGACTGCCGGCCGAGCGGGTGCTGGCGGAGCGGCTGGGGATCAGCCGGGTGACGCTGCGCGAGGTGCTGAAGATGCTCCAGGACCAGGGTCTCGTGGAGTCCCGGCGCGGCCGGTACGGCGGCACGTTCGTGCTGCCCCGGCCGACGGACGCGGGCGGGGCCGAACTGCGGCGGCGGATCGCCGAGGTCGACATCGAGGACGTGCTGCGGTTCCGGGAGGTGCTGGAGGTGGGCGCGGCGGGCCTGTGCGCCGCGCACGGCCTGCCGGACGCGCGGGCGGCCCGGCTCCGGGAGGCGCTGGCGGGCACGCGTGACGCCCCGCTGGCCGAGTACCGCCGCCTGGACACCCTGTTCCATCTCACGCTGGCGGAGCTGTCCGGTTCGCCGACGCTGACCGCGCAGTACGCGGCCGTCCGGGCGGCGGTGAACGACCTGCTGGACTGCATCCCGCTGCTGGTGCGCAACCTGGAGCACTCGCAGCGGCAGCACACCGCGCTGGTCGAGGCGGTGCTGGAGGGGGACGCCGACGGGGCACGGGAGATCGCGCGCGAGCACTGCGCGGGGACGGCGGCACTGCTGCGGGGCTTCCTGGCGTGACACGCCGGCGGAGGGGACAGTGATACCCCCGGTTCGGCCGAGCGGTCCGGGCAGTGCTCCGGTGCGGGGGGCCTTGCGGGGGGCCTTGCGGGTTCGGAGCGGGGCTCCACCCCAGGGGCAGCGCAAACTCCGGAGTGGGACCCCGGCGCACGGGTCGGCGGAGGCTTCGGCGCGAGGGACTTGCCCCCCGCCGTCCACGCCAGGAGGCATGGGCTTACAAAGGTCCGGATCTGCTCCATTGCCCACTTCCTCGCCTCCGCCGCCTGGGTGGTGTACATCGCGTCGGTGGCGTACTTCGGCCTGTACGGCCGCAGGCATCCGGTGGCGGAGGCGCCGGAGGAAGAGTTCGCGGCGCCGGCGACGGCCGGGCAGAGTTGTCCCGGGACCGACTGGACAGGACCGCACGGGACCGGGCAGGACCGGACCGGCGTCGGAGACGGAGGAGCACGGTATGACGACCAGGCCGCTGATCGGCATCAGCACGTACGAGGAGTCCGGGGTGCGGTGGGGCGCGTGGCAGATGGACGCCGCGCTGCTGCCCATCGGGTATCCGCGGCTGGTGCAGCGGGCCGGCGGGCTGGCCGCGATGCTCCCACCGGACGCGCCCGAGCACGCCGCGGCGACGGTGGCCAGGCTCGACGGGCTGGTCGTCGCGGGCGGCCCGGACGTGGAGCCGGTCCGCTACGGCGCCGAGCCCGACCCGCGCACCGGGCCGCCCGACCGCGCCCGGGACACCTGGGAGCTCGCCCTGATCCGGGCGGCGCTGGACCGCCGTGTTCCGCTGCTCGGGATCTGCCGGGGCATACAGCTGCTGAACGTCGCCCTGGGCGGCACCCTCGTCCAGCACCTCGACGGCCACCAGGGGGCGCCGGGGATCATCGGCCTGCACCCGGTCAAGCCGGTGCCGGGCACCCGGTACGCCGACGCCGTCCCGGAGGAGACCTCCGTACCGACCTTCCACCACCAGGCGGTGGACCACCTCGGTGAGGGCCTGATCCCGTCGGCGTACGCGGTGGACGGGACCGTGGAGGCGGTCGAACTCCCGTCCGCCGCATGGGTGCTGGGCGTGCAGTGGCATCCGGAGATGGGCGAGGACCTGCGGGTCGTACGCCACCTGATCCAGGCGGCCATCACACCGTGACCCACGCGGGCGGCGACGACACCCTGACCACTGACCACCCGCGTGCCCGGCGCGCGAGGTGTTCAGCCGCGGGTCAGGGTCAGCAGGTCGCGGGCCGGGCCCGTGGGGCGGTGGCCGGTCGGCCAGACCGCGCGCAGTTCGCGGGCCAGGGCGATGCCGTCCACGGGAACGCGGATGAGGCGGCGCATCGCCAGCTCCTCCCCGAGGGCCAGTTCGCTGAGGACGGCCGGGCCCGCGCCGCTGACCGCCGCGGCCTTCACCGCGGTCGTGGAGGACAGTTCGATCAGCGGGCGGGCCAGGCCGCCCAGCGCGGTGTCCAGGACCTGCCGGGTGCCGGAGCCCTTCTCGCGCAGGATCAGCGGAGTGGTCGCCAGTTCCTCGGCGGCGAGCGGACGACGGCGGCGGGCCCAGGCATGGGACGGCGCCGTCACCACGATCAGCCGGTCGTGGGCGATCACGGCGGAGTCCAGGCCCGGGGGCACGGTCAGCCCTTCTACGAACCCCACGTCCGCCTCACCCGCCAGCAGCCGCTCCGCGACCGTCGCGGAGTTCCCGGCCAGCAGGGACACCGCCGTGTCCGGCCGCTGTGCGCGCAGCGCGAGCAGCCAGCCCGGCAGCAGATACTCGGCGATCGTCATGCTCGCCGCCACCCGCAGCCGTGAGTCCCGGCGGTCCCGCAGCGCCTGCGCGCCGGCGTCGAAGGCCTCCGCGGCCTCCACGATCCGCCGTGCCCAGTCGGTGACCAGCGCTCCGGCGTCGGTCAGGCGCGATCCGCGCGGTGAGCGGTCCACCAGCGCCACGCCGAGCTGCCGCTCCATGGACCGGACCCGGCTGCTGGCCGCGGGCTGGGTGATGCCCAGCTCGCGCGCCGCGCCGCCCAGACTCCCGACCCGCGCCACCGCCAGCAGCAGCTCCAGCGCCCCGAGGTCCGGCACCCGGTGCGCGAGGGGCCCCGCGGTCACCGGCCGATGTCCCGCGTGGTCGTCCCTCGTACTCATCACGCCAGCTTATGTCGCGCGGTGCTGCCGGCGGCCTGCCGCTCGCAGCTCCCGGGGCAGCACCGCCGCCGCCTCGGCCAGCGACGGCCCGTACCAGGTGAGGTGCCGGCCGCCGACCAGGGCGCAGGGCAGTCCGGGGAAGGCGTCCGGGCCGTCGTCGGCGGTGAAGCGGTACGGCTCGTCGGGCAGCACGACGAGGTCCGGGGCCGCCGCGCGCAACTCGTCCAGGGGTACACGGGGATAGCGTTGCGGGTGATCCGCGTGGAGGTGGTCGACGCCGAGGCGGGACAGCAGGTCGCCGGCGAAGGTGTCGCGGCCCAGCACCATCCAGGGCCGCCGCCAGACCGGCACGACCGCGGTCCGGCGGGGTGTGGGGGGTGCCACCGCTTGCCAGGCGGCTTCGGCGTCGTCCAGCCACCGGGGGCGGCCGGCCGCACCGCATGCCGTGAGCACCCTGGCCAGCTCGCCGAAGGCCTGGGGCAGTGTCCGCACCTCCGTCACCAGCACCTCGAGGCCCGCCGCGCGCAGGGCGTCGAGGTCGGGTGCGCGGTTCTCCTCCTCGTTGGCGATCACCAGATCGGGGACGAGGGCGGCGATGCGGTCCACGTCCGGGTTCTTCGTGCCGCCGATCCGTACGACGTCCAGACCGGCCGGATGCGTGCACCAGTCCGTGGCGCCGGCCAGGGCGCCGGGAGCGGACCGCGCCACGGCCTCGGTGAGGGACGGGACGAGGGAGACGACGCGCGCGAATGTCACCGGCGCGGCTTGTCCCGGACCGCCTCGATGTGCTCGGCGACGGCGACGACGACCAGCCGGGTCTCCGCGTCCGTGGCCCGCCACCGGTGCCGGACGCCTCCGGTGAGGTACAGGGTGTCGCCGCGGCCGAGGCGGTAGGCGCGACCCTCCGCCTCGATCTCCACGGCGCCGTCCGCCACGTACATCAACTGGTCGTTGCGGAACTGGAATTCGCGCCCGGCGTCGTGGTCGCCGGTGAACTCGGAGGCGTGCATCTGGTGATGGCCCCGTACCAGGGACCGGACGCGGGGTTCCAGCAACTGCTCGGTGCCCTCCGCGCGGACGACGTCGACACTGCACGCCGGATCGGCGGCGGCGAGGAGTTCCACGGCGGTGGTGCGCAGGGCGTCGGCGACCTTCTCCAGGGAGGTCTGGCTGGGACGCGCGCGCTCGTTCTCGATCTGGCTCAGGAACGGGACCGACAGGCCGCTGCGCTGGGCCACGACGGCAAGCGTGAGATCCAGCGCACGGCGTCGCCGCCGCACGGCCGCGCCCACGCGCAGCGGCTGTTCTTTGTGGTCGCCCATCGCTCCGGCTCCCTCCTTCGCCCGTCGTCCCGTGCCTGTGCCCCGTTGTCCCGGCGCACTCATCCTGTTGAGCTGTCTGCACCCTACGCATGTTCGGCAAACCGTTTCAGGCGCCTGTCACGTCGTCGTCATGTGCGATCGCGCACGACCCCACAGTTCACGCCAGCCGATGCGCGAGCCGTCCGGTTCGATGTGCGCAGGATGCGGGGTGCTTACGCCATTGTCGCCCGAAGAGGGGCGGGAGGTCGCGGCGAGGGCCTGGAGGCCCGGGGAAGGCGTAGCGCTGTGTGATTGGCCGGATTCCTATCGTGTGCCTGTTCCGGTTGTGTGCCTGTTCCGGTTGTGTGCCCGTTGTGGCGGTGCGCCCGTTGTGGGGTGTGCCCCGTTCGGCTTGCCCCGCACATGACCCGAGGGGCGGGCGGTG
>NZ_JBHSOA010000070.1:44142-115255 GCF_042655885.1 Streptomyces chlorus
CCCTCGGGGCGAGCGGTGCGGCGTCACCACGGCAACCGGTGATCACCGTGGTGACGTCGCCGTCACTGCGGGGTCATGCGCCCCACCACGTCGGGGTGCTCCTCGAGCCAGGCGGCGACGGCCGCCTCCTCCTTGCCCTGGCCCCGGCCCTTGATCTCCTTCTCGAGCGTTCCGAGTTCGTCCTCGCTCATCGTGAACCCCTTGATCCACTTCGCGAGTTCGGGGTACTGCTCGGGGAACGCCTTGTTCGCGATGGTGCGGATGGTGTTGCCCTCGCCGAAGAGCTTCTTGTCATCCTTCAGCTTGGTCAGCTCGTACTCGCTGTACGACCAGTGCGGCGACCAGAGAACGACCGCGACGGGCTCCTTCTTGGAGTAGGCACGCTTGAGCTCGGCCAGCATCGCCGGCGTGGAGCCGTCGACGACCTTGTACTCCTTGTCCAGGCCGTAGCCCGGCAGAACCTTGTTCTTGAGCAGGTCCATCTGGCCGGTGCCCGGTTCGATGCCGATGATCCGCCCGTCGAACAGGTCGGCCTTGCCCTTGAGGTCCTCGAAGGACTCGACGCCCTCGACGTACGACGGAACGGCGACGTCCAGGGAGGTCGGCTCGTACCAGGTGCCGAGGTCGACCAGCTTGTCCTTGCTCTGGTCCCAGAAGTTCTTCTGGGCATGGGGCAGCCAGGCGTCGAAGTTGAGGTCGATGTCCCCGGTGGAGAGGCCGGTGTAGACCGGGCCGACCTCCATCTGCTTCAGGTTCGTCTTGTAGCCGCGCCGCTCGAGGACGTTCTTCCACAGGTAGGTGATCGCGATGTCCTCCTCCCAGGGGAACCACGCGACGGTCAGCGGGCGCTTCGCCTCGGCCGGTGCGGCGGTGGAACCGGACTTCACCGGCGCCAGCTTGTCGACGACGCCCGGGTGGTCCTTGAGCCAGGCGCGGACGGCATCCTGCTGCTTGCCCTTGCCGGCCTTGTTGATCTCGGCCTCCAGGCTGGTGAGTTCCTCCTCGGTCATCGAGAAGTCCTTCATCCACTGGCCGACGGTGGGGTTCTCGGCGGTGAAGCCCTTGCGTGCCAGGGTGTGCACGCCGTCGCCCTCGCCCCAGGTGCCCTTGGGGTCCTTCAGCTTCTTCAGGTCGTAGTCGCTGTACGCCCAGTGCGGCGACCAGAGTGTGACGACGACCGGTTCCTGCTTGCTGTAGGCGCGCTTGAGCTCGGCCAGCATCGCCGGCGTGGAGCTGTCGACGACCTTGTACTCCTTGTCCAGGCCGTAGCCCGGCAGAACCTTGTTCTTGAGCAGGCCCATCATTCCGGCGCTGGACTCGATGCCGGTGATCTCCCCGCCGAAGGTGCCGGCCTTGCCCTTGAGGTCCTCGAGGGAGTCGAAGTCCTCCATGTAGGCGGGCACGGCGAGTTCGAGCGACGTCTCCTCGTACCAGGTGCCGAGGTCCTCGAGCTGCTTGCCGTACTTCTTCCAGTACGCGTCGTGGGTGGTGGGCAGCCACGCGTCCGTCTGGAAGTCGATGTTGCCCTGCGCGAGCGCGGTGTAGAGCGGGCCCGCGTCGAACTGCGTGGCCTCGACCTCGAAGCCCCGCTGCTCGAGGACCTCCTTCCACAGGAAGGTGGAGGCGACGCCCTCGTCCCAGGGGATGTAACCGATGGAGATCTTCTTGCCGTTGCCGACGTTCTCGGCGTCGGCGACGGTGTCCGTACCGCCGCTCTTGCCGATGCCGCCGAAGATGCCCATGCCACCGGCCACCAGGGCCAGGACGACGACACCGATCACGGCGACCTGCGGGCGCGGCCGGTAGGACCAGATCTTCAGTCCCTGCGCGGCGCGGGCCTTGGCGGCGGCGCGGCGGCCGAGCGGGGACACCTGGGTGCCCAGGGCACTGGTCATGCGGTCGAGGTAGATCGCCAGGATGACGATGGCGAGGCCGGACTCGGCGCCGAGACCGACGTTGAGCTGGCCGATGGCCTCGATGACGGCGCCACCGAGGCCGCCGGTGCCGACCATGCCGGCGATCGCGGCCATGGACAGGCCGAGCATGATCACCTGGTTGACGCCCGCCATCACGGTGGGCAGCGCCAGCGGCAGCTGGACGCGCAGCAGGGTGTTGCGGGGCGTGGTGCCGAACGCCTCGGCCGCCTCCACGAGGTCCTTGTCGACCTGGCGGATGCCCAGCTCGGTCATGCGCACGCCGGGGGCGAGCGCGAAGATCAGGGTGGCGACGATGCCGGGGGCGGAGCCGGTCCCGAAGAAGAGGATCGCCGGGATGAGGTAGATCATCGCGGGCAGCGTCTGCATGAAGTCGAGGACCGGGCGCACGAAGGCGCTGACCCGGTCCGAGCGTGCCGCCCAGATGCCCACGGGCACGGCTATGACGAGCGCGATGACGGTGGCGACGACGACCAGGGCCAGCGTCACCATCGAGTCCTCCCACAGTTCGAGGGAGTCGATGAAGGCGAATCCCACGAAGGTGAGGACACCGGCGACGGTGCCGCGCAGCCAGAAGGCGATCACCGCGAAGATACCGGCGAGCAGCAGCGGCTCGGGCGCCTGGAGGACGGCGTTGACGCCGTCGTAGGCGCCGGTGAAGACGGCTTTGAAGAAGTCGAACAGCCAGGCCACATGGGCCAGCAGCCAGTCGACGGCGCTGTTGACCCAATCGCCGAGCGAAATCCTAGGCACGGGCCAACACCTTCTCGCCCTCGCCGCGCGGGGAGTCGCAGGTGCCGGGGGCACCGTCCTCGTCGCCGATGAAGCCGACGAGTCGCTGCCGGGGCACTACGCCGATGACCGTGCCCTCGCCGTCGAGGACCGCCACGGGGTGCGCCGCGCGGGCGCTCATCGCGCACAGGTCGGTGAACGGCGTCTGCGCCGTCGCGGTCTCGCAGGCGCAGTCGGCCTCGTCGCCGCGCACCTCCTGCTCCATCACGGCTCCGGCGGTCAGCACCCGGGAGCGGTCGACGTCCTGGGTGAAGGAGGCGACGTAGTCGTTGGCGGGGCGGATGAGGATGTCCTGCGCGGTGCCGATCTGCACGATGCGGCCGTCACGCATCATCGCGATGCGGTCGCCCAGGCGCATGGCCTCGTTGAGGTCGTGCGTGATGAAGACGATCGTCTTCTTCAGTTTCTTCTGCAGCTCCACCAGCTGGTCCTGCATGTCGCGGCGGATCAGCGGGTCGAGCGCGCTGAAGGACTCGTCCATCAGCAGCAGGTCGGCGTCGGTCGCGAGCGCGCGGGCCAGGCCGACCCGCTGCTGCATGCCGCCGGACAGTTCGTCGGGCCAGGACCGCTCCCAGCCGGCCAGGCCACACAGGGCGAGCGCCTCGTCGGCGCGGCGTTCGCGCTCGGCGCGGGGCACGCCCTGCACTTCCAGGCCGTACGCGGCGTTCTCGCGAACGCTGCGGTGCGGGAAGAGCGCGAAGTGCTGGAAGACCATGCTGATCTTCTTGGAACGGACCTCGCGCAGCTCGCGGTCGGACAGCGCGGTGAGATCCTGGCCGTCGAATCGCACCTGTCCGGCGGTCGGCTCCGACAGGCCGTTCAGCATGCGCAGCAGGGTGGACTTGCCGGAACCGGACAGGCCCATGACGACGAAGATCTCGCCGGGTTCCACGGTGAACGAGACGTCGATGACGGCTGCCGTGGTGCCCTGGGCACGCAACTCCTCACGTTCGGCCTTGTTCTGACGCAGTCTCTCGACCGCCTGGCCCGGTCGTCTGCCGAACACCTTGTACAGATGCTCGGCCTCTAGCCTCGTTGACACGCGTACCTCTTGGCTCGACAGCAAGGGAGAGGAGCGGCACCCGTCGGGCGGTTCACGGGTTCCTGACAGCTGAACCCGCAACCGGCGTCACTCCGGAGCCGCGTCTCCCCCGTTTCGCCGGTCGCAAACACGTACGTGTCCTGCTTCACAATCGGGCCGCCTCGTCCGACGGGTGACTCACGCTTCAAGGGCCCCCTCGTATACGACGGGTGTCGCGTCCCGCCTCGCGGTCATGCGGCTGCGGGGCACTGTCGGTGGCGTGCGGCATGATGCGGAGCGTGACCGGACGACTGATGCTGCTCGATACCGCCTCCCTCTATTTCCGTGCCTACTTCGGTGTCCCGGACTCCGTCAGGGCCCCGGACGGCTCGCCGGTGAACGCCGTGCGCGGGCTGCTCGACTTCATCGACCGCCTGGTCAAGGACCATCACCCGGACGATCTGGTGGCGTGCATGGACGCCGACTGGCGCCCGGCGTGGCGGGTGGAGCTGATCCCCTCCTACAAGGCGCACCGCGTGGCCGAGGAGCGTCCGTCGGGCCCCGACGAGGAGGAGGTGCCCGACGCGCTGTCCCCGCAGGTGCCGGTCATCGAGGCCGTTCTGGACGCCATCGGCATCGCGCGCGTGGGCGTCGCCGCGTACGAGGCGGACGACGTGATCGGTACGTTCACCGCGCGGGCGCGCGGTCCGGTGGACATCGTCACCGGCGACCGCGACCTGTACCAGCTGGTGGACGACGCGCGCGGGGTGCGGGTGCTGTATCCGCTCAAGGGTGTCGGAACGCTCCGGATCACCGACGAGGCCGTGCTGCGCGAGAAGTACGGGGTGGGTGGCGCGGGGTACGCGGATCTGGCACTGCTGCGCGGCGACCCGAGCGACGGCCTGCCGGGCGTGCCGGGGGTGGGCGAGAAGACGGCCGCCAAGCTGCTGGCCGAGTTCGGCGATCTGGCCGGGATCCTGGCGGCGGTCGACGATCCGAAGGCCAGGCTCACCCCGATCCAGCGCAAGCGCCTCACCGAGGCGCACCCGTATCTGGCGGTCGCCCCGAAGGTCGTCCGGGTCGCGGACGACGTCCCGCTCCCGGAGGTCGACACGGCACTGCCGCGGGCGCCGCGCGACCCGGACGCCGTACGGGAACTGGCGACCCGCTGGGGCCTCGGCGGCTCCCTGGAGCGGCTGCTGACGACCCTCGCGCGGTAGGAATCCCTGCCGGTGTGCACAGGTAATCGCCGAACGGAGGTGCTAACTTAGGTAAACCTAACTGATGGACAGGGAGACCCCACATGGCACAGCGACCGGGACGCCAGCCGCGCACACCCCACTCCGGGGAGGTGCTTCGCACCGAGCGGCTGACCCCACACATGCAGCGGGTGGTGCTGGGCGGCGAGGGCCTGGCCGACTTCACGGCGGACACCTGCACCGACCACTACGTGAAGCTGCTGTTCCCCGCCGAGGGCGTCACCTACCCGGAGCCGTTCGACATGCGGCGGATCCGCGAGGAGTTCCCGCGCGACCAGTGGCCGGTGACCCGGACGTACACCGTGCGCCACTGGGACGCCGAGCAGCGCGAGCTGACGCTGGACTTCGTGATCCACGGCGACGAAGGGCTGGCGGGTCCCTGGGCCCGGCGGGTCCTGTCGGGCGAGACGGTGCTCTTCACCGGTCCCGGCGGCGCCTACGCCCCCGATCCGAGTGCCGACTGGCATCTGCTGGTGGGTGACGAGAGCGCGCTGCCCGCGATCGCCCGGTCGCTGGAGGCCTTGCCGAGCGGGGCCAGGGTGTACGCCTTCGTGGAGGTCGAGGGTCCCCAGGAGGAGCAGAAGATCGACTCCGAGGTGGCGGTCACCTGGCTGCACCGGGGGGACCGTCCGGTCGGCGAGGCGCTGGTGGAGGCCGTGCAGGGGCTGGAGTTTCCCGAGGGCCGGGTGCATGCCTTCGTCCACGGCGAGGCGCACTTCGTGAAGGAGCTGCGCCATCTGCTGCGGGTCGAGCGGCAGATCGCTCGCGAGGACCTCTCGATCTCCGGTTACTGGCGGCGTGGTCACAACGAGGACGGCTGGCAGGCCTCGAAGCAGGAGTGGAACGCACGGGTCGAGGCGGAGCAGGAGCAGGCGGAGTCGCCGGCCGCGGCCGGCTGAGCCGCCACCGAGTCACCGCTGAGCCACACCTGAACCACCGCTGATCCGCTGCCCTGGCCGAACCGGCATCCCGGGGTCCCGGCCGGCACACGCAGCGGCGCCGGTCGGGTGAACCCCGGCCCCCGCGCCGCGGCGGACGGCGTGGCGCGGCGTCCCGCCCCCGCCCGCTGCCAGAGGATCCGGGCGCGTGACAAACACCTTCGAAGAACTCGTGGCCAAACAGCGCGCGGCGGACGAGGCGCACGTCCGCGTGCGCCATCTGCAGGAGACGTACGGGCCTCCCACGCACACCCAGTGGAGTAGCCGGCAGACCACTACCTGGGAAACGGCCTGGCGGGCCTGGCGCGACCTCGCCCGTGACGTCCAAGTGGCGGTGAGCGAATTCGCCCGGGCCGAGGGGAAACCGCGCCACGTGGTCGAGGCCGAGATCAAGCAGGCGGTACGGCACGAGCAACAGGGCGGGGCGGACGCGTAGCCTTGGCCCTCGTGACCCGCAGACGCAGGACCGTCCCGCCCTCCCCGCTGCCGCAGCGCGACGGTGTGGACCCGGTGCGGGTGCGCCTGCCCGGCACGGGGCAGTGGGCCACCGTACGGGACCATCTCGTGGCCCGGCTCCCGGCCGGCTCCGGTGTTGTTGACGGCATGTTCGACGCGGGGCTGATCGTGGGCGCGGACGGGCGGCCCGTGTCGGCCGACGCCCCCTGTGTGCCAGGGCTGTTCGTATGGTTCCACCGGGAGCTGCCGGCCGAGATGCCGGTGCCCTTCCCGCTGGAGGTCGTGTACCGGGACGAGCACATCGTCGTCGCCGACAAACCCCACTTCCTGGCCACCACACCGCGCGGCAGCCATGTCACCCAGACCGCGCTGGCCCGGCTGCGCCGCGAGCTGGGCATCCCGCTGCTGGGCGCCGCGCACCGCCTCG
This sequence comes from Streptomyces chlorus, assembly GCF_042655885.1. Taxonomy (NCBI): domain Bacteria; kingdom Bacillati; phylum Actinomycetota; class Actinomycetes; order Kitasatosporales; family Streptomycetaceae; genus Streptomyces; species Streptomyces chlorus. The sequence continues at coordinate 50,970 of NZ_JBHSOA010000070.1, forward strand.
ACCGGCTCACCGCCGGGCTGGTGCTGTTCACCGTGCGGCCCGAGGAGCGTGGCGCGTACCAGACGCTGTTCCGCGACCGGCTGATCCACAAGGAGTACGAGGCCGTCGCCCCCCACGATCCGGCGCTCGCCCTGCCCCGGACCGTGCGCAACCGGATCGTGAAGGAGCGCGGGGTGCTGACCGCCCGCGAGGTCGAGGGCGAGCCGAACGCGCTCAGCCGGGTCGAGCTCCTGGACCACCGGGCCGACGGCCTCGCCCGGTACCGGCTGGTCCCCGGCACCGGGCAGACCCATCAGCTGCGGGTGCACATGAGCACCCTGGGCGTGCCGATCCTCGGCGACCCCCTGTATCCGGAGGTCACCGGCCTCGTCCCGGCCGGTGATTTCCGGCGACCGCTGCAACTGCTGGCGCGGGCACTGGAGTTCACCGACCCGGTGACGGGGGCGCGGCACCGGCTGCGCAGTGGCCGAACGCTCGCGGCATGGACCTCGTACGGGGACTGGGCCGCAGAGGACCACGCCGCCAAGGACTGCGCCTCGGACGACCGCGCCGCCGAGGCACGGACCACCGTGGACCAGGCCGCTGCGGATCGGCCCCCGGCGCCCCGGGCCTCCGGTCAGTAGCCGCGCCACCAGCTCAGGAAGCGCTGCCAGGCGCCCGGCGCGCGGGCCGGTTCCGCGGGGCCGGCGGCGACCGACGGCTCGGCGACCGACGGCTCGGCGACCAGCGGCTCGGCCGACTGCGCGCCCGGTGTCCCTGCCGTGGCCGCGGGCCGCGGGGCGGGGACGTCATGGTGCTCGGACGGATCGGGGCGGGTGGCGGGCGACGGTGCCGGCTCCCCCGGTTCGGGACTGCCGATGTGCCAGTCGCGGCGCGGGGCCGCCGGCCGGTGGTCGTGGTTCGGCTGCTCGGTGACGTCCTGCGGCGCCCTCGGGGTGAACCGGGCGGGCAGTTCGACGAGATGGCGCGAGGCGATCGACTCGGTGTGGCGCAGGTCCTCGTCGTCGACGTCGAGTTCGAGGTCGGGCAGCCGCATCAGCAGCGCGTCGACACCGATCTCGGCGATGGCGCGTCCGATGTCCTGCCCGGGGCACTCGTGCGGGCCGCCGCTGAAGGCGAGGTGGGAGCGGTTGCCCTGCATGTGGGCGGTCGGGTCCGGGCGTACCCGAGGGTCGACGTTGGCCGGGGCCGGAGCGAACAGCAGTCCGTCGCCCCGGCGGATGTGCTGGCCGCCGAGTTCCGTCTCCTGCTTGGCGAAGTAGGCGAAGATGGTACTGAACGGCGGCTCGTCCCAGAGCAGTTGCTCCACCGCCTCCGGCACGGTCATCTGTCCGCCGTTGAGCTGGGCCCGGAAGCGCGGGTCGACCAGCACCGTGCGCAGCACGTTGGCGAGGAGGTTGGCGGTCGACTCGTAGGCGGCGATGAGCACCACCCGCAGGTGCTCCCTGACCTCGTCGTCGGTCAGTCCGGCCGGGTGGGTGATGAGATGGCTGGCGAAGTCCTCCTGCTGTTCCAGCCTGCGGCGCGCGGTGAGCCGGCCCAGCACGTCCATGACGTACGCGTTGCTGGCGATGGCGGTCTCGGTGCCCCTGATCATGTCGCGGGCCGACTCGACCATCCGGTCGTTGTACTCGTCGGGCATGCCGAGGATGTGGCACATCACGGCCATCGGCAGGTGCTCGGCGTACTGGCTGACGACCTCGGCCTCGCCCACTTCGCAGAACCGGTTGACGAGACGCTGGGTGCAGCGGTTGATATGCCGGCGCAGACTGCGGAAGTCGATGGTCGACACGGCGAAGTCGATCACGCCGCGCAGCCGCTCGTGTTCGTCGCCCTCGGCGTGGGCGCACATCGGCTGCCAGGCGATGTGCGGCATCAGCGGGTGGTCGGGTTTGACCAGGCCGTCCCGGAGCGGGGACCAGATACGGCTGTCCTTGGTGTACTGCGCGGGGGTGCGTACCATGTGCAGGTTCTCGGCGTGGCCGAGGACCACCCACACCGGCACGTCGTCGTGGAGCAGCGCGGGCGCCACGGGGCCGTGTGCGGCGCGGAGTTCCTCGTACAGGTTCTTCAGGTCCGCCGATTCGTGCAGCCGGTGCAGTCCCCCGGGGCCCTGGCCGTGTGCGGGGCAGCCGGGGGGCGGGGCGACCCGGGAGTCGTCCGTTCCGGTCGGGGAGTGGGATTCAGGCGTCACAGTGGTCGCTCCGGAAAACAGGGGGAGAGCAGGGGGGGAGAGCAGGGGTCGGGGTGTCAGATGCGCGAGCCCGTCATGGCGAGCGAGTGCAGGAACCGCATCAGCGTGATCAGTACGTCCCGGCTGGAGGCGCGGCGTCGCACATCGCAGTCCATGATCGGGACGTCCTCGGACAGGTCGAGTGCCGTCCGCAGATCCGCGACCGGGTAACGGGGCGCGTCCGGGAAGGTGTTGACGGCGACGACGAAGGGGACGCCGCGTTCCTCCAGTCGTCCCATGACGTCGAAGCTGACTTCCAGGCGGCGCGTGTCGACCAGCACCACCGCGCCGAGCGCCCCCTCGAACAGCCCGTTCCACAGGAACCAGAAACGCTCCTGGCCCGGGGTGCCGAAGAGGTAGAGCACCAGCTGCTCGGTGATCTTGATGCGGCCGAAGTCCATGGCCACCGTGGTGGCGGTCTTGGACGCGGACCCGAAGTTGTCGTCGACTCCGACGCCGGCCTGGGTCATGGTCTCCTCGGTGGTCAGCGGCTTGATCTCGCTGACCGACCCGACCATGGTCGTCTTGCCGACCCCGAAGCCGCCCACGATCACGATCTTCGCCGCGGCCTCGGCCGTGTGCGGCAGCTGATCCTCGGTCCGTGGGCCCGGGATGGTCTCAGAGCCTTTGAAGTCCATGCATCACCGCTTCGAGAAGGGAACGGTCGGGCAGCGCCTTGCGGACGATCGGGGCGCGCGCCTGTACCAGTTCCGCCGTCAGCATGTCGGTGAGCAGCACGGTCACCACGCCGAACGGCAGGCTGAGGTAGGCCGAGAGTTCGGCCACGGACAGGGGGGCGGCGCAGAGCCGGAGCAGTGCCGCCTGCTCGGGCGTGGCGGAGGGCGGGGGGTCCTCGACGCGCGCCACGATCAGTGTCACGAGGTCGAGGTCCGCGCGGTTCCCGTCCGCACCGGCGACGACGTACAGCCGCTCCGGGTTGGGCCGTTCATCCTCCTTCTTGTCCTGGGCCGGTTGCGGAGGAGGGTCTTCCTGCGGGGAGCGCCTCTGGCGTTGCGGAGGAGTCATACGGTCGTCCCGTTCCGGCGGGGCGGGCTGGTGAGATGGGCGCCGATGCGGACGACGAGGTCGCGCATCATGGCCCCCATCCGCCCGGGTTCACAGGTCATGTCGGAGAGCACCGCGAGATAGGCGTTGGCGCCGGCGGCCATCAGGTAGAAGTAGCCGCCGCTGATCTCGATGATCACCATCTTCATCTCGCCGTCGCTGCGCGGGAGTTCCCCGGCGACGGCACCGGCGAGGCTCTGCACGCCGGCGCAGGCCGCGGCGACCCGGTCGGCGGCGTCCGGCTCGCCGCCGAAGCGGGCGATGCGCAGGCCGTCGGCCGAGAGCACCACGATCATCTCGACGCCGGGTACGCCGTCGGCGAGCTCCTTGAGCATCCAGTCGAAGTTGGCGCGTTGCTGGATCACTTGAGGTCCCCCTCGTCGTCGGCCTCGGTGCGGGCCGGTTCGTTGATCAGATGCAGGTACGCGGTCGGATTCCGGGTGAAGTCGGTGGGATGGACGCCGGGTTCGAGGTCCTTCTTCAGGCCGTCCCAGAACGCGTCGACCCACAGCCCGGGTTCGCGCTCGTCCTTCGGCTCGGCCGGTTCGGGCTCGGGTGCCGGCCAGGGGGACCGGGTTGTCTCGCCCCGCTCGGCGGCCTCCCGCTCGGCCCGTTCGGCGGCGGCCTGCTCGGCGTACCGCTGGGTCAGCGACGTCTTCACCCGGCTGCGGCGCTGCGGCAGCCCGTTGGAGGTCCATTCGGTGACCTCGGGGACGTCGTCCTCCATGGAGACGGTGGCGGGGATGCTCGGGCTGGTGGGGCGGCGCTTCTTGGGGACGCGCTTGGGGCCCGGGAGCGCGTCGACCTGCATGGGCACCGCGGTTGCGCCGATGCCGTGGGCGAGACCGACGCCGGGCTCGGTGGTCATCATGTTGCTCGGCACGATGAGGACCGCGCGGACGCCGCCGTAGGCGGAGGATCGCAGCGAGACCTGCATCTTGTACCCGGAGCAGAGCCGGCCGATGACGGCGAGGCCCAGCCGGGGGCTGGTGCCGAGGTCCTGGAGGTCGACGCCCGCCTTGGCCTTCTCCAGTTTGTCCTCGATCCGGGCCCGCGCCTTCTCGTCGAGGCTGACTCCGGCGTCCTCGATCTCGATGGCGACGCCGGTCTGCACCTCGATGGCGGTGACGTGGACCTTGGTGTGGGGCGGCGAGTAGCGCGTGGCGTTGTCGAGGAGTTCGGCGACGGCGTGGATGACCGGCTCGACGGAGATGCCCTTGATGTTGACCTTGGCGATGGACTTCAGGTCGATGCGCCGGTACTCGAGGATGCGGGACATCGCGCCGCGCAGCACGCTGTAGAGGGCGACGGGCTCGGGCCACTGGCGTCCGGGGCGGCCACCGCCGAGTACGGAGATGGAGTCGGCGAGGCGGCCGATCAGCGCGGTGCCGTGGTCGATGCGCAGCAGGTCGTCGAAGACCTCGGGGTTGCGGCCGTGGTCCTCCTCCATCTCCCTCAGTTCCTTGGCCTGCTGGTGGACGATCGCCTGGACGCGGCGGGCGATGCTGACGAAGGAGCGCTGGGAGGAGTCGCGCAGGGTTTCCTCGTCGTCGATGATCTTCAGCATCGACTTGAGCAGCTTGATCTGGTACTCGGGCAGATCAAGCCAGGCCGGGTTGACCTCCTTGAGGTGGAGGAGCACTTCCCTGGGAGTGTTTCCGCGGTGCAGGAAGTCCAGAGCCTCGGGGACCACGGCGTCCGTGAAGTGCAGCGTCTCCGTGTCATGGGCGGCGATACGGGCTTCCAGATACGCGCGGTGACGGTCGTGTTCGGCTCGCTCGTCCCGCAGGGCGCGGCCGCGGCGCACCGCCTCGGCCGCGGCGACGATCACCAGCAGGGTGGCGACGACACCACAGGCGCCGACGGCGATCCGGGCGGGCTCCGTCACCAGGGCAACAGCGGCTCCTGTTGCCGCGGCCATCACTATGGCCGGCAGCAACAGCACGCGCGTGTAGGGAAGTTCGCGGCGACCGGGCGGGGATTGAACACTCACCATGTAGGCCTCTGAAAACGAATCGGCTGACGGTCGGGGGACATGCGGGTGGGGATGGACCGGGAAATCATGGGAATCATCCGCGTAATAGGGAACAGACACACGAATTCATCCCAACTCGGTGCGCTGCGGGCGAGCTTAGTCCGACAGGATCAACGCCGTGTCATATTCGGCAAGTGCCGGAAATGACCCCTGGGACAGGAGTACGCTCGGGCCCATTTGCACGCCGAGACACTGTCCGAACACTCACTGTAATGACATGCGGGTATACGAAAATCACTCACCGCGCAGGGTGAAGAACGCCGCCGACGGCCGCGGAACCATCCGGTCCCAGGGTCTTTCATGTGGATCAGGCCGGACCCCGCGAGCCCGGCATGATCCACACGAGAGGCCCTGGCCCGGCGGGGGCGCGGCGGACGCCGAAGCCCGGCGCGCACGGAGCGCGCCGGGCTTCACTGTGAACCGGCCGGGCCGGACCCGTCGGCCGGCCCTGTTGGCGAGGTGGGGTGGGCGGGACGGCGCGAGCCACCGGGGCGGTCAGCCCACTGAGGAGTAGGCCACCACTCCGCGCAGCAGTCCGTCCACCGCCTTGCGGGCATTCTTCGCGACCGTGGAGCCCTCCACCGCCGGTGCCGCGGCCGAGATCTGGCCGAGCACGTCGATGACCTGCTTGCACCAGCGCACGAAGTCCCCCGCCGGCATCTCCACCTCGCGCAGCACCTCGTCGAGGCCCTTGCCGGACGCCCACAGGTAGGCCGCCCAGGCGAAGCCGAGGTCGGGTTCACGCTGGCCCACGCCCTCGGTCTGGGTGATCCGGAAGTCCTCCTCCAGGGCGTCCAGCCGCCCCCAGATACGGACCATCTCGCCGAGCGCGGCCTTCGCCTTGCCGGAGGGCACCTTGGGCGCCGCCGCGTCGTCGCTGACCCGGGCCTCGTACACCAGCGCCGAGACACAGGCGGCGAGTTCGGCCGGGCCCAGCTGCTCCCAGACGCCCTCGCGCAGGCATTCGCTGGCCAGCAGGTCGAGTTCGCCGTACAGCCGGGCGAGCCGCTTGCCGTGTGCGGTGACCTCGTCGCCGCGCAGGTAGTCCAGTTCGGTCAGCAGGGCGACGATACGGTCGAAGGTGCGGGCGATGGTGTTCGTCCGGCCCTCGATGCGCCGCTCCAGCTGCTTGGTGTCCCGCCGCAGCCGGTGGTAGCGCTCGGCCCAGCGGGCATGGTCCTCGCGGTCGTCGCAGCCGTGGCACGGGTGCGCCCGGATCGCCTTGCGCAGCCGGTCGATCTCCCGGTCGTCGGCCGCCTGGGAGCGCCGCTTGCGGTGCCGCTCCGGCTCGATGTGCCCGGCCTTGGTACGCAGTGCGGAAGCCAGGTCGCGGCGGGACTGCGGCGAGCGCGCGTTGAACGACTTCGGGATCCGCATCCGGTCCAGCGCCTCGACGGGCACCGGAAAGTCGATCGACACCAGCCGCTTGACCTGCCGTTCCGCGGTCAGCACCAGGGGGCGCGGCCCGTCGTGGTACTCGACGCCGCGCTGCCCGCCCGCACGGCCCGCGGGCAGCCCCGGGTCGAGGACCAGGGCCAGCCCGGTGTACTTGCCGGCGGGTACGTGGATGATGTCGCCGGGCTTGAGCTTCTCCAGGGCGACGGCCGCCTCCGCGTGCCGCTGCGCCGCGCCCTGGCGGACCAGCTCCGTCTCCCGGTCCTTCAGATCGCGGCGCAGCCGCGCGTACTCCTCGAAGTCGCCGAGGTGGCAGGTCATGGAGGCCTGGTAGCCCTCGAGGCCTTCCTCGTTTCGCTGCACCTGCCGCGAGATCCCGACCACCGAACGGTCCGCCTGGAACTGGGCGAACGACGTCTCCAGCAGCTCGCGCGAGCGGTGCCGGCCGAACTGCTCGACCAGGTTGACCGCCATGTTGTACGACGGCCTGAAACTGGAGCGCAGCGGATAGGTGCGGGTGCCGGCCAGCCCCGCGAGGTGCTCGGGGTTCATGCCGCGCTGCCACAGCACGACCGCGTGGCCCTCGACATCGATGCCGCGCCGGCCGGCCCGGCCGGTCAGCTGGGTGTACTCGCCGGGGGTGATGTCGGCGTGCTGCTCGCCGTTCCACTTGACGAGCTTCTCCAGCACCACCGAGCGGGCGGGCATGTTGATGCCCAGGGCGAGGGTCTCGGTCGCGAAGACCGCCTTGACCAGGCCGCGGACGAACAGCTCCTCGACGACCTCCTTGAACGTCGGCAGCATGCCCGCGTGGTGGGCCGCGATGCCGCACTCCAGGCCCTCCAGCCACTCGTAGTAGCCGAGGACGTGCAGGTCCTCGGTGGGGATGGAGGCGGTGCGCTCCTCGACGAGGGAGCGGACCTGCTCCCGCGCCTGGTCGTCGTTGAGCCGCAGCCCCGCGTACAGGCACTGCTGGACGGCGGCCTCGCAGGCGGCGCGGCTGAAGATGAAGGTGATGGCGGGCAGCAGGCCCTGGGCGTCGAGCCGCTCGATCACCTCGGGCCGGCCCGGTGTCCAGACCCGCGTGCGCTGTCTGCGCTCCCGCTCCCGGTCCGCCTCGCGCATGTTCCGGCCGCGGCGCCGGTCGCCCCACGACGGGCGGGTCGCCTCCATCCGGGCCATCCGCGTGAGGTCGGGGTTGACGGCCTTCTTCTGGCCCTCGCCCTCCTCGAACAGGTCGTAGATCCGGCGCCCGGCGAGTACGTGCTGGAACAACGGCACGGGCCGGTGCTCGGAGACGATGACCTCGGTGTGGCCGCGGACGGTGTCCAGCCAGTCGCCGAACTCCTCCGCGTTCGACACCGTCGCCGAGAGGGAGACCAGGGTCACCGACTCGGGGAGGTGGATGATCACTTCCTCCCAGACGGCACCCCGGAAGCGGTCGGAGAGGTAGTGCACCTCGTCCATGACCACGTAGCCGAGGCCGAGGAGCGTCTGCGAGCCCGCGTACAGCATGTTCCGCAGCACCTCGGTGGTCATCACGACCACGGGGGCACCGGAGTTGACGCTGTTGTCACCGGTGAGCAGGCCGACCTTGTCGGCGCCGTAACGGCGGCACAGGTCGGCGTACTTCTGGTTCGACAGCGCCTTGATGGGCGTCGTGTAGAAGCACTTCTTGCCCTGCTGGAGGGCGAGGTGGACGGCGAACTCGCCGACGATCGTCTTGCCCGAGCCGGTGGGCGCGGCCACCAGCACGCCCTTCCCCGCTTCGAGCGCCTGGCAGGCCTCGATCTGGAAGGGGTCGAGGCCGAAGTCGTACATCTCGCGGAAGGAGGCGAGTGCGGTGGCCTGCTCGGCAGCGCGCCTGCGTGCTGCCGCGTACCGCTCGGCCGGTGAAAGATCCTCTGTCATCGTGCTTTCGAGCGTACCGGGCCGCACCGACAACAGGACGATCATTATCCGGATCCACACCCGCCGGCCCTCGGTCCGCCCAGCTCAGGGGCGGTTCCGCCCGGCTCAGGGGCGGTTCCGCCCGGCTCAGGGGCGGTTCCGCCCGGCTCAGGGGCCCACGACCCGTACCGCGCCGCGCACACAGCTCGCGGTCAGCGGCAGTGGTCCGAGCGGTTCCCCGTCCGCGTACCCGGTGACCTCCTCGGCGGCCAGCTCCACCCGCGACGCCCGGAACACGCTCACCTCGGGCCGGTCGACGTGCGTTCCGCGGTACACGGTGGGGAAGATCCGCAGCAGTGTGGCCCGGCCGCAGTCGCCGACCACCGTGACATCGAACAGTCCGTCGGTGAGGTCGGCCCCCGGGCAGATCCGCATGCCGCCGCCGTACGACGCCCCGTTGCCGACGGCGACCAGCGTCGCCTCGACCTCGCGGACGTCGCCGTCGTCGAGGGTGATCCGGTACGGGATCGGGCGCAGGGCCCCGAGTTCGGCAACCATGGCGAGGTCGTACTTGAAGCGCCCCGCGGGCAGCCGCATCCGGTTGCCGCGGTCGTTGACCCGGGAGTCGAAGCCGGAGGCGAGGACGGTGCCGAACCAGCGGTCACCGGCCCGCCCGAGGTCGATGTCACGCACCCGCCCGCACTTGAGGGCGTCGGCGATCATCCGGCCGGCGGCGGCCGGTTCCTTCAGCGGCATGCCGAGCGAGCGGGCGAAGTCGTTACCGGTGCCGGCGGCGATCAGGCCGAGCGGGGTGCCGGTGCCGACGACGGCCTGCAGTGCCAGGTTCACCATCCCGTCGCCGCCGACGGCGACCAGGGCGCCGGTGCCCTCCTCCACGGCATCGCGCGCGCGGGCGAGCGCGTCCGCGGCGTCCTCGCCGAGCACGGTGCGCACCGAGAAACCGGCCGCGCGCAACGCGGACGCGGCCGGCAGCGCCGCCCGGGCGCCCCGGCCGCGTCCCGCGGTGGGGTTGACGAAGAGGGTGATCTCGCTGGTCACCCCGTGACCCTACGAGCTTTGGCCCGGTGTTCAGGTCACGTCGTCATAACCGTTGACCCGGTCCGTGCCCGCCTGCTCGGGCAGGGCACTCCTGGCCGACACGGGTTCGGTCTCGCCGATGTCCTCGGGGGTGAGGTCCAGGTCGGAGGCCTCGTCGTCAGCGGGGCCCGCGGCCTCCAGACGGCGTCTGCGCCGGTCGTTGAACAGGGAGACGCCGACGGCAGCGAAGTACAGGATCCAGATCGGTCCGGCGAGGGCCATCATGGTCAGCGGGTCGGTGCTCGGCGTGGCCAGGGCCGCGAACAGCGTGATGCCCATGATCATGCCGCGCCACCAGCCGAGCATCCGCTTGCCGGTCAGCGCTCCGGTGAAGTTGAGCATGATCAGCAGCAGCGGCAGCTCGAAGGAGAGCCCGAAGACGATCACCATGCGCGTGACGAGGTCGAGCAGATCGTCCAGCGGCAGCAGGTTGTCGACGCCGGCCGGCGTGAAATCGATGAGCACCTTCGCCGTCGTCGGCAGCACCCGGTAGGCGAAGTAGGCGCCGCCGAGGAAGAGCGGGAAGCCCGTGGCGACGAACGCGTAGGCGTACTTCTTCTCGTGCCCGTGCAGGCCGGGAGCGACGAACGACCACAGCTGGTACAGCCAGACCGGCGAGGCCAGCACGACACCGGCCATCAGCGAGACCTTCAGCGCCAGGGTGAACGGCGTGATCAGGCCGTTGATGGTGATCTGCGCGCAGGGGTCCTCGCCGCGTGTCGAGGCGGCGAGTTCCTCGAAGGAATAGCCGCAGCCGACCGACTTGAGCACCGGGTCGGTGAAGAGGTTGATGATCTCGTTATAGAAGAAGGCCGCGCCGATCGTCACCAGGACGATGGCCAGCAGCGCTTTCGCGAGCCGGTTGCGGAGCTCACGAAGGTGCTCCGCGAGGGGCATCCGTCCCTCGGGATCCCTCTCCTGCTTGCGGGCAGACTTGGGCAACCCACGTTCCCATCTCGTGCGGCGGACCGGACCGCGTCCGGCCCTGCGTCAGCGCTTGGTCGTGTCCGTCGGCTCCGTGACCGGGCGGGAGCTGGTCACGTCGCCGGGGGCGGCCTGGATGGTGCGCTGCGCCGGGGACTCGTCGCCGGGGGCCGGAGGGTCGGCGGGGGCGGAGGACTTGTCCTTTTCCTCCTTCATCGCCTTGGCCTCGCTCTTGAGGATGCGGGCGGACTTGCCGAGCGACCGCGCCATGTCCGGAAGCTTCTTCGCGCCGAACAGCAGGATGATGACGACGAGGATGAGAATGATCTCGGAAGTGCCGATCTTGCCACCGAACATAAGTCTTTACCTTCTCATCGAGGCTGCTGAGGTGGGGGTGCTGCCCTGTCCGACCGTTCGGACACACGTCGGACACGCGAGCGATGACCGCGTTGTCAGCGATCGTAACGCTCAGGGGTGAACGTAGGGCAATCCCCGTGCGTACTCCCGTCCACGGTCCGGGCCTCGTTCTCCGGGCCGCGGTGAGCAGCGTACCCGCCCGGGTCGGCAACTCGACAGGGCGTGCGGCTCCCGGCGGCGTCCCGGGTCCGGGTCAGAGGGCTTCCGCGGAGCGGGCCGCGCCGGCCGCCGCCCGCTCCAGGTCCTCCGCGGCCCGGCTGATGCGCCGCGCCGAGTCCGTGACCTGTCTGCCGAGCCGCTCCGCCTCGACGAAGACCCGTACGGCGAACACCCCGAGCACCACGAGCCCCAGGAACCCCACAGCAATCGCGAACATCGCCCAGAACATAAGGGGAGCCTAGACGGTCCCCGCCTGCACGGGACGCCCGGCGCCCGGGAAGGGGACCGCGGCCGTCGGGGTCCGCTACGCCGTCGAGTGCAGCCGCAGGGTGCTGACCCCGCCGCCGGTGAGGAGTTCGACGACCCGCTCCCCCGCCGGCTTACGGACCGCCGCCTCGCACGCGGGGCAGGTGAACGAGTAGAAGGTGGTGCGCCTGCTGGCACCTATGACCAGTCGCAGCGCGCTCGCGCCCAGCTCGAAACGCCTCCTGCAGTCCGGGCAGCCCGCCCGGAACACGACCGGCGCCACGCTCCTCATACCGGAGAACGCGGACGTCACCGTCATGCCCCGTACTCCAGGGGTCGCCGACTCGCTCACAGTCCTCGCTCCTGCCTGTCGTCCAGCCCGCCCCGGACCGCGCACACCGTGTGCGGCCCGCTCATCCGGCCGCCCCGGCGCCGTCGTACGCCGCCAGCGCCTCGCGGGCCGCCCGCCGGGCGCTGTCCGCGAGGTCGTCCGGCGCGACGATCCGGCCGTCCCGCCCGAGCCGCAGCGCCAGCCGCTTGAGCGACGCCGGGTCGGGTGTCCGCAAGGTGATACGCAGCCCGCCGTCGGGCAGCTCATCCGCGCTGTCGTGCGGGTAGTACTCGGCGACCCAGCGACCGCCCGGCCCGACCTCGACCACGACCTCCGGATCCTCCGCCGCCGGCTGCACCAGCCCTTCCGACAGGTCTCGCAGTTCGACCTCGGGCGGCGCGGACGGCTCGTCGAGGATCTTGATCTCGGCGACCCGGTCGAGCCGGAACGTGCGGCGCGCCTCGGAGCGGCGGCACCAGGCCTCCACGTAGGTGTGCCCGACGCTGACCAGGCGGATGGGGTCGATCTCGCGCTCGCTGAGCTCGTCACGGGCGGGCGAGTAGTAGCGGATCCACAGTCTGCGGCGCTCGGCGATGGCCCGGTCGACGTCCGCGAAGACACCGCCCTCGGACTCGAAGGTCACCGACAGCCGGGCACTGGCGCCCGCCGCCTCACCGGCCGCGGTCTCCACCTTGGCGGTGGCCCGCAGCAGCGCCTGCCGGTCGCTCTCGCGCAGCCCGGGCAGGGTGGCCACGGCACGCGCGGCGACGAGCAGGGCGGTGGCTTCGTCCGCGGCGAGGCGGAGCGGCTCGGCGGCCTCCGCCCCGAGCGCGGCCGGATTGTGCCACCAGATGCGCTCCCCGTCGGTGTCGATGTCCAGCAGGTCGCCGCCGCGGAAACTCGTGCCGCACATGGGCAGCACGTCGAGGTCCGAGACCAGCTCGTCCTCGGTGATGCCGAAGGCGCGCGCCACGTCCTCGATCCGGGCGCCCGGACGCTCCCTCAGATACGTGACCAGGGAGAGCATCCTGCGGGTCTGGTCGATGGCGTTCACTGGCCTCACCGGTTTGCCTGCCACGTCCTTTTCCGTCCCCCTCAGCCCTTGGCCACGGCGCGCAGCCGGTCCACCACGCCGGCCCGCAGCTCGGCGGGCTCCAGGACCACCACGTCCGCTCCGAACTCCACCAGCCAGGCGTCCAGGCCGTGCCCGTACGGAATCTCCAACTCTTCCCAGCCCCCGCCGAGTTCCCGCACCGAGGTGGCTTTCACCCGAAGGGGGTACCCCGCGTCGGTGCGCAGTCGGATCCGCGCGGAGCGGTCGGCGCTCTCCCCCGCCCAGCTCGCGACCGTCTCGCGGACCGTGACGACGTCCGGCACCGGAGCGGTGTACCGGCTGCCGCGCGAGCGCACCTTGCCGGTGATCCGGGACAGCCTGAAGACCCGCTCGGCGCCCCGGTCGCGGTCCCAGCCCGCCAGGTACCAGTGACCGCGCCAGCACTCCAGCGCCCACGGCTCGACGTTGCGCGGTTCGGGCTGCGCGGCGTTGGCCTTGCGGTAGTCGAAGACGACGGGGCGGCGGTCGCGGCAGGCCAGCATCAGCGGTTCGAAGGCGGCCTCGTGCACGGGGATGCGGGGCTCGAGCGCGCTGTGGAACCCGTAGGGATCGACGTCCTCGGGCAGTCCCGCCGCACGCAGTTTCTGCAGGGCGCCGCTGGCCGCGCCGGCCAGTCTGGCCTGCTGCCACACCTTGGCCGCCAGGCCCAGTGCGGCTGCCTCCTCGGCGTCGAGGGTGATGGGAGGCAGGCGGTTGCTGTCCCGCCGGGCCAGGTAACCGACCTCGCCGTCGAGGTTCTCCACGGTCTCGATGACGAGCCCGAGTTCGCGCAGATCATCCTTGTCCCGCTCGAACATGCGATTGAAGGCGTCGTCCGAGGCCGCCTCGAGATAGGCCTCGACGGACTCGCGCAGCTCACGCTTGCTCAGTGGCCGCCGCGTGCCCAGCAGGCACAGCGCCAGGTTCATCAGCCGCTCGGCCTTGGCAATGGCCATCGACGCCCTTCGCCTCCTCATGCTGCTCAGTCCGATGACCGTACCGCCCCGTGGTGGCGCGGCAAAAGCCGAGGGTCCACGCCCGGACAGGCATGGACCCCAAGTGATCGACTCCGGTCGCAACCCGACCCGACGTCCGCACGGGCGACCGGTCGGCGACCGGCGAGTGATCAGACCCCGAGCAGGTCGACCACGAAGATCAGCGTCTCGCCGGGCTTGATCGCCGGAGTCGGGCTCTGGTTGCCGTAGGCCAGGTGCGCGGGGATGGTCAGCTGGCGACGGCCGCCGACCTTCATGCCCTGCACGCCCTGGTCCCAGCCCTTGATGACCCGGCCGCCGCCCAGCGGGAAGCGGAAGGGGGTGCCCCGGTTCCAGCTGGCGTCGAACTCCTCACCCGTGCTGAAGGCGACACCGACGTAGTGGACGTTGACGGTCTGACCCGCCTGCGCCACCTCTCCGTCGCCCTCCCAGATGTCCTTGATCTCGAGGTCCGCCGGGGGCTCGCCACCCGGGAAGTCGATCTCGGGCTTGTCGATGCTCACGTCTAACGCTCCTGCTTGTTTACGGAAAGGCGAACAGACACAGTCTTACATCACGCGCGGTCACAACTTCGCGAGGATGTCGACCGAGAAGACCAGCGTGGAGTCCTTCTTGATGTCGCTGCCCTCCGGCGGCGTGTCGCCGTACCCCAGCTCCGGCGGGATGACGATGAGGACCCGGCTGCCGACCTTCTTGCCGGTCAGCCCCTGCGCCCAGCCCTTGACGACCTGCTGCAGCGAGAACGAGGTCAGCTGCCCCCGCCCGTACGTCGAGTCGAACTCCTTGCCGCCGTCCCACAGCACGCCCTTGTACTGCACGAGCACACTGCTGTCGGCGGTGACCTCCTCGCCATCGCCCTCGATGATGTAGCTCGACACGAGCTTCTTCGAGGGGGCCGCGTCGGGCACCTCGATGGAGGGCGCCTTGCCGTCCGTGTTCGTGCCGACCTTGGGCAGATCGATGGTGTCCTGGGCGACCTCGCTGCCCTTGGCAGAGCTCTTCGCGTTGAATGTGTCCTGCACGTCCACCACGAACACCAGTGTGTCGGTGCCCTTGATGCCCGCCTGCTCATTGCCCTGCGTGCCGTAACCCCAGGTGGGCGGGATCGCCATCTGGACCCGGCTGCCGGCCTTCTTCCCCGTCAGCCCGTACCGCCAGCCGTCGATGACGCTGCCCTGGGCCAGCTGGATCGCCAGCGGGGCCTTGCGGTCGTAGGAGTTGTCGAACACCTTCGCGGTGCTCCACACCTGGCCCAGGTAGTGGGCCACCACGAAGTCGTTCTCGGCGATGGCCCTGCCGCCGCCCGCGATGACGGTCTTCACCGCGAGGTCCTTGGACGGGTCACCGCTGCCCTTGGCAACGGTGGGCTTCTCACCGAACTTCACGCCCGCGGTGATCGCCGGCAGCGGGCCGTCGACGATCTTCGGCGGAGGCGCGGCCGACGCGTCCGGCGCGGCCGGCGAGGCGCTCTCGCTGGTCTTGCTCGAATCGGACCCGCCGTCGCCGCACGCGGCGAGAGTGGCCAGTCCAGCGGGTACGGCAATGAGAAGTGAGCGTCGGCGCACGGTGGGGGCCTCGTAATCATCGATCTTGTCGGTGGCGTCCGAGCAACTCTACGGCGTGAGAAGGGCGCCGCACTGAGTAACGTACGGCGCCCGTGTGGCGTTCCGCGGTTCGGGAGAACCGCGGGACAACGCATCTCACATACCGGCGATCAGCTTCTCCACCCGCTCGTCCACCGAGCGGAACGGGTCCTTGCACAACACCGTCCGCTGCGCCTGGTCGTTGAGCTTGAGGTGCACCCAGTCGACGGTGAAGTCCCGCCGCTGCTCCTGCGCCCGGCGGATGAAGTCACCGCGCAGCCGCGCCCGGGTGGTCTGCGGCGGAACGGACTTGCCCTCGAAGATCTTCATATCGTTGCAGATCCGGGCGGCCTGCCCCTTCTTCTCCAGCAGGTAGTACAGCCCACGACGGCGGTGGATGTCGTGGTAGGCGAGGTCTATCTGCGCGACCCGTGGATGCGACATGGTCATGTTGTGCTTGGCCCGGTACCGCTCGATGAGCTTGTACTTCATCACCCAGTCGATCTCGGTGCCGATACGGTCGAGGTCCTCGGCCTCGATCGCGTCCAGCGTGCGGCCCCACAGCTCGAGCACCTGCTCGACCGTGCCGGTGCGGATGCCGCGGCGCTCGCAGAAGTCCACCGCCTTCTCGTAGTACTCACGCTGCACCTCCAGGGCGGAGGCCTCACGGCCGCTCGCCAGGCGGACCTTGCGGCGGCCCGTGAGGTCGTGGCTCACCTCACGGATCGCCCGGATCGGGTTCTCCAGCGTGAGGTCACGCATCACCGTGCCCGCCTCGATCATGCGCAGCACCAGATCGGTGGCACCGACCTTCAGCAGCATGGTCGTCTCGGACATGTTCGAGTCGCCGACGATGACATGGAGCCGGCGGTACCGCTCGGCGTCCGCGTGCGGTTCGTCACGCGTGTTGATGATCGGCCGGGACCGGGTCGTCGCCGAGGAAACGCCCTCCCAGATGTGCTCGGCCCGCTGGCTGACGCAGTACACCGCGCCACGCGGCGTCTGCAGCACCTTCCCGGCGCCGCACAGCAGCTGGCGGGTCACCAGGAACGGGATGAGGATGTCCGCGAGTCGTGAGAACTCCCCGTGCCGGGCCACCAGAAAGTTCTCGTGACACCCGTACGAGTTACCCGCCGAGTCGGTGTTGTTCTTGAACAGGTAGACGTCGCCCGCGATTCCTTCCTCGTGCAGGCGTCGTTCGGCGTCCACCAGGAGTCCTTCGAGAATGCGCTCCCCAGCCTTGTCGTGGGTGACCAACTCGGTCAGGTTGTCGCATTCGGGTGTGGCGTATTCCGGATGCGAACCCACGTCGAGATAAAGGCGGGCGCCGTTGCGCAGAAAGACGTTGCTGCTGCGGCCCCATGACACGACACGGCGGAAGAGGTACCGCGCCACCTCGTCAGGAGACAGGCGACGCTGTCCCCTGAACGTGCACGTGACGCCGTACTCGTTCTCCAGCCCGAAAATGCGGCGGTCCATGACTGAACATTACGCCCGATCCCCCGAACCCAAACGGGGTTCGACGGCACGGTTCGGATCATTTTCCGAACCGGCCGCAACTACGGACCCGCCTGCGGGAACCGCCAATACCCTTCCGGTGCACATCAAAACCAGCAAAGCCACGCCACCCGCGACAGCCGGTATCGCGAAGCCCCCCTGCGCGCCGCCCGCCTCGACCACCGGCCCGGCCAGGCCCGTTCCCACCGAAGCGCCCACGGTGAACGTCGTCACCAGCCACGAGAACGCCTCCGTGACCGTCCCGGCCGGTGCGTGCCGGTCCACCAGCACGAAGGCACATGCGATCGCCGGGGCCAGGAACACGCCGGCGACCACCGCGAGCAGGGTCATCGCCCCCGGCCCGGGCATCAGTGTCAGCGGCAGGTAACACACCGCCAGGAAGGCCACCAGCACCTGCAGTCGCCGCGCCGGCTCACCCGCCCACTGCCGCGCCCCGTACGCCATGCCGCCGACGAGCGCGCCGAGCCCCAGGCCCGCCATCAGCCAGCCGTACACATGACCGCCGCCGTGTTCGTCCCCGTAGGGCACCGAGGCCACCGTGATGGACCCCAGCGCGATGCCGACGAACAGGAAGGCGCCCAGCAGCGCCAGCAGTCCCGGCGAGCGCAGCGCACCCAGCCAGTGCGCCTCGCGCGGCGCCGACCGCCACGCGCGCGAAGGCGCCGACACCACCACGGACAGCGCGCCCAGCACCCCCAGCCCGTTCAGCACCAGCAGGGCGACCTGGGGCGACCACACCGACACGCACACCGTCACGAGCAGCGGCCCTACGGTGAACATCACCTCCTGCGCCACCGCGTCCATCGCGTACGCCCGGTGCACCTGCTCCTCGCGGTGCAGCACCGAGGACCACAGGGCCCGCAGCCCGCCCTCCAGCGGCGGCGTGAACAGCCCCGCGGCGGCCACCGCCGCATACGCCGCAGCCCGCGGATCGATCCCCACGAACGCGAAGACCGCCATCGCCAGCGCCGACAGCACCGCGGCCGGCAACTGGACCCGCGGCTGGCCCCGCAGGTCCACGAGCCGCCCCAGCACCGGCTGCCCGACCGCGTTGGCCACGCCGTACACCGCCGCCAGGGCGCCGGCCAGACTGTACGAACCGCCCTCCGCGCGGACGAACAGCACGATCGCGATGGCCGCGGTCCCGTTGGGCAGCCGGCCCACCAGCGTGCCCACCAGCAGCCGGGTCGCGTGCCGCACCCGGAGGATCTCCAGGTATCCCGTGGCCATGCGGCGTCCTCCACTCCCCCGCCGGTGCTCCTCGGAACCCCGACGTTGTACGTATAACCTTGTTCTCCATACGTACCATGTCCGCTGTTCGCCAGTCCAGACGGAGTCCAGTCGAAGGAGCGGTCCCACGGTGGCCCGAGCCCAGACCCGCCCCACCAGCCGGGACGTCGCGCAGGCAGCCGGCGTCTCCCAGGCCGCCGTCTCCCTCGTCATGGGCGACAAATGGCGCGGCCGCGTCTCGGAAACCACGGCACAGCGCGTACGCGAGGCGGCGCACACCCTCGGCTACCGCCCGAACCTGGCCGCCCGCAATCTGCGCCTCGGCCACACCCGCACGGTGCTCCTGGTCGTCCCCGCCCTCACCACCGAGTTCTTCGCCGGCGTCTACACCGGCGCCGCGCGCGTCGCCGCCCAGCACGGCTTCGGCGTCGTCCTCTACCCCTCCCCCGAGGGCATCGGCCCCGCCCGCAACCCCTTCGCCTCCGCGCAGGCCGCCCTCGACGGCGTCATCGCCTCCTCCATGGCCGCGGACGCCCTCACCGCGATCCGCGGCGACCAGCTCCCCCTGGTCATGCTCGACAGCGACCCCCGGAGCACCCTGGGCGCCGCGACGGTCAACCTCGACATCGCCGACGGTGTCCGCCGGATCGCCCGCCACCTCCTGGACCTGGGCCACCGCGACGTCCTCCACCTGGCAGCGGACATCCCCTCCTGGACCTTCGACGTACGCGCCCGCGAACTGGCGGCCCAGCTGGCCGCGGTCCCCGGCACGACCCTGCGCACCACCCGGTCGCCCATCTCCATCCAGGGCGCCGTCACCGCCGCCCATGCCGCCCTGGCCGCCCCCGGCCGCCCCACCGCCGTCGTCTGCGACGACGACAAGCTCGCGGCCGGCGCCTACAAGGCAGCCCGCCGACTCGGCCTGCGTGTCCCCGACGACCTCTCCGTCACCGGCCTCGACGACCTGGCCCTGGCCACGGCCCTCGACCCGGAACTCACCACGGTCCGCCTCGACGCGGAGCTCTTCGGCGAACGCGGCATGCAGGCCCTCCTCGCGGTCCTCGACAACCGCACCCCCGAGGCCGGCGACATCCCCGTCCACCTGGTGATCCGGGGATCGACGGCCCCGCCCGCCACCCGCCCCTGAGTACTCGCGGGCGCTCCCGGGTACTCCTCGGCACCCCGGAAACACCGGCCGCGCACAGCAGGTCCGGTAACGGGACGGGGGTGTCCGCCCGCGGCACGGACGCACACCCCACCGGGCTGCTCGGGCCCGCCACCTCACCCGAGCGAGCCGGGCGGGGCCGGATCTACTCCTCGCCCTCGGACGTGCTCCCGGAGGCCCCTCCGGCCTCGTCCTCCGCCTCCACATCGGCCTCCGCCTCGGACGCCGTCTCCGCGCCGTCGGCCGCGAGCAGCCGCGCCAGCTGCCGTCCGGTGATGCGCTTGAACTTGCGCTTCTGCGGCCGCGTACGGTCCAGCACGGCCACTTCCAGCCGCTCCGCGGGAATCTCCCGCTCACTGCCGTTGGTGTCCCGCGACAGCGACTGCACCGCCAGCGCGAGCGCCTGGGCCAGCGTCATGCCGTCCCGGTGACGCTGGTCCAGATAGCCGCTGATCTGCTCCGCGTTGCCCCCCACCGCCACCGAGCCGTGCTCGTCGACGATGGAACCGTCGTGCGGCAGCCGGTAGATCTGGTCGCCCTCCGGGGTCTCGCCGACCTCGGCCACCACCAGCTCCACCTCGTACGGCTTCTCCGCCGCACTCGAGAAAATCGTGCCCAGGGTCTGTGCGTACACGTTCGCCAGGCCCCGGGCGGTCACGTCGTCCCGGTCATAGGTGTAACCCCGCAGATCGGCGTAGCGCACGCCACCGATCCGCAGGTTCTCGTACTCGTTGTACTTGCCGGCGGCGGCGAAGCCGATCCGGTCGTAGATCTCGCTGAACTTGTGCAGTGCACGGGACGGGTTCTCGCCGACGAACACGATGCCGTCGGCGTACTGCAGCACGACGAGGCTGCGGCCGCGCGCGATCCCTTTGCGGGCGTACTCCGCCCGGTCGGCCATCGCCTGCTGGGGTGAGACATAGAACGGCGTCGACACGGGTCAACCGTCCCTTTCTGTCGAAGTCACTGGATGGAGGCTGAGTGGAGGACCGTCATCAACGAACCGCGCGCCCTACAGCAGCGCGGCGCGCGGACCGTCCGGCTGCTCCAGCCGCCGCTCCAGCACCGACCGGGCGATCTCGGACGTCTCGTCCTCGGTGAGCCGGCGGAAGCCGTCCTCGGTGATCACTGTGACGATCGGGTAGATCCGGCGGGCGACATCGGGACCGCCGGTCGCCGAGTCGTCGTCCGCGGCGTCATACAGGGCCTGCACCACCAGGGTGGTCGCCTCGGACTCGCTCAGACCGCCCCGGAAGAGCTTCTTCATGGCACTGCGCGCGAAGACCGACCCGGAACCGGTGGCCGCGTACCCCTGCTCCTCCGAACGCCCGCCCGTGACGTCGTAGGAGAAGATCCGGCCCTTCTCCCGGTCCACGTCGTACCCCGCGAACAGCGGGACCACGGCCAGGCCCTGCATCGCCATCCCGAGGTTGGACCGGATCATGGTCGACAGCCGGTTCGCCTTGCCCTCCAGGGACAGCTGCGCGCCCTCGACCTTCTCGAAGTGCTCCAGCTCCAGCTGGAACAGCTTCACCATCTCCACGGCGAGCCCCGCCGTGCCGGCGATGCCCACCGCCGAGTACTCGTCCGCGGGGAACACCTTCTCGATGTCCCGCTGGGCGATGACATTGCCCATGGTGGCCCGGCGGTCACCGGCGAGCACGACACCACCGGGGAAGCTCACGGCGACGATCGTGGTCCCGTGCGGCACCTCGATCACGCCCTGGGTGGGCGGCAGTTGCCGCTTCCCCGGGAGCATCTCCGGCTGATGCTCCGACAGGAAGTCCATGAAGGACGACGATCCAGGAGTCAGGAAGGCAGCCGGTAGACGCCCGGTGCTACGAGTGTTGGCTTCCACGCGATTCCTTCCACGTAAGCGGCAGCCCGCCTTATGGCATCGGGCCGGTCCTTGAACTGCCCCAGCGCGGCATTGCAGCTGAAGCACAGTACGCCACGGACCCTACCCGTCTTGTGGCAGTGATCCACATGTGCGGCCGGAGCAGACAAACATATGCAGCAGGCGTCTCCTTGCGAGGCGATCGGCTCGTCGCGCTCGGCTTCGGTGATGCCGTACTGACGCTTCAGATGGTTTGCCGCCCCTGGGCCGCCCTGCACGCCTTGCAGTGCGTCGAGAGACCGTCGGACGCGGTCGCATGACGATATGCCACTCGCTGTGCGGTTTGATCTCGTCGCACGTCCGGCAGAGCTTGGGTCCAGCCGGGACGTCCACCTTCTCGCGCACGGTCTTCCCGATGACCTCCCGCGGCGCGGGGAGTGCGCGGCACTGCACTCCGCCACGCACTCCCGGCACCGCATCTGAAGGCCATCACGCCGATTCCTGTCCCGCGCGAAAGCTGCGAGAGGCAACTCCCGTTCACAGCCCGTGCACTGCTTCTCGGGCGCCTCTGCAGCCACCCCCCGTAACCTTCACTTCAAAGGCACAGTGACCCGGAACCCTTTACTGCCCACCCTTTTGCACGAATGAGCGCACGAAATCCTCTGCATTGGCCTCGAGCACATCATCGATTTCGTCGAGGACGTCGTCCACGTCGTCGCTCAGCTGCTCCTGACGCTCCTTGAGGTCTTCGGATGCCTGCGCCTCGGGCGCCTCCTCGACCTCCTCGGTGGAGCGCGTCGCCTTCTGCTGTCCGCCGCCGGTGTCCTTGGTCGCCATAACCCTCACCCCGCTCGGTTCGACGTTCTTGTATCAGACCCTACAAGCAGGGTCCGACATGGGCCCCGCAGTTCCTACAACGTACGGCGGCCACCTCGATGATTCCCTTCCGCCGGACTTTCCACCCTGTCCGGCGGGCCGGTCGTGTGCGCCGACTCAGTTGCCCGACAACACCCTGACCAGGTCTTCTGCCGTTCGGCAGCGGTCCAGCAGTTCTTTGACATGATTACGCGTTCCGCGAAGCGGTTCCAGGGTTGGGACCCGCTGGAGCGAGTCCCGGCCCGGCAGGTCGAAGATCACCGAGTCCCAGGAGGCCGCCGCGACGTCGTCCGCGTACTGCTCCAGGCAGCGTCCGCGGAAGTAGGCGCGGGTGTCCTCCGGCGGCTTCGTCCGGGCCCGCTCGACCTCTGTCTCGTCCAGCAGCCGCTTGATGCTGCCGCGGGCGACGAGACGGTTGTAGAGCCCCTTGTCGGGCCGTACGTCGGCGTACTGGAGGTCGACGAGGTGCAGCCGGGCGGCATCCCAGCCCAGACCGTCCCTGCGCCGGTAGCCCTCCATGACCTGCCGCTTGGCGACCCAGTCCAGCTCGCCTGCCAGGCTCATGGGGTCGTTCTCCAGGCGGTTGAGTGTGTCCTCCCAGCGGGCCAGGACGTCCTTGGTCTGGTCGTCGGCGTCGGCTCCGTACCGTTCCTCGACGTACTTGCGAGCGAGTTCGTAGTACTCCATCTGGAGCTGGACGGCGGTGAGTGTCCGGCCGCTGCGGAGCGTGACCAGCCGCTTCAGGGTGGGGTCGTGCGAGACCTGGTGCAGGGTCCGTACGGGCTGGTCGACCGCGAGGTCCACGGCGATGAAGCCGTCCTCGATCATCGACAGGACGAGCGCGGTCGTGCCGAGCTTCAGGTAGGTCGAGATCTCGGACAGGTTCGCGTCGCCGATGATCACATGGAGCCGGCGGTGCTTCTCGGCGTCGGCGTGCGGTTCGTCGCGGGTGTTGATGATGGGGCGCTTCAGTGTGGTCTCGAGACCGACCTCGACCTCGAAATAGTCCGCGCGCTGGCTGAGCTGGAAGCCGTGCTCGTGGCCGTCCTGGCCGATGCCGACGCGTCCTGCGCCGGTGAAGACCTGGCGCGAGACGAAGAACGGGGTGAGGTGGCGGACGATGTCCGAGAAGGGCGTCTCCCGCTTCATCAGGTAGTTCTCGTGGGTGCCGTAGGAGGCGCCCTTGTTGTCGGTGTTGTTCTTGTACAGGTGGATGGGCTGCGCGCCCGGGAGCGCGGCGGCCCGTTCCGCGGCCTCGGCCATGATCCGCTCGCCGGCCTTGTCCCAGAGGACGGCGTCGCGGGGATTGGTGACCTCGGGGGCGCTGTATTCGGGGTGTGCGTGGTCGACGTAGAGTCGCGCGCCATTGGTGAGGATGACGTTGGCGAGGCCGATGTCCTCGTCAGTGAGCTGGCTGGAGTCGGCGGCCTCGCGGGCGAGGTCGAAGCCTCGCGCGTCCCGCAGCGGGTTCTCCTCCTCGAAGTCCCAGCGGGCCCGGCGGGCCCGGTGCATCGCCGCCGCGTAGGCGTTCACGATCTGGGACGAGGTGAGCATGGCATTGGCGTTGGGGTGGCCGGGGACTGAGATCCCGTACTCCGTCTCGATGCCCATTACTCGCCGTACGGTCATGCGGCCCTCCTTGCTCGGCGGCGTCCCCGGTCGGGGGCGCCGCTCAAGTACCGCTGGCGCTCCGGTGCGTGTGCGGTGCCCGTCCCCGCGCTGTGCGACTCGGCGGTACCGAAGAGCCTAGAACGCCTTTGCACTGGTGGGGAGATCATTTGCGTCATTGCTGTGTTCCGGACGCGACTGGGGAAAACAGTCGGCTGCGGGTACCCACCGAGGGCACCCGCAGCCACCCTGCGTTTTACAGGTACTGACCGGTGTTCGCCACCGTGTCGATGGAACGTCCGGTGTCCGAGCCCTGCTTTCCGGTGATGAGGGTACGGATGTAAACGATCCGCTCGCCCTTCTTGCCGGAGATCCGGGCCCAGTCGTCGGGGTTGGTGGTGTTGGGGAGGTCCTCGTTCTCCTTGAATTCGTCCACGCAGGCCTGGAGCAGGTGGGAGACGCGGAGGCCCTTCTGGCTCTTTTCGAGGAAGTCCTTGATCGCCATTTTCTTGGCGCGGCCGACGATGTTCTCGATCATGGCGCCGGAGTTGAAGTCCTTGAAGTAGAGGACTTCCTTGTCTCCGTTGGCGTAGGTGACTTCCAGGAAGCGGTTTTCCTCGGTTTCGGCGTACATGTGTTCCACGGCGCTCTGGATCATGCTCTGGACCGTCATGTTCCGGTCGCTGCCGTGTTCGGCGAGGTCGTCGCCGTGCAGCGGGAGGCGCGCGGTGAGGTACTTGCCGAAGATGTCCTTGGCCGCCTCGGCGTCCGGACGTTCGATCTTGATCTTCACGTCGAGCCGGCCGGGCCGCAGGATGGCGGGGTCGATCATGTCCTCACGGTTGGAGGCACCGATCACGACCACGTTCTGCAGGCCCTCCACGCCGTCGATCTCGGCGAGGAGCTGCGGGACGATCGTGTTCTCCACGTCGGAGCTGACGCCGGAGCCGCGGGTGCGGAAGAGGGATTCCATCTCGTCGAAGAAGACGATGACGGGGGTGCCCTCGCTGGCCTTCTCGCGGGCCCGTTGGAAGACGAGGCGGATCTGCCGCTCGGTCTCGCCGACGTACTTGTTGAGGAGCTCGGGGCCCTTGATGTTGAGGAAGAAGCTCTTGCCGGCGGCCTGACCGGACACTTCGGCGACCTTCTTGGCCAGCGAGTTGGCGACGGCCTTGGCGATGAGCGTCTTGCCGCATCCGGGAGGCCCGTAGAGCAGGACACCCTTGGGCGGACGCAGTTCGTGCTCCTTGAACAGGTCCGGGTGGAGGTAGGGCAGCTCGACGGCGTCACGGATGGCTTCGATCTGGTTGCCGAGGCCACCGATCTGCTCGTAGCCGATGTCGGGGACTTCTTCGAGGACGAGCTCCTCGACCTCGCTCTTGGGGACGACCTCGTAGACGTACCCGGAGCGGGGTTCGAGCAGGAGCGCGTCGCCGGGGCGGATGGTGATGCCCAGCAGGGGCTCGGCGAGCCGGACCACCCGTTCCTCGTCGGTGTGACCGAGGACGAGTGCCCGTTCTCCGTCCTCGAGGATCTCCTTGAGGGTGACGATGTCTCCGACGCGCTCGAACTCCATGGCCTCGACCACGTTGAGCGCTTCGTTGAGCATCACTTCCTGGCCACGCCGGAGCTCGTCGAGGTCGACGCCGGGACTCACGTTCACCCGGAGTTTTCTGCCGCCGGTGAAGATGTCGGCGGTGCCGTCCTCGTTCGCCAGGAGGAAGACTCCGAAGCCGGCCGGGGGCTGCGCGAGCCGGTCGACCTCCTCCTTGAGGGCCACGATCTGGTCGCGGGCCTCGCGGAGCGTGCCGGCGAGTCGTTCGTTCTGGGCGGACACGCCGGCCAGGTTGGTCTGCAGCTCGACGATCCGCTCTTCGAGAATCCTCGTGTGTCGCGGAGAGTCGGCGAGCTTGCGGCGCAGGACGGCGATCTCCTGCTCAAGGTAGGCAATCTGCCCGGCCGGGTCCTCGGACCCGCGTCCCGGGCGGATGCCGCGGTTCATGTCGTCGTCGTGGGCTGCCACGGTCCTCACCTCCTCCAAGGGGAGCTGGACGCTTCCAGACCCTACCTGGGCGGGTGTCGATTGAAACCCCTAGATCACAAAGACGGTCGAGGTGTGTCCGATCTTCACCCTTGCGCTCTCCCTCACGCCAGGGGAATACCCACCAAGGGTGACGGGAACCCCGGCGAAGGTAGGGTCAACGTGTTCAACACCCGTCGGAGCTGGCCGGATTCCCATTCGGTTCGACGCGGGAGACCGGGACACGGGGAGACGGCAGGAGAGATGAGCGTGCAGCAGGAGGCCGGAGTCGAGGGCGAGGCCCTGGAGGTCTGGATCGACCAGGACCTGTGTACCGGCGACGGCATCTGCGCGCAGTACGCGCCCGAGGTGTTCGAGCTGGACATCGATGGACTGGCGTACGTGAAGGGCTCGGACGACGAGTTGTTGCAGGCCACGGGGGCGACGACGCGCGTGCCGCTGCCGATCCTCACGGACGTGGTCGATTCCGCGAAGGAGTGCCCGGGTGAGTGCATCCATGTGCGTCGCGTGGTGGACGGCGTGGAGGTGTACGGGCCGGACGCCGGGTAATCGGTTCGGCACCGCTCGTCACCGCTGTCCGCTTCCTCACCCACTTTTCCTCACCCACTTTCCGGCGCTCCGGTAGCGCGCACGTGGGAGCGTGCCGGGGCGTGTGACCCGAGTTGCGCCTCCGCCGGGTTCACACGCTCCGGGCGCCGGAGGGCTCGGACTGGACGAACACCCCGTTGTCCCAGTGCCACTTCACGCTCTTGCGCACGTCGGGGCAGCAACGGGGCACGTCGGCGGACGAGTAGCCGAGAAGCGCCGCGGTGATCTCGCCGTCGCGCACGGCGAAGTCGTCGACGTTGGTGCGATCCTTGGGGTCGACGAGGGTGGCCACCAAGCGGGGCGTGTCGGCCCCGGCAGCCTGGGTCAGCACGTACACGCCGTCGGGCGGGGTGCCCATGGAGGCGTCGCAATGGACGGCCGCCACCGTCTCGGGCCGGCCGTCGCCGTCCAGGTCACCGGCCGCTTGCTTCTTGACCACCACGTCCACCGGACCGCACTCGAGCGGGAACTCGACGGCCGCCGGGTCGGGGGGTGTCATGTGCGCCGGGGCGCTCTTCGTCTCCAGGGCGGGCGTCTGGGCCGCCGTCGCGGCTCCGGGCTGCGTCAGGGAGGAGAGCGCCACCACACCTGCGACGGCCGTGGCGGTGGCGACCCAGTGGATCGGGCGGGTGTGCGTGTGCGCGAGCTCCGGAACGGCGGATGACTGCACGAGGAGCGTCTCCTGTGAGAGCTGTGCCGGTGGGGTGGCCAGCATCGTGCCACACGTCACAGTGCGGGGGAACGGCGGGGTGTGCGGTTGTGGTGCAGTGGTCGGTCCCGTCCCCTCCCGTCGCGTCCCCTCCCGTCGCGTCAACACGAGAGCGCCGTGGCCCAGTTCCCGGTGCGGGTGGGGAACTGCGCCACGGCGCTCGCGCGTTGTCGTGGTGGCGGGTCGCGTCAGCGTGCGGTGCCCGCGTCGGCGTTGGGTCCCGAGTAGTCATCGCCGTAGGCGCCCTTGGCCGGGCGGCGGCGACGCATGGGGGGTTCCACGCCGTCGGCGAGCCGGCGGGCGGTGAGCAGGAAGCCGGTGTGGCCGATCATCCGGTGGTCCGGGCGGACGGCGAGACCTTCGATGTGCCAGTTGCGGATCATCGATTCCCAGGCGGTCGGCTCGTTGAAGGAGCCGATCTCCCGGATGGACTCGACGGTCCGGGCGAGCTGGGTGGTGGTCGCCACGTAGCAGCAGAGGATGCCGCCGGGGACGAGTGCCTTGGAGACTGCTTCCAGGCATTCCCAGGGGGCGAGCATGTCGAGGATGACGCGGTCGACCTCGGTGTCGGACAGGTTGTCCTGGAGGTCGCCGACGGTCAGCTGCCAGGCGGGGTGCGGGCCGCCGAAGTAGCGCTCCACGTTGGCCTGGGCGATCTCGGCGAAGTCCTCGCGGCGTTCGTAGCTGTGCAGCATGCCCTGGTCGCCGATGGCGCGCAGCAGGAAGCTGCTGAGCGAGCCGGAGCCGACACCGGCCTCCACCACGCGGGCGCCGGGGAAGATGTCGGCGAAGGCGAGGATCTGCCCCGCGTCCTTCGGGTAGACGACGGCTGCCCCGCGGGGCATGGACAGGACGTAGTCGGGGAGCAGGGGGCGCAGCGCGAGGTAGGCGACGTTCCCGGTGGTGCGGACAACGCTGCCCTCGGGTGCGCCGATCAGCTCGTCGTGGGGGAAGGAACCCTTGTGCGTGTGGAAGTTCTTCCCGGCCTCGAGCGTGAACGTGTAGTGGCGGCCCTTGGGGTCGGTCAGCTGTACCTGGTCCCCGACCTTGAAGGGCCCGCGTCGGCGGGCGGCACCGGTCGGTTCGGACATGTGACCAGCCTACCGGTCCCGGCACGGACCACTGACCACCCAGGCTCCGAGGGCGGGCGGCGGACAGAACGGCCGTCGGGCGGCGGCGGGCGTCAGGCGGGGCGGGCCATGGCCTTGACGAAGGCGCGCTCGACATCGGCCGCGGACAGGACGCCGTAGATCTCGCCGGTCGCCTCGACGACCAGGTACTCGGTGGCGGGTGCGGCACGCAGGGCTTCCAGGAGCTCCTCCCCCGCGAGCTCGGCGGAGACGCGCATGCCGTCGGTGAGGTCCTGGGCGAGCCCGCTGACCGCGACCCAGGGGCGGCGGTGCTCGGGTACGCCGACGATGGCGGCCTCGCGCACCAAGGACAGCGGGGTGCCGTCGGCGTCGACGACGACGAGGGCGCGGGCTCCGGCGGCGTTGGCGCGGCGCAGCGCCTCCGAGAGGGGGGTGTCGGTCTCGACGGGCACCGCGCGGCGGGTCAGGGCGCGGGCGCGCAGTTCCGGCAGGTGCTCGCGCAGGCGGGCCATGCGCAGGCTGTTGCCGGCGCCGGTCCAGATGATCGCCGCGAGGATGGCGGCGAGCAGGGCGTCGAGGACGGTGTCCATGCCGACGCCGTCCGCGGCGTCGGAGCCGAGGGCTCCGGACTGGGTGAGGAGGGGAAGGCCGACCAGGACGGAGATGGCGAGGGCGCGGCCCACCCAGGCGGCGGCGACAGTGCCGCTCATCGGCTTGCCGGTGATCTTCCAGACGACCGCGCGGAGCATGCGTCCGCCGTCGAGGGGGAGGCCGGGCAGGAGGTTGAAGACGGCCACGATGAGGTTGGAGATCATCAGGCCGGCCAGGAGGACGCCGGGTACGGAGCCGGGGTCGACCGCGAGCAGTCCGAGGTAGAACAAGCCGGACAGGACGAGGGAGAGCAACGGGCCCACGAAGGCGAGCACGAACTCCCGTCCGGGGGTCTCGGCCTCCTTCTCGATCTCGGAGACGCCACCGAAGAACTGGAGCTGGATGCGGCGCACCGGGAGCTTGAAGCGGAGGGCGGCCAGTGTGTGGGCGAGTTCGTGGACCAGCACCGAGGCGTAGAAGGCGACGGCGAAGAACAGGGAGACCAGGTAGCTGGCGGCGCCGAGCTCGGGCAGCACGCGGTCGATCTGGCCGCCGAAGACCCAGGTGATGAGGATGGCGACGAGGAACCAGCTGGGCGCGACGTAGACGGGCACGCCGAAAGGACGTCCCATCAGCAGTCCGCCGCGCTGCTGCTCCACCGGGGGCTGGGGGGCGGGTTCCTTGCCGAGCGGCGAGTGGGCGAGAGTGCGGTCGGTGTGGTGGGGCTGGTCCGGCTCGGGTGCGGGCCGGTGGCCGGCCGTCGGGGTGGTGCCGGGTCCGGGTCCGGTGGTGGACGGCGGCTGGGGCCCGGGATCGGGCGCGGTCCGGCCGGCCGGGGCCGCGTCGGGCGAGGGCCCGGCCTCGCGGCTGCCGGACGGGGCGTCGGGTCCCGCGTCGGCCGTCCGGCCGTCCGACGGCGCATGGGGCGCCGTCCCGCGGGTTTCGCGGGGGGACGCCTGTTCGGCCGGCGGACGGCCCACGGTGCCGCTCTCGGCAGCGTCTGTCTCGTCCGAGGTTCGCGGGGCACGGTTCCCGGTGGGTTCGCCCGGCTCCTCCGGATGCTCCGGACCGGCCACGTTCCGCGGCTGGGTGCCGGTGCCTTCGGCGGGAGGCCGCACCGGGCCGGAGGGCCGCTCGGGCTCCCCGTCCCGAAGCGTGGTCCCGGCCTCCGCCGGGGCACCGCCGGTCCGCGATGGAGCGTTTCCGGAGTTCGGCGGGGTGCGGTCGGCGGAGTGCCCGGCGATCCGGTCGTCCGAGGGGTCCTGGGTGGTTTCGGCCGGGTCGAAGCGGCCCCCGTCCGTGGGGGATTCGCCTGCCGGGTGCCCTGCGTGGCGCTCGGCCGACTCGTCGTTGCCGGAGCGCGGCTGCCCGCGTCCGCCGCTTGCGTCCACCGGTGTCCCCTCGTTCGCTGCGTCTCCCGCGCCTGCCGGGCGGGATGGTCTTGAGTCGATGGTATGCGGCCGTTGCCGCACGTTTCGCCTCGGCACCCCTGACCGTTCCCCTCCGTCACCGCGCCTGCTCTCCCTCTCCTTCCCCTTCTCCCCCTTCGGTCACCCCGCACCGTGCGATCACTGTCAGTGCGGGGCCGTAAGGTCTGTGGACATGGAGACGAGCACCGGGGCCGCGGGGCGGTCCGACAGCATGCCGGTCGTGGCGGTGGATGCGCAGGTCGCGGCCGGGGAGACGGCTGTGGGCGGGGACGCGGCTGTGGCGGCCGGGGCCACTGCAGCGCCTGCCGTGCGACCCTCCGCGCCACCCGTCTCGCTGTCCCCGTCGCGCGCCAGTGACTTCATGCAGTGTCCGCTGCTGTACCGGTTCCGGGTCATCGACCGGCTGCCGGAGAAGCCGAGCGAGGCGGCGACGCGGGGCACGCTGGTGCACGCAGTACTGGAACACTTGTTCGATGTCCCGGCCGCCGAGCGCACCTCGCGACGGGCGAAGGCACTGGTACCGGGGCAGTGGGACCGGCTACGGGAGTCCCGGCCGGAGGTCATGGAGCTGTTCGCCGAGGATCCGGAGGGTGAGCGGCTGGCGCGCTGGCTGGCGGAGGCGGAGCAACTGGTGGAGCGCTGGTTCGGCCTGGAGGATCCCAGCCGGCTGGAGCCCGCCGAGCGGGAGCTGTTCGTGGAGGCCGAGCTGGATTCCGGGCTGAGGCTGCGCGGGATCATCGACCGGGTGGATGTGGCGCCCACCGGCGAGGTGCGGATCGTCGACTACAAGACGGGCAAAGCACCGCGGCCGGAGTACGCGGAGGGCGCGCTGTTCCAGATGAAGTTCTACGCCCTGGTGGTGTGGCGGCTGAAGCAGGTGATCCCGCGCCGGCTGCAGCTCGTGTACCTGGGCAGCGGCGATGTGGTGACGTACGACCCCGTCCGCGCCGATCTGGAGCGCGTCGAGCGCAAGCTGCTGGCGTTGTGGGAGGCGATCCGGGAGGCCACGGAGACGGGTGACTGGCGGCCGCGCCCCACCAAGCTGTGCGGCTGGTGCGACCACCGGGCGCACTGCCCGGAGTTCGGCGGCACTCCCCCGCCCTATCCGCTGCCGGTACGGACCGCCGGGTCCGACGCGGTGTGATGCGCCCCGGGCTCCGGCTGGACAGAGGGCGCAGGCACAATGAGGGCGGACTAGCGAAGGAGACTTACGTGGCCATCCGCGTCCTACTGGTCGATGACCAGCCGCTGCTGCGCACCGGCTTCCGGATGATTCTGGAGGCCGAGCAGGACATCGCGGTCGTCGGCGAGGCCGGGGACGGCCTCCAGGCCCAGGATCAGGTGCGGGCACTGCAGCCCGACGTGGTGCTGATGGACATCCGCATGCCGCGGATGGACGGCGTGGAGGCGACCCGGCAGATCACCGGCCCCGAGCGGGACGGCCCGGCGAAGGTCCTGGTGCTGACGACGTTCGATCTCGACGAGTACGTGGTGGAGGCGCTGCGCGCGGGCGCCAGCGGCTTCCTGCTGAAGGACGCCCCGGCCCATGAACTGGTGCAGGCGATCCGGGTGGTGGCCGCCGGTGAGGCGATGCTCGCCCCGAGCATCACGCGCCGGCTGCTGGACAAGTACGCCACGCATCTGCCATCCGGTGACGAGCCGGTGCCGGACACACTGCACACGCTGACCGACCGTGAGGTCGAGGTGCTGAAGCTGGTGGCACGAGGGCTGTCCAACGCGGAGATCGCCGCGGACCTGTTCGTCAGCGAGACGACGGTGAAGACGCACGTCGGTCATGTCCTGACGAAGCTCGGGCTGCGCGACCGGGTGCAGGCCGCGGTGTACGCGTACGAGAGCGGGTTGGTGCGCCCGGGGGCGCAGTAGCGCCCACCCGCTCGCCCGGCGCCCGCCGCTCACTCCGCACCCGCACACACCGAGGGCGCCTCCCGACTTGCGGGAGGCGCCCTCGGTGTGTGCGGGCCCGGTCCGGGCCCTGCCGTGTCAGCCGCTCACGCCACGGCCCAGCTCCCACAGCTGGAGCGTGGAGGAGGAGTTGAGCAGGTACGCGGTACCGGTGATGCTGTCGTGCGCGGCGACGTACTGCTTGCCCTGCCACAGCGGCAGCACGGGCACGTCCTCGGCAACGATGTCCTGGATCTTGTTCAGGCTGCCGGTGGCGGCCAGGCGGTCGGCCTGACGGCGGGACTCCGGGATCAGCTCCTTGCGGACCTTGGTGTTGGCGTACGGCGAGTTGAGGAAGTTGTCGGCGTCCAGGAACGGGGCGAGGAAGTTGTCGGCGTCCGGGTAGTCGGGGAACCAACCCATGCCGTAGACGTCGAACTTGCCCTCCTGGCCGTCCGGCCGGAAGGTTTCCCAGGCCGCGCCCTTGATGTCGGTGTCGAACAGGCCGCTGCCGTTGAGCTGCTCGCTGAGCTGCTCGAACTCCCCCTTGGTCGCGGGACCGTAGTGGTCGGTCGTGTAGTGCAGCGTCATCTTCACCGGGGTGGCGATCCCGGCCTCCTCCAGCAGCTCGCGGGCCTTGGAGACGTCGGGGTCGCCGTACCTGTTGAAGAACGCGTTGGAGTGACCGGTGACGGTCGCGGGCACCAGCGAGTACAGCGGCTCGGCCTGGGAGCCGTAGACCTTGGCGACCAGCTCGCTGCGGTTGATGATCTGGGCCATGGCCTGGCGGACGGCCTTGGTCTCCACGGAGGGGGCCTTGGTGTTGAAGGCCAGGTAGCGGATCTCCAGACCCGGCGACTCGACGAGGTCGACGGTGTCGTCGGAGTCGTTGCCGAGCTTTGTGATCTGCTCCGGCGACATGCTGCGGGTCATGATGTCGATCTCGTCGCCCTCGAGCGCCTCGCCCATGGCCTCGGCACTCTCGTAGGAGAGCATCTCGATCCTGCCGTGGGCGACCTTCAGGGATCCCTTGTAGGAAGGGTTCTTGACGTAGGTGGCGCGGACCAGTTCGCCGTCCTCGACCTCGGTCTCGAACGTGTACGGGCCGGAGCCGTCGACGTCGAACCCGTCGCGCAGCTTGTCCTTGTCGTAGGAGTCCTCGGGGACGATGCCGGCGACCGGGGTGGACAGCTTGTACGGGAAGGTGGCGTCCGCCGACTTGAGGTGGAAGATCACCTCACGGTCGCCCTGCGTCTCGACGGTGTCGATGGTGGACAGCAGCGCGAAGACACCACTGTCGGCCTGGATCGCCAGGGCGCGGTCGATGGAGTACTTCACATCGGCCGCGGTGATGGAGTCACCGTTCGAGAACTTCAGGCCTTCGCGCAGGGTGCAGCTGTACCGCTCGTTGCCGGAGTCGGTGAAACCGCAGCTCTCGGCAGCCTCGGGCACCGGCGCGCCGTCACCGCGCGGCTGGATCAGCAGTGTCTGCACGGTCTGGCGCAGGATGTTCCAGGTACCGACGTCGTAGGCGTACGCCGGGTCGACCGGCGCGGGCTCGTCCTTCGAGACGGTGAACCGGTCCGTGGTGCCGACGACGATCGCGTCGCCGTTGCCGCTCCCGCCATCGGTATCGCCACAGCCGGCGAGTACCGGCGCGAGCAGACCAATCGCGGCCGCCAGCACCAAAGTCTTGCGGTTCATGCTCGAGTTTCTCCAGAGCTGTCGACTCCGTGTATGCGGCATACAGGGTGTTGCTACCGATCACGGGGATGGGGAAGATGTTCTCGCGATGAGGTTAGTCCGCACCCGCGGGAAGGTTCGCCGCCACTGGAGTTGAGCCTCCATCACGGAGTGGAACCGGGTGTGAACGCACCGACAAACGTCGGTGCGGCAGGATTGGTGCAGTGATCCACCAATCGGGACACAAGGGAACGCGGAGGCCCGCCGAAAAGGGGCGGACACCACATGCCGACCCCCCTGTCGAGACTCCGGAAGGTGGTGAATATCACACATAAAATCCGGCCCGAGGGACGGAATTCAACGTTCGGTAGCAGTCCGAATTCCTTCGGGCACCCATCAGCGCGGCCGGGGCGTGGGCCCTTGGAATTCCAGCCCCTTACACCGGCCTACACTCGGTGAACACCTAGCGCATTTCCGTCATCAGGCCGTGCAGAAAGGTCAGGTCGACGGCTTCAAGCGAGGAGACGACGGTCCGCCGGACGGCAGCCTCGATCGGGGCCACCGAGGGCACCGCCACGACGTGGCACCCCGCTGCCTCGGCGGAAGCGACACCCGTCGCCGTGTCCTCGACGGCGGCGCACCGCAGGGGGTTCACACCGAGTCCGACGGCCGCGGCCAGATACGGGTCGGGGTGCGGCTTGGTGCGCGGGACCTCGTCACCGGCGACCGACAGCGCGAAGTGCTGGGAGCCCAGTGAGGTGAGTACCCGGTCGATGATGCGCCGGTGCGAGGCGGAGACCAGGGCCGTGGGGATGCCGTGCTCGGACAGCTCGGCCAGCAGGCGGGCGGCGCCGGGCATGAGCGGCAGGGTGTCGGCGATACGGTCCTCGAAACCGTCGTTGAGCAGCACCGCCAGTTCGGCGAGGGGGATGTCGGCCCCGGTCGCCTCGATGAGGAAGCCCGCGCTGCGGGTCATGGGGCCGCCGACCACGACGTGGCGCCAGGAGTCGTCGAGGGTGTGGCCGAGGGAGGCGAACACCTCGACCTCGACGTCCCACCAGAAGCCCTCGGTGTCGACCAGGGTGCCGTCCATGTCCAGGAATACGGCCTGAAGGGTGGATCCTCCGGCCGTGCGGGGCTCTCCCGCCCGGGCGGGCCGGAGACTCTGGGGAAGGGTGTCGAGCGCGGGAACCGTACTGGTCATCCACGTACCTCCGTCAAAGGGACGATCAGGCCGGTTCCCACAAAGGGAACCGGCCTGCGGTGGACCGACCAGTGTACGTCGCGCCCGGGGCAACCGCTTCCGGTGCCTCACGGACCTACTGGGGCCTGGGTCAGCGGGCGTTGAAGTACTTGGCCTCCGGGTGGTGGATCACGATGGCGTCCGTGGACTGCTCTGGGTGGAGCTGGAACTCCTCGGACAGGTGGACGCCGATGCGTTCCGGCCGGAGCATCTCGGCGATCTTGGCGCGGTCCTCCAGGTCGGGACAGGCGCCGTAGCCGAGGGAGAAGCGGGCGCCCCGGTACTTCAGGGCGAACACGTCCTCCATTCCGGCCGGGTCCTCACCGGCGAAGCCGAGTTCGGAGCGCACCCGCGCGTGCCAGTACTCGGCGAGCGCCTCGGCCAGCTGCACGGACAGTCCGTGCAGTTCGAGGTAGTCGCGGTAGGCGTTGGCCTTGAACATCCGCGCGGTCTCCTCGCCGATGCGGGAGCCGACGGTGACGATCTGGAAGCCGACGACATCGGTCTCGCCGGACTCCTCCGGGCGGAAGAAGTCGGCCAGGCACAGCCGGCGTCCGCGCCGCTGGCGCGGGAAGGTGAAGCGGGTGCGTTCGTTGCCGGCCTCGTCCAGGACGATCAGGTCGTCGTCCTTGGAGACGCACGGGAAGTAGCCGTACACCACGGCCGCCTCGAGCAGGTTGTCCGTCTGGAGCCGGTCCAGCAGGCCGCGCAGCCTGGGCCGGCCCTCGGTCTCCACGAGCTCCTCGTACGTCGGCCCGTCGCCGGCGCGGGCCTGCTTCAGGCCCCACTGCCCCTTGAACAGGGCGCCCTCGTCGAGCCAGGACGCATACTCCTTGAGCTGGATCCCCTTGATCACCCGGGTGCCCCGGAACGGGGGTTCCGGGACCGGGTTGTCGACGGCGACGTCCGAGCGGACATGACCGGCCTCGGGGCGCTCGTCGATCTCCACGGTGGCTGCGCGGACCCGGCGCTGCCTCAGCTCGGGCAGCTGGGCGCCGGGCACACCGCGCTTGATACCGATGAGGGCGTCCATCAGGCGCAGGCCCTCGAAGGCGTCGCGGGCGTAGCGGACCTCGCCCTGGTAGATCTCGTGCAGGTCCTGTTCGACGTAGGCGCGGGTCAGTGCGGCGCCGCCGAGGATCACCGGGTAGTCGGCGGCCATGCCGCGCTGGTTGAGCTCCTCCAGGTTCTCCTTCATGATCACCGTGGACTTCACCAGCAGTCCGGACATGCCGATGACGTCGGCCCTGTGCTGGTCGGCGGCGTCCAGGATCGCCGAGACGGGCTGCTTGATGCCGAGGTTGACCACGTTGTAGCCGTTGTTCGACAGGATGATGTCGACCAGGTTCTTGCCGATGTCGTGCACGTCGCCGCGGACGGTGGCGAGCACGATGGTGCCCTTGCCGTCCTCATCGGTCTTCTCCATGTGCGGTTCCAGGTGGGCGACCGCGTTCTTCATCACCTCGGCGGACTGGAGCACGAACGGGAGCTGCATCTGGCCGGAGCCGAACAGCTCGCCGACCACCTTCATGCCGTCCAGCAGAGTGTCGTTGACGATGGCGAGGGCCTTGCGGGTCTCGAGCGCCTGGTCGAGGTCGGCCTCCAGACCGTTGCGCTCGCCGTCGATGATCCGCCGCTTGAGGCGCTCGTCCAGGGGCAGCGAGGCCAACTCCTCGGCCTTGTCGGCCTTCAGGGACTTGGCGGTGGCGCCCTCGAAGAGCTGCATCAGCTTCTGCAGCGGGTCGTAGCCCTCGCGGCGCCGGTCGTGGATCAGGTCGAGGGCGGTGGTGACCTCCTCCTCGCTGAAGCGGGCCATGGGCAGGATCTTCGACGCGTGCACGATCGCCGAGTCCAGGCCCGCCTTGACGCATTCGTCGAGGAAGACGGAGTTGAGCAGAATGCGGGCTGCCGGGTTGAGGCCGAAGGAGATGTTCGACAGTCCCAGGGTGGTCTGCACCTTGGGGTGGCGGCGCTTCAGCTCGCGGATGCCCTCGATGGTGGCGGTGCCGTCCTTGCGGGACTCCTCCTGGCCGGTGCAGATGGTGAAGGTGAGGCAGTCGATGAGGATGTCCTCCTCGTGGATGCCCCAGTTCCCGGTCAGGTCGGCGATCAGGCGCTCGGCGATCTCGACCTTCTTCTCGGCCGTGCGGGCCTGGCCCACCTCGTCGATGGTCAGCGCGATCAGCGCCGCGCCGTGCTCCCTGGCCAACTGCGCGACGCGCGCGAAGCGGGACTCGGGGCCGTCGCCGTCCTCGTAGTTCACCGAGTTGATGACCGCCCGGCCGCCGAGCTTCTCCAGACCGGCCCGCAGGACGGGGACCTCGGTGGAGTCGAGCACGATCGGCAGGGTGGAGGCGGTGGCGAACCGGCCGGCCAGTTCCTTCATGTCGGCGACGCCGTCGCGGCCGACGTAGTCGATGCACAGGTCGAGCATGTGCGCGCCCTCACGGATCTGCTCGCGCGCCAGTTCCACGCAGTCGTCCCAGCGACCCTCGAGCATGGCCTCCCGGAACTTCTTGGACCCGTTGGCGTTGGTGCGCTCACCGATCGCGAGGTAGGAGGTGTCCTGGCGGAAGGGCACGCTCTGGTAGAGGGAGGCGGCGCCCGGCTCCGGCTGGGGGGTGCGCTCGGGCGGGGTGACGTCCCGTACTCGTTCCACGAGCTGCCGCAGGTGCTCCGGGGTGGTGCCGCAGCAGCCGCCGACCAGGGACAGGCCGTAGTCGCGGACGAAGGTGTCCTGGGCGTCGGCCAGGCCCTCGGGGCCGAGCGGGAAGTGGGCGCCGTCCTTGGTGAGGACCGGCAGGCCGGCGTTGGGCATGCACAGCAGGGGGATGCGGGAGTGCCGGGCGAGGTAGCGCAGGTGCTCGCTCATCTCGGCGGGGCCGGTGGAGCAGTTCAGGCCGATCATGTCGATGCCGAGCGGCTCCAGCGCGGTGAGCGCGGCGCCGATCTCGGAACCGAGGAGCATGGTGCCGGTGGTCTCGAATGCCATGGAGGCCAGCAAGGGCACCTCGACGCCGGTCGCCTCCATGGCGCGGCGGGCGCCGAGGATCGACGCCTTGGTCTGGAGCAGGTCCTGGGTGGTCTCGACGATCAGTGCGTCGGCGCCGCCCGCGAGCAGGCCCTCGGTGTTGGCCTGGTAGCCGTCGCGGATCGTGCCGTAGCCGATGTGGCCGAGGGTCGGGAGCTTGGTGCCGGGGCCGATCGAGCCGAGCACCCAGCGGATGCGGCCGTCGCGCGCGGTGTGCTCGTCGGCGACCTCGCGGGCGAGGCGGGCGCCCGCCTCGGAGAGCTCGTGCACACGGTCGGCGATGTCGTACTCGGAGGCGGCACTGTGGTTGGCGCCGAAGGTGTTGGTCTCGACGCAGTCGACGCCGGCGTCGAAGTACTCGGAGTGGACCGAGCGGACGATGTCCGGGCGTGTCAGGTTCAGGATCTCGTTGCAGCCCTCGAGGTCCTCGAAGTCTTCGAGCGTGGGGTCCTGCGCCTGGAGCATGGTGCCCATCGCTCCGTCGGCGACCACCACTCGGGTGGCGAGGGCCTCTCGGAGCGCGGACACACGGGTCCGGCTGTCGGCGGAAGGGGTCAGCGGCAACGAGGCCATGTCAAAGGGCTCCTCAAATGCGACGGCTGTCGGCTTTGCGGCTGTCCGGAACGATCTCCGATGGAACCTCCCGGGCAGGGCACGCCGCCAGCGTAGCCGGGACCGCTCCCCGATGTTCGGGCCGTCCACAAGCCGGACCATGATGAACGGGCCCCGGTGTCCCGCGTTCGGGTGACGCGACGGACGACACCGCGGTTCTCGGCCGATGACGGCGGATCGTTGGCGGGAGGTCGGCGTCGGACGATAGTGTTCGGCATTGCCGAACAGTGGCAGCGTCGCAGGGCGGCGGTCGAGGGGATCGGAGACAGCACGGCGATGGCACGGAACATCCAGTCGCTCGAACGGGCGGCAGCGATGCTGCGCCTGCTGGCGGGCGGCGAGCGGCGGCTCGGCCTGTCGGACATCGCCTCGTCGCTGGGCCTCGCCAAGGGGACGGCCCACGGCATCCTGCGCACCCTCCAGCAGGTGGGCTTCGTCGAGCAGGACGAAGCCTCCGGGCGCTACCAGCTGGGCGCGGAACTGCTGCGCCTGGGCACCACCTATCTCGACGTGCACGAGCTGCGGGCGCGCGCCCTGGTATGGACGGACGACCTGGCCCGTTCCAGCGGCGAGAGCGTCTATCTGGGGGTGCTGCACCAACAGGGCGTGCTGATCGTGCACCACGTGTTCCGGCCCGACGACAGCCGGCAGGTCCTGGAGGTGGGGGCCATGCAGCCGCTGCACTCCACGGCCCTGGGCAAGGTGCTTGCGGCCTACGACCCGGTGGCCCACAGCGAGGCCCTGGAGGCCGACCGCGAGGCGTTCACCGACCGCACGGTGTGCGATCCGGACGCCTTCGAGGAGATCCTCGACGTCACTCGCGCACACGGGTACGCGGCGGACGTCGAGGAGACCTGGGAGGGCGTGGCCTCGATCGCGGCCCCCGTCCACGACCGGCGGCGCATGCCGGTCGGCGCGGTCGGCGTCACGGGGGCGGTGGAGCGGCTGCAACAGGGCGGCGAGCTGCGTCCGGAGCTGATCGCTGCGGTCCGGGACTGCGCCCGCTCGGTGTCGCGGGACCTGGGCGCCCGCCGCTTCTGAGCGCGGCGCGGGCGCGCCGGCCGGGCCCGGCAGACCCCGTGGGTCACAGGCGAGACCCCAGCCGGACACCGTGCGGTACCGGTACGACGGACACATCACGAGACCCGGGCCGGGACGCCGTACGGCGTCCCGGCCGTCGTCGTACTCCGCGGCGGACAGTCGGGACACACCCATGGATCGCTTCCGGAGACCGACATCCCGGGGCAACCGATAACGATCGCACTTTCGACTGCCAAACCCTTGACGCACACGTGAGGGCGGAGAAAGACTCCCGCCCATCGGTCGGCATTGTCGAACACCTACCGGCACTACGCGTTAGGGTGCGACAAGGATCGGCATCGCTCTCACCACTGAGGGCGCCCATCCCCGGTGGGACCCGGGGGTCGGCTTCCCTGGACGAAGGACAAAGGAGTCGCGGGTGTCCAGCTCCGACATCTTCATCGGCGAGACCATCGGTACCGCCATACTCATCCTGCTCGGCGGCGGTGTGTGCGCCGCCGTGACCCTGAAGGCATCCAAGGCCCGCAACGCCGGCTGGCTCGCCATCGCCTTCGGGTGGGGTTTCGCCGTCATGACGGCGGTGTACATCTCCGCTCCGCTCTCCGGAGCCCACCTCAACCCGGCCGTGACCGTGGCACTCGCCATCAAGGACGGCGACTGGAGCAACGTTCCGGTCTACTTCGCCGGAGAGTTCCTCGGCGCGATGATTGGCGCCGCGCTGGTCTGGGTGGCCTACTACGGCCAGTTCCAGGCGCATCTCACCGACAAGGAGATCGTCGGCGACCGGGGCACGCAGGCCGCCGGCGCCAAGGCGGTAGAGGCCCAGGAGAAGGGCGCCGGCCCGGTGCTCGGCATCTTCTCCACCGGCCCGGAGATCCGCAACGCGGTGCAGAACCTCGCCACGGAGATCATCGGCACCTTCGTGCTGATCATCGCCGTGCTCACGCAGGGCCTGAACGACGCGGGCAACGGCCTCGGCGTGCTGGGCGGTCTGATCACGGCCCTCGTGGTCGTCTCCATCGGTCTGTCCCTCGGCGGGCCGACCGGTTACGCGATCAACCCGGCACGTGACCTCGGACCGCGCATCGTGCACGCCCTTCTGCCGCTGCCCGACAAGGGCGGCTCCGACTGGGCCTACGCCTGGGTCCCGGTGGTCGGCCCGCTGATCGGCGGCGCCCTCGCGGCGGGCGTCCACACCATCGCCTTCGCCTGAGGGTGACCCCGCCGCCACAGAACCCCCAGTCTTGTAGAAGCGCCGTACGTACAGCCCCGTACCCAAGGAACCTCCAGGAGCACACAGTGACCGACGACCACACCGCCGGCATCGCCTCCCACGGCCACGGTCCGTTCATCGCCGCCATCGACCAGGGCACGACCTCGTC
Source organism: Streptomyces chlorus (assembly GCF_042655885.1). NCBI lineage: Bacteria > Bacillati > Actinomycetota > Actinomycetes > Kitasatosporales > Streptomycetaceae > Streptomyces > Streptomyces chlorus. The sequence goes on from NZ_JBHSOA010000070.1 coordinate 92,012, forward strand.
GCGCTGCATCGTCTTCGACCGCGACGGCCGCATCGTCGCCGTCGACCAGAAGGAACACGAGCAGATCTTCCCCAAGCCGGGCTGGGTCGAACACGACGCCACCGAGATCTGGACCAACGTCCAGGAAGTCGTCGCCGGCGCCATTGAGAAGGCGGGTATCACCCGGGACGACATCAAGGCCATCGGCATCACCAACCAGCGCGAGACCACCGTGCTGTGGGACAGGAACACCGGTGAGCCCGTCCACAACGCCATCGTCTGGCAGGACACCCGCACCGACGCCCTCTGCCGCGAGCTCGGCCGCAACGTGGGGCAGGACCGTTTCCGCCGCGAGACCGGTCTCCCCCTCGCCTCCTACTTCGCCGGCCCCAAGGCCCGCTGGCTGCTCGACAACGTCGAGGGCCTCAAGGAGCGCTCCGAGGCGGGCGACATCCTCTTCGGCACCATGGACACCTGGGTCATCTGGAACCTGACCGGCGGTGTGGCCGGCGGCAAGCACGTCACCGACGTCACCAACGCGTCCCGCACGATGCTGATGAACCTGCACACCATGCAGTGGGACACGAAGATCGCCGAGTCCATCGGCGTCCCGACGGCGATGCTGCCCGAGATCCGCTCCTCCGCCGAGGTCTACGGCGAGATCAAGGGCGGCAGCCTGGGCGACCTGCTCGGCGGCATCCCGGTCGCCTCCGCACTCGGCGACCAGCAGGCCGCCCTGTTCGGCCAGACCTGTTTCGCCGAGGGCGAGACCAAGTCGACGTACGGCACCGGCACCTTCATGGTGATGAACACCGGCGACAAGATCATCAACTCCTACAGCGGGCTGCTGACCACCGTCGGCTATCAGATCGGCGACCAGAAGCCGGTCTACGCCCTCGAGGGCTCCATCGCCGTCACCGGTTCGCTGGTGCAGTGGATGCGCGACCAGATGGGCCTGATCTCCACCGCCGCCGAGATCGAGACCCTCGCGCTCTCGGTCGAGGACAACGGCGGTGCCTACTTCGTACCGGCCTTCTCCGGCCTGTTCGCCCCGTACTGGCGCTCCGACGCCCGCGGTGTGATCGCCGGCCTGACCCGGTACGTCACCAAGGCGCATCTCGCGCGCGCCGTCCTGGAGGCCACCGCCTGGCAGACGCGGGAGATCGCCGACGCCATGACGAAGGACTCCGGGGTCGAGCTGGCCGCCCTCAAGGTCGACGGCGGCATGACCTCCAACAACCTGCTGATGCAGACCCTCTCGGACTTCCTGGACGCACCCGTGGTGCGCCCCATGGTCGCCGAGACCACCTGCCTCGGCGCCGCCTACGCCGCCGGCCTCGCCGTCGGCTTCTGGAACAACACCGACGACCTGCGCGCCAACTGGCGCCGGGCCGCCGAGTGGACCCCCCGCATGGACGCGGAGATCCGCGACCGTGAGTACAAGAGCTGGCTCAAGGCCGTCGAGCGGACCATGGGCTGGCTCGCCGACGAAGACTGACACAGCCTGACGAGGAGCAAGAACCCGACATGACCACTCAGTCCACCCTGCAGTCCGTGCCTGCCCTGGGGACGCGCCCGGCTTCCAGCTCGAACCCGAGCCGGGCCGAAACCCGGGAGCAGCTCTCCAAGGCGTCGTACGACCTTCTCGTGATCGGCGGCGGCATCCTGGGCATCTCCACCGCCTGGCACGCCGCGCAGTCCGGCCTCAGGGTGGCTCTGGTCGACGCCGGTGACTTCGCCGGCGCCACGTCCTCCGCCTCCTCCAAGCTTCTCCACGGCGGTCTGCGCTATCTGCAGACCGGCGCGGTGAAGCTGGTGGCGGAGAACCACTTCGAGCGCCGTGCGATCTCCCGCCAGGTGGCACCCCACCTGGCGAACCCGCTCACGTTCTACCTCCCCGTGTACAAGGGCGGGCCGCACGGCGCGGCGAAGCTCGGAGCGGGTGTCTTCGCGTACTCGGCCCTGTCCGCCTTCGGCGACGGTGTGGGCCATCTGCTCTCCCCCGCCAAGGCCGCGCGGGACGTGCCGGAGCTGCGCACGGACAACCTCAAGGCCGTGGCCGTGTACGGCGACGACCAGATGAACGACGCGCGGATGGCTCTGATGACGGTCCGCGCGGCGGCCGAGTCGGGCGCGGTCGTCCTCAACCACGCCGAGGTGACCGGTCTGCGGTTCACCAGGGGCCGGGTGACCGGTGCCGAGCTGCGCGACCGGCTGTCGGGCGACGAGTTCGGCGTCGACGCCCGTCTGGTGCTGAACGCGACCGGGCCCTGGGTCGACCGCCTGCGCCGGATGGAGGACCCGAAGGCGGCGCCGTCCATCCGTCTGTCGAAGGGCGCGCACCTGGTGCTGAAGCGGACCGCCCCGTGGCGGGCCGCGCTGGCCACACCGATCGACAAGTACCGCATCACCTTCGCCCTCCCCTGGGAGGACATGCTGCTGCTCGGCACGACCGACGAGGAGTTCGAGGGCGACCCGGCGGATGTCGCGGTCACCGAGAAGGACACCGCCCAGATACTCGACGAGGCCGCGTTCTCCATTCGCGACCAGCAGCTGGACCGTGACCTGATCACGTACTCCTTCGCCGGCCTGCGGGTGCTGCCGGGCGGCCCCGGGGACACCGCGAAGGCCAAGCGCGAGACGGTCGTCAGCGAGGGCCGCGGCGGGATGCTGTCCGTCGCGGGCGGCAAGTGGACCACCTTCCGCCACATCGGCCGCACGGTGATGCGCAAGCTCCAGGAACTGCCCGGCCACCCGCTGGGCGACGACTTCGAGCCCGTGGCGGCGCTGCCGAGCAAGCTGCCGCTGCCGGGGGTCGCCAACCCGCGCGCGGTCGCCCACCGGCTGCTGGTGGACGGCCCCGCGCCCGGCCCGCGCATGGCTGCGGACACCGCCCGGCACCTGGCCACCCACTACGGTTCGCTGGCCTTCGACATCGCCCGGCTGGCCAACGACGACCCGTCGCTGGCCCGGCGTGTCCACCCGGACGCGCCGGAGATCTGGGCGCAGGTCGTCTGGGCCCGGGACCACGAGTGGGCCGAGACGGCGGACGACGTGCTGCGCCGCCGTACGACGCTGACGATCCGGGGACTGGCCACGGACGAGGTCCGTGCGGAGGTCCAGGACCTGCTCGACAAGAAGTGACCGCACCGGCCACCGGTCCTGCCCGCGCGGGAGCGGTCCTCCCTCCGGCACGGGGACGGTGACGCGAAGGGGTGACTCCGGACCGGTCCTGCGGGCCGGCGGAGTCGCCCCTTCCGGCTGTGGGACCTGCCCCCCGGGGCCACGCATAATGCCCCGGACACATCGGACGTCTGTTCCCAGTGGATCCGCAGGGAGTCCGGATCGCGGTCACCGACGAGGCGATCGAGAAGATCAAGGGGATGATCGTCGCCGGCACGTGCGTCCCGGCGATCGGCTGCCCAAGGAGCGAACTCGCCGCCGAACCGGGGCTGTCGCGCAACTCCCTGCGGGAGGCGGTGCGCGCGCTGTCGCTGATCCGGCTCCTGGACGTGCGGCAGGGTGACGGCACGTACGTCACCAGCCTGGATCCGCACCTGCTGCTGGAGGCGCTGAGTTTCGTCGTGGACTTCCACCGGGACGACACGGTCCTGGAGTTCCTCGCCGTGCGCCGCATCCTGGAGCCGGCCGCGGCGGTCGCCGCGGCCACCCTGATCAGCGAGCGGGAACTGGACGCGCTGTCCGAGCAGTTGGACAGGCTGGGCCCCGAACCGTCGGTGGAGGCCCTGGTCGCCGCCGATCCGGACTTCCACCGGGGCATCGCGCGGGGCTCGGGCAACCCCGTGCTCTGTTCCCTGCTCGAGGGTCTGTCCGGCCCCACCACCCGGGCCCGCGTCCGGCGGGGGCTCGCCCAGGAGGACACCGTCGGCCGGACCCTGCGCGAGCACCGGGCCATCCTGGCGGCCCTGCGCGACCGGGACGCGGAGGCGGCGCGGTCGTGGGCCACCGTCCACATCGCGAGCGTCGAGCAGTGGCTGCGCTCCACGCTGTGAAGGCCCGCCGTCCGCGCCGTGAGCGGGCGGCCCTTCCGGACAGCTCGGATCAATGCGGGGTGTCCCCCGGCGTCTGCCGGGGCAGTGTTGGGGCATTCCCCCTGCGAGGGGGCTGCGGGCGTTCCCCCGGCACGCCGTAAGGTTGGGGCGTACGCGAGGGCACGTCGGAAGGAGGCGCTGGGTGATCGAGCTCGAGGGGGTTCCCGAGCTGATCGACCCGGTCATGGTGGCCGCGTTCGAGGGCTGGAACGATGCCGGCGACGCCGCCTCCACCGCGGTCGCGCATCTGGACAGGGAATGGAAGGGCGAGGTGTTCGCGGCGCTGGACGCCGAGGACTACTACGACTTCCAGGTCAACCGGCCCACGGTGTTCATGGACGGCGGTGTCCGGAAAATCACCTGGCCGACGACGCGGTTGTCGGTGGTCCGGGTCGGTGGTGACAAGCCACGCGATCTGGTGCTGGTCCGCGGGATCGAACCGTCCATGCGCTGGCGCTCGTTCTGCAACGAGCTGCTGGGCTTCGCCCATGAACTCGGGGTGGAGCTGGTGGTCGTCCTGGGCGCCCTGCTCGGTGACACTCCACACACCCGTCCGGTCCCGATCAGCGGGACCACGTCCGATCCGGACCTGGCCCGCCGCATGGACCTGGAGGAGACCAAGTACGAGGGTCCCACCGGGATCGTCGGTATTCTCCAGGAGGCGTGCACGCACGCGGGCGTCCCGGCGGTGTCGCTGTGGGCGGCGGTTCCGCACTACGTGTCGCAGCCGCCCAACCCGAAGGCGACGCTGGCCCTCCTGAACCGGCTGGAGGACCTGATCGACGTGCGCATCCCGCTGGGCGAACTGTCCGAGGACGCGCGCGCCTGGCAGGTGGGCGTGGACCAACTGGCCGCGGAGGACAGCGAGGTCGCGGAGTACGTCCAGTCACTGGAGGAGGCCCGGGACACGGCCGAGCTGCCGGAGGCGTCGGGCGAGGCGATCGCCCGCGAGTTCGAGCGCTATCTGCGGCGCCGTGACGGCTCGTCCGGCCCGCCGCAGCCCAGCGGCCACGCCACTGCCGACGGCGGGGACGGCCCGTCGTTCCGGCGGGACACGCCGGGCGGCCGGCCCCGCCCGCCGAAGTCGCCGAAACCGGACACGGACGGCGAGGACCCCTCGGAGGACTAGAGGATTCCTCGGAGAACCAGAGGGCCACACGTGCAGGAGTGGGGCGCCCCGTCGGTGGACGGGGCGCCCCACTGCGTTCTCGGTCGCTTACAGCGCCACGCCGAGCAGGGCGTCCACGGCGCGGGAGACGACCCCGGGCGCGCCCATGTCTGTGCCCCCCTGCTGCTCCTGGGCCACGGCCCAGCGGTCGACGGCGGTCAGCGCCGCCGGGGCGTCCAGGTCGTTGGCCAGGGCTTCGCGGATCTCGTCCACAAGCGCCTCGGCGGACGGGCCGTCGGGGCGGGAGACGGCGGCCCGCCAGTGCCCGAGCCGCGTCACGGCGTCCTGGAGGACCTGGTCGGTCCATTCCCAGTCCGCGCGGTAGTGGTGGGCGAGCAGCGCCAGCCGGATCGCCGCCGGGTCCACGCCGCCCTGCCGCAGCCGGGACACGAAGACCAGGTTGCCCTTGGACTTGGACATCTTCTCGCCGTGCAGGGCGACCATCCCGGCGTGGACGTACGCCTTGGCCATGGGGAACTCGCCGGTGAGCACCTGGGCGTGCGAGGCGCCCATCTCGTGGTGCGGGAAGACCAGGTCGGAGCCGCCGCCCTGGACGTCGAAGCCCATGCCCAGGTGGTCGAGGGCGATGGCCACGCACTCGATGTGCCAGCCCGGACGGCCCCGGCCCAGCGACCCGCCGTCCCAGCTGGGCTCGCCCTCGCGGGCGGCCGACCAGAGCATCGGATCGAGGGGGTTCTTCTTGCCCGGACGGTCCGGGTCGCCACCGCGTTCGGCGGACAGCAGCCGCATGGCGGCCGCGTCGAGACGCGAGACCTGCCCGAAGTGGGGGTCGGCCTCGACCGAGAAGTAGGTGTCGCCCTCGAGTTCGTACGCAGCGCCGAGATCGCACAGCCGTTCGACGAGCGGGACGATGCCGGGTATCGCCTCCACGGCGCCTATGTACTGCCGCGGCGGCAGCATCCGCAGGGCCGTCATGTCCTCGCGGAAGAGCTGGGTCTCCTGCTCGGCGAGCGCGGCCCAGTCGACACCGTCCCGCTCGGCCCGCTCCAGCAGCGGGTCGTCGATGTCGGTGACGTTCTGGACGTAGTGAACCTGCCGCTTGGTATCGAGCCACACGCGCTGCACGAGGTCGAACGCGTTGTACGTCGCCGCGTGTCCGATGTGGGTGGCGTCGTACGGGGTGATGCCGCAGACGTAGATACGGGCTACAGGGCCGGGGTCGAGTGTGATCGGGCCCCCGGTCGCGGTGTCGTGAATCCTCAGGTCGCGTCCCTGACCGGGCAGGGCGGGGACCTCGGAAGCGGGCCAGGCATGCATGTCATGAGCGTAACCGGACCATGGTCCAGGACACGAACCGGAGCAGGCCGGACGGCCGGGAAGGCACTCTTGCGCATCACCGCCGAACGTGCAGGTGGCGCGCGGGCGGAGGGTGTGCGGGGCCGTCCCCACCCGGCCCGGGCGCGGGTCGGACCGAGGCCGGGCCTGGGTCGGACCACCGGACCCGGGCCGGACCACCGCGCTCGGGTCAGACCGGCGGCCAGGGGATCGCCGGCCAGTCCCCGCCGGGCTCGGGATGGGTGCCGGAGGTGAGGAGGGACGCCACACGCGCGCGGGTGGCTTCGATCTCGGCGGGGGTGATCAGCGGGGCCAGCGAGGCGGCCAGCGGGCCACCCTCGGCGAGTGCCTTCCCGAGGGCCTCGAGGACCTCGCGCGCCTCCCCCGTCAGGGGCTCCCCCGCCCAGCCCCACAGCAGGGTGCGCAGCTTGTCCTCGACGTTGAAGGTGACGCCGTGGTCGATGCCGTGGAGCCGGCCGTCCCGGGTGGGCAGGAGGTGCCCACCCTTGCGGTCGGCGTTGTTGATCACCGCGTCGAGCACGGCCAGCCGCCGCAGCCGCGCGTCATCGGCGTGCACGAGCAGCGCGGTGCGTCCCTCGCCCACCTCGGCGAACCCGATCGCCTTCCAGCCGGGTGCGGGTTCCTCCCGGTCGACCAGGGCGAGGAGTTCCGTGTCCGGGGCGGTCTCGATCCACAGCTGGCACATGCCCTCGCCGTGCGGCCCGTCCCGCAGCACGGTGGGCGGCACCAGTCCCCAGCCGGTCGCCTCGGAGACCAGGTACGCCGCGACCTCGCGCCCGGCGAGCGTCCCGTCCGGGAAGTCCCACAGGGGCCGCTCCCCCGCGACGGGCTTGTAGACACAGGCGGCCTCGCGGCCCTCGTGGGTCACGGTGCAGTACAGCGCCGCGTTCGACGCCTCACGGATGCGGCCGCGCACGGTCAGCTCGCCCTCGGCGAGCAGCACCGCGGCGGGGTCCGCGGTGGTCACGCCCCGCGTCGGTATCCGTTCTGGCGCGGACACACATGTCCTTCCGGGTCGAGGGGGAGGCTGCACAGCGGGCACGGCGGCCGGCCCGCGTTGACGACGTCGAGAGCGCGCTTGGCGAAGGCACGGGCCTGGACGCCGGTGAGCCGGACCCTGAGCATCGGGGGCCCGTTCTCCTCGTCCTGGAGCAGCCGCTCCTCCGCCTCGGCGAGGTCCTCCTCGGATTCGGCGTCCAGTTCGACGAGCGCCTGCGCCTCGACGATCATGCACTCCTCCTCGCCGTCCCAGGCGAGCGCCATGGTGCCGACGCGGAACTCCTCCTCCACGGGGGCGTCCAGCGGGGCGGTGTCGGCGATCTCGTTCGGTGCCACGGCGGGCACGGCCGCGCTGCCGCCGCTACGGCGTACGACCTCGTCGAGCAGTTCGTCCATGCGCTCGGCGAGTGCGGCGACCTGGGTCTTCTCCAGGGCCACGCTGGTCACCCGGGGGCCGGCTGAGGCCTGGAGGAAGAACGTACGGCGCCCTGGCAGTCCGACCGTACCGGCCACGAAACGTTCCGGTGGGTCGTAGAGGAACACCTGACGGGACACGTCCTGTCTCCATTGAGAGTTGTGGGTACCTGTATCCACGGCGCTGCCGCGTCGGCTTCACCCTACTGCGGCCGACGATCACGGTGCGCCCGCGCCGCCCCCCACCGGGGCGTCGTCGGAGGGCGGCTCGTCGCGCGGTGCCAGGGCGGCGAAGTCGCCGGTGTCTCCGAGCCGCACGAGGTAGGGGCGCAGCCGCGTGTACCGGATCGCGGTGACGGAACACGGATCGACGGAAATCCGCTGAAAGAGGTCCAGATGAAGTCCGAGTGCTTCGGCGACGAGGGATTTGATGATGTCCCCGTGCGAACACATGAGATAGACGGCGTCGGCGCCGTGCTCGCGCTCCACGCGCGCGTTCCACTCGCGCACCGCCTCGGCGGCGCGTGTCTGCATCGCGCGCATGGACTCCCCGCCGGGGAAGGCGGCGGCCGACGGATGGGCCTGGACGACCTCCATGAGGGGCTCGTCCTTCAGCTCGTCGAGCTTGCGGCCCGTCCAGTCGCCGTAGTGGCACTCCCCGATGCGGTCGTCGGTGTGGGCGGTGAGGCCGGGCCGGGCGTCCAGGAGCGGCCGGATCGTCTCCTGGCAGCGCTGGAGGGGACTGGCGACGACCTCGGAGAGGGGCAGGGCGGCGAGTCGTCCGGGCAGGGCCGCGGCCTGCGCGGCCCCGCGTTCGTCGAGGGCGACGCCGGGCGTCCAGCCGGCGAGCAGTCCCTCGGTGTTGGCGGTGGATCGTCCGTGCCGGACCAGGAGCAACGTGGGCATGCGGCCCAGGGTAAGCGCACGCGCGGGTGCGTGGCCGGGTGCGTCGCAAGGTGTGCTGTCCGGTGCGCTGCCGGATGCGTCGTCCGGCCGGTGAGGGGAGGGTGCGCTCCGTGATCGTCGACTGTGCCGTGTACCGGGAGGGGTGCCGGTCGGAGGAGCCCGCCGGCCCCTCCGACGCGCTCGAGCAGGCGCGGACCTCGGGGGGCTTCGTCTGGATCGGGCTGCACGAGCCGACGGCGGACGAGTTCGGCCTGGTCTCGCAGGTGTTCGGGCTGCATCCGCTGGCGGTCGAGGACGCCCTCAAGGCGCATCAGCGGCCCAAGCTGGAGGTGTACAACGACTCGCTGTTCATGGTCCTCAAGCCGGTCGTCTACGAGCCGAGCAGCGGCACCGTCTCCACCGACGAGATCATGATCTTTCTGGGGGACGCGTTCGTGGTGACCGTCCGGCACGGCGAGGACTCCCCGCTGAACGCCGTACAGAGCCGTCTGGAGCACCAACCGGAAATACTGGGCAAGGGGCCGACGTCGGTGGTGTACGCGATCGCCGACGCCGCCGTCGACCACTATCTCGACGTGGCGACCGAGCTGCAGACCGACCTGGAGGAGCTGGAGACGGAGGTCTTCTCCCCGGACGTCGCGGGTACGCGGCACACCGCGTCCCGGATCTACACCTTCAAGCGGCAGATCCTGGAGTTCCGCCGGGCGACGGGGCCACTGACGGCGCCGATGGCGCGGCTGGCGGGGACGGGCGCGTTCGGTGCGGCGGTTCCCTTCGTGGCCAAGAAGGCGCGGCCCTTCTTCCGTGACGTGCACGATCACCTCACGCGGGTGAACGAGTCCGTGGAGGGCCTGGACCGGCTGGTCTCGGACATCCTCTCGGCGCATCTGGCCCAGGTGAGCGTCCGGCAGAACGACGACATGCGGAAGATCTCCGCGTGGGCGGCCATGGCGGCAGTTCCCGCGATGCTCACGGGGATCTACGGCATGAACTTCCGGCACATGCCGGAGCTGCGGTGGGAGTGGTCCTATCCGGCGGTGATCCTGGTGATGGCCATGCTGGAGGTGCTGCTGTACCGGCTGTTCAAGCGGCGCGGCTGGATGTAACGGGCGGGCGGCCGCGTCCGGCTCCGTCCGCGGCTCCGTCCGCGGCTCCGTCCGCGGCTCAGGCGAACTCGGGCGCCGTGCTCGCCGGGCCGCCCAGGGCGTTGCGGCGGTCCGGCATCCGCAGCGAGACCATACGGCGCCAGCCGCCCAGGCGTTCGTAGACGTACACCGCGTGGATGCCGGCCGCCAGGAGTGTCGCCCTGGCCCTGGACCAGCCGAGGATGCGGCCCATCCGGTCCATCACCGCGAGGCTGACGTCCCGGTAGACGCGGATCTCGGCGAACGCGCTCGCGCGCAGGATGCGCTGGATGGCGCGGCCGTGTCCGGCGTAGGCGAAGCGCAGCAGTTCCTCGTGGCAGTAGGCGAGGTGGTTGTCCTCGTCGCCGGAGATCATCCTGACGGCGCGGCCGAGTTCGGGGTGGTCGGAGAAGTGCTTGCGGAGCAGTTCCATCTGCTCGGACGCGCGCTGTTCGGTGACCCGGCTGTGGACGAGGTAGGTGACGATGTCCTCGACGGTGAGCGGCTCGTCGCGCCTGAGCTTGTCGTGCGCCAGACCGATACCGCCCCGCTCGAGGAGCATCGTGTAGTCGGTCTCGGGCGGGACGTGGACGGGCCGCACACCACGCTTCTTCATCAGGGCGTTGAAGATGCGGCCGTGCTTGTCCTCGTCGGCGCCGTGCCTGGTGATCTTCGGGACGAGCGCCCGCTGGGACTCGGGGACCAGCGCGGCGATCCGGGCGTTCTCCCAGCCGCCCTGGGACTCCCCGCTGGCGGCGATGGAACAGAACAGCGCGAAGGACTCGTCGTCGTCGAGGATCTCCTGGAACAGACTCTTGGCCGAAAGCATCATGGGCCCCTCTCCGCAAAAATTCTCCGCGGTTCCGCGGTCATCGGTCCGCGGTGGTCCGAAGTGGTCCGCAGAGAAGGAGTCAAATGCGGGGAGGGGCGTACGGCAACAGGGATGGCCGACAACTGCGCCGAACGGAGGACGGGCGAGGGGGCGCCGGGGCGTAACCGAGGGGGCCGCCGGGCGTTGTTGTGGGTGACGGCCGTGGCGGGGAAGACCCCCGAGCCCCCACCACGGCCGTGGAATTTCTCGCGGGCAGCCCCGCGGCCAGTCGCAGCCCCGCGGGCGGTCCTATGCGAGGCCGGCGCGTTCCAGAGCCTCGGTGCCGGCGCGCAGCGACGCGAGCCGCTCGTCGAGGGTGAAACCGGCCGGGGCAAGGGTGAGGGTGGTGACCCCGGCCGCCGCGTAGGCCTTCATCCGGTCCGCGATGCGGTCCACGGAGCCGAGGAGCGTCGTGGAGTCGATCAGGTCGTGCGGTACGGCCGCGGCGGCGCCCTGCTTGTCGCCGGACAGGTACTTGTCCTGGATCTCGGCGGCCTCCCGCTCGTAGCCCATGCGCCCGGCGAGCTGGTTGTAGAAGTTCTGCTTGCGGCTGCCCATGCCGCCGACGTACAGCGCGGTGTAGGGGCGGAAGGTGTCGGCGAGGGCGGTGACGTCCTTGTCGTCACCGACGGCGAGGGGCACTGTGGGGCAGATGTCGAAGCCGTCGAGGGTCTTGCCCGCCTTCTCGCGGCCCGCCCTCAGGTAGGTGACGGCGGTGTCCTCCAGATGGTCGGCGGAGGGGAAGATCAGCAGGGCGCCGTCGGCGATCTCGCCGGTCTGCTCGAGGTTCTTCGGGCCGATCGCGGCGATGTAGAGGGGAATGTGCTCGCGCTGCGGGTGCACGGTGAGCTTGATGGGCTTGCCGGGGCCGCCGGGGAGGGGAAGCGTCCAGTGCTCGCCGTCGTGGGTGAGGCGCTCGCGCGTCATGGCCTTGCGGATGATCTCGACGTACTCGCGGGTCCGGGCGAGCGGCTTGTCGAACTTGACGCCGTACCAGCCCTCGGAGACCTGCGGGCCGGAGACGCCGAGGCCGAGGCGGAACCGGCCACCGGAGAGGGAGTCGAGGGTGGCGGCCGTCATCGCGGTCATCGCGGGCTGGCGGGCCGGGATCTGGAAGATGGCCGAGCCCACATCGATGCGTTCGGTCTGGGCGGCGACCCAGGTGAGCACGGTGGCGGCGTCGGAGCCGTATGCCTCGGCCGCCCAGCAGACCGCGTACCCGAGGCGGTCGGCCTCCTGTGCCACGGCGAGGTTGTCCGCGTCCATTCCGGCGCCCCAGTAGCCGAGGTTGATCCCGAGCTGCATGGCCGTCTCCCCTTACCGATCAGTAACGTCGCTTGTGCGGAGACCCTATACCGCGGGGGCCGGGCGGGGCGGGCGTCGGTGCTCACGGCCTTCGTACCGGGCGGGGCCGTGCGGCCCGGGACCTGGGGCCTGGGGCCCGGGATCTGGGGCCCGGGGCCTGGGGCCTGGGGAAATCCGTTGTCCACAGGTACCCACACCACAAGGTCTGGCCAGTAATCTCGGCGTTCATGGAGCAGAGGCATCTCGGCCGTACCGGCCTGCGCGTGTCCCGGATCGGCCTCGGGACCCTGACCTGGGGTCGGGACACCGACGAGCACGACGCCGCGGACCTCTTGAAGACCTTCTGGGAAGCGGGCGGGAACCTCGTCGACACCGCCGACGTGTACGGCGACGGGGAGGCCGAGTATCTGCTCGGGCAGCTCATGGACGGGCTGGTGCCGCGCCGGGACCTCGTCATCTCGACCAAGGCCGGCAGCGTGCCGGACCCGGACCGCAGGGTCGACGGCTCACGCGGTCATCTGCTCTCCGCGCTGGACGCCTCGCTCGCACGCCTGGGCACCGATCACGTCGACGTGTGGCACATCCACTCCTACGATCCCGCCACCCCTCTGGAGGAGACGCTCCAGGCCCTCGACATCGCCGTCGCCAGCGGGCGGGCCCGCTATGCCGGCGTGTCCAACTTCTGCGGCTGGCAGCTGGCCAGGGCGGCGACCTGGCAGCTCGCCGCGCCCGGCTCGCGGGCTCGGCTCGCGAGTACCCAGATGGAGTACTCGTTGCTCCAGCGGGGCGTGGAGCGGGAGGTGCTGCCGGCCGCCGTCGACACCGGGATCGGGCTGCTTCCCTCGTCACCGCTCGGGCGTGGCGTGCTGACCGGCAAGTACCGGGGCGATGCCATGCCACCGAACTCGCGGGGCGCCTCCGAGCATCTGGCGCCGTTCGTGGAGCCGTATCTGGACGACACGGCGAGCAGGATCGTGGACGCGGTGACGACGGCGGCGGACGGGCTCGCCGTGACCGCGCTCCAGGTGGCTCTCGCGTGGGTGCGGGACCGGCCGGGCGTGACCGCCCCCGTCGTCGGCGCGCGCAACGCGCAGCAGCTCACGGCGGCGTTGTCAGTGGAGGCCCTTAGTCTTCCTGACGAGATCTGCCGGGCGCTCGACGATGTGTCGGCGCCCGTGCACCGCTATCCCGATCACGACTGGAGCACGCTGTGAGCACGGAGCCGCCCGAGACCACGGAGGACGCCGAGCCGGGGACACCGGGCGAGGCCGCGGACACCCCGGAGACCGCGGCGACTGCGGCGACCTCGCCCGGGACCGCCCCGGATGCCCCCGCGAAGACGGAGGGCGCGGAGGCGGAGGGCGGGCAGGCGTCCGAGGCCGAGGCCGAGTTGCTGGCGCAGCGGGCCGAGCGGGAGCGGATCGAGCGGCGGAAGGCGGAGCGGCAGGGGCCGATCGAGGCCGGCGGCAAGCTGAGCGGCACGGCAGCCGATCTGCTCGCCGCCGTACGGGCTGTGGAGAGCGGCGAGAAGCCGGCGGCCGCGGTGTTCGAGGAGGCCCGGCCCGCGCCGCGGCGGCCCGCTCCCGACCCGGTGCGGCCGGCGCCGTCGGTGACCGTCGAGCCGGCCCCCGCCGACGGCGTGGTCACGGCCGTACGCGGGGTGCTCACCCAGGGCGGCGCGCCCGAAGGGCTCGCCGCGCAGGCTGCCGATGTGCTGGGCGAGGGAGCCGCACAGGCGTTGCGGGCCGATCCCTGGCTGCTGTTGCGGGTGACGGGTGTGCGGCCCGAGCAGGCGGACGGCTTCGCCCGGGCACTGCTCGGCGGTGAGGCCGGGCCGGGCGACGGGCGACGGGAGCGGGCGGTCACCGGATGGCTGCTGGAGCAGGCCGCGGCGGCCGGGCACACCGCCCTGGAGATGTCCGCGCTGACCACCGCGCTGGCGCGACAGGGGGTACCGGATCCCGAGGAGGCCGTGCAGGCCGCGATCTCCGACGGTGACGTCCTGGTCTTCCAGGACCCGCTGCCGGAGACGGGCGCCCCGGCACCGCAGCGGGACGGCGCCGGGGACGGCGCGGACGGCGCTGAGGAGGAGCGGCCCGTCAGGGTGCTCCTGGGGCTCGAGCGGTATGCGATGGCCGAGGAGAGCCTCGCCGACGGGCTGGCCCGGCTCGTCAACTCAGCTCCCCAGCAGGACGATGCGGAGTGGGAGCGGGCCGCCGCCTCGGCGGGCGGGTCCGCGGGAGAGCTGATCCGCGCGGTCGCCGGTCATGGGCTGGTGCTGCACACGGGCGGGGAGGCGTCCCTCGCCGAGCCGGCGGCTCTGCTCCGGGCGGCACACGGTCTCGGACTGCGCGCCTGGGCCGCCGCCCACACCCCGGTCGGGCGTGCCCGGTTCGCGGCCCTGCTGGAGGGCCTCACGGCCGGGAACACGGACACCGGGGGCACGGACACCGGGGAGACGAACGCCGGCGTCACCGCGGCGGGAGACGAGAGGGCCGAGGGCCCCGGGGTCGCCACCCTCGCCGGGCTGCTGTCCGGCGTCGAGGGGCCGGGGCGGGACGCCGACGGGGCGCTGCTGCTGGACCTGCTCGTCGTGCTGGACGCTCCCCAGCTGGACGTCGAGGCGGCCGCGCTGGTCACGGAGTCGCTGCCGGACGGCTCCCGGCTGCTGCTGGCCGGGGATCCGGGCGTGCTGTGGTCCGTCGGTCCGGGGCGGGTGTTCGCCGATCTGCTGACTGCGCGCGCGTGTCCGCAGATCGCCTCCCGGCGGCCGGACCCCGGGCCGCTGGGCGAACTGGTCTCCGGTATCGGGGTCGGTGAGCTGAACCAGGTGGCGGCCCCCGGCAAGGAGGTCGTCATCGTGCCGGTGCGGGACCCGGGCGAGGCCGTGCACCGGACGGTGCAGCTCGTGGTCGACTCGGTGCCGCGCGCGATCGGGGTACCGGCGGAGGAGACGCAGGTGATCACGCCGGGGCACGGGGGTGCGGTGGGCACGCGCGCACTGAACGCGGCGTTGAAGGAGCGGCTGAATCCGGGACCGGGGCGCTTCGGCGGGTTCGACCCGGGCGACCGGATCGCCTACTCCCCCGCCCGGGGGCGTACGGTGCCGGGCCGAGTGGTGAAGGCCGACGCAGCCGGGCTGCACCTATCCTGCGCGGGCGAGGCCGTCGTCGTACCGCAGGAGCGGGTGGAGCAGTCGGTACGGCACGGCTGGGCGCTGACGGCACATCAGGCGGTGGGGGGCCGGTGGCCGGCCGTGGTCGTGGTCCTGCCCGGCGATGCCGTGCAGGCGCTGAGCCGGCCCTGGGTGTACACGGCGTTCAGCAGGGCGGACCGCCATCTGTCCGTGGTGCACGGGGTGGAGCAGGCGCTGCCGCGTGCCGTGGCGGAGGTGGCGGCGAAGCCCCGGACGACCCGGCTGCCGGTACTGCTGGCGCCGCAGGTTCCGGCAGCGGCCGGCTGACCGCGGACGCCGCCCTCAACGGTGCCGGCGGTGGCGGTGGCACCGCCGGTGCCACCGCCGATGCCGCTCTCTCCGCCACCGTCACCCGTGCCGTCGGCGCGGCTCCGGATGCGATCAGCGGTCGGTACCGAGGGCCGGAACCGACCCGTCCTCGAGGTCGTCGTCGAGGTCGTCCACATCGTCGTCGGGGTCCTCGTCGAAGACGGCGCTGACGTCGAAACGGCACACGACCTGCGCCGGGTCCACCTGCTCGAACGGCGCCTCCAGCCATTCACCGGGTTCCGTCGGTTCGTCCGATGCCGTCACCCAGAGCGTGGAGTCGCCCTCCTCCAGGCCGAACTCCTTGTGCCGGGAGGCGATCTCGTCCGGTTCGTACTCCCCGAACAGGAGGCCGAGCGCGCCGTGGACGGTACCCGAGGTGTTGGAGGTGTCGGCGGCATCGGAGATGTCGTCGTCCGCCGCCTCGATCCGCTGCGCGTGCGCCAGCAGCCGCTGCGGCTCCGCGACGGCGTAGTCGCGGCGGATCAGCACGCTGAGCCCGCTGGGCTCCTCGGGCCCGGTGTAGGGCGGCAGTGCGTCCTCGGCCGCGGGGATCTCGAAGGGGGTCACCTCGTCGTAGCGGTCGTAGAGCAGTTCGTCGTACGACTCGGCGGCCACGGCCAGCTCGTTGAACGCCTCGTAGACGGCCGGGTCGTCCTCCCCCGACCGGCGTTCGACCGCGGCCAGGTGGCGGTCGAGCGCGGTCTTGACCGCCTCGGCGGCGGCGCGTACCTCGGCAGCGGTGGGCTGCGCAGCATCAGACATAGTGCAGACGCTATCCGTACCGGGGCCCAGCCCGCACAATAGATGCAATGCCGGAATACGAATTTGTCGACGTGTACGTACCGCGCGGGGTCTCCCGCAAGGAGGCGGCCCGTCTGCTGACGGACCACGCGGAGTACGGTCACTGGGAGTTGGACCGATTGCGACTGCTGCGCGACGGGAGCCGCAAGGTGCGGCTGCGGCGGCGGATCATCCGCCAGGTGCGCGCGACCTGGTGAGCTCGGACACACCGCCGACCGGTACGCCTTCACCCACGGAGCGGCCCCGACGCAGCCGGGTCCGCTCCGCACGACCGGTGCGGGCCGCTGTCGCGGCCGGTGTCACGCGGCGGCTCGTGCCTTGCGGTAGAGGACCACGCCGGCGAGCAGCGCGCCCGCGCCGACCGGCAGGGCGAGACCGATCGGCAGCTCACTGCCCGTCCGAGCGAGTTCCACGTCGCCCAGGGGCTGGGCGGCGGAGTGGGTGCCCGGCTGGTTGCGGGGCACGGAGCCATCGGGGGTGGCCTCGCCCGGAGGGGACGGCGTTCCCGGCTCGACCTCGTCCGGCTCGCCGGGCGGGCTGGGCGCCTCCTGGTCGCCGGATCCGCCGTTCGCGCAGTCGTTGCCCAGAGCGGTGTTGCCGAGGCCGATGACGTTGACGCTGTTGCCACAGACGTTCACCGGAATGTGGACCGGCGCCTCGATGTGATTGCCGGACGCCACGCCGGGCGAGTCGGTGGTGTACCCGTCGGCCTGCGCGCCACCGTGACCGCTCGACGGTGAACCGCCGTGGTTGGCGCAGGAGTTGCCCACGGACGGATTGAGGACGCCGACGACGTCGACCGTGTTGCCGCAGACGTTCACCGGGACGTGCACCGGCGCCTGGAGCGAGTTCCCGGAGAGCACGCCGGGTGAGCCCTTGGCCGCGCCCTGTGCGCCGGAGTCGGCGTGCGCGACCCCGCCCGCGGCGGCGAGCACGCCGGACGCGGCTACCACGGTCATCAGACCCTTACGGGTGACCTGTCGCATGTACTGATTCCCTGCCTTCGACCAAGTACCAGGGGGGCCACGGATTCCTGGGGTTTCTCGGACTCCCCGGAATCCACGGATTCCCTTCCCGGTGTTCGGGACGTACTGGAAAACCGGTCGGCCCCGGAGCGCATGGCGCGCACTCCGGGGCCGACAAGCTCAAACCCTGAAAGGGCGTGCCCTAATGGGCGAGGCACAATGTCACTGATTGACGCAGGTGTTGCCGAACGCGGGGTTCAGCAGCCCGATCACGGAGACCGTGTTGCCGCAGACGTTCACCGGGACGTGCACCGGGGCCTGAACGACGTTGCCCGAGACGACACCCGGGGAGTGCACGGCAGCACCCTGGGCACCGGAATCGGCGGCAGCCATGCCCGCACCCGCGAGAACCAGTCCACCGGTGGCGGCAGCGACAGCGACGACCTTCTTGAGCATTATTCCTCCTCGTTGGCAATGCGATCCAAATCCGCGGATCACATCACGGGTAACGAGGAGGAAGTAATGAGGCTACGAGCTTATCGTCGCATTCACCCTTCCCAGCTAATTCCGCACACCTGCGCGATTATTGAAAGGGTCGTTCAGGACGCGTCCAGGAACCGGTCGAGCACCCGCACACCGAACTTCAGGCCGTCCACCGGCACCCGCTCGTCGACCCCGTGGAACATGCCGGCGAAGTCCAGCTCCGGCGGCAGCTTCAGCGGGGCGAAGCCGAAGCAGCGGATGCCGAGGGTGTCGAAGGACTTGGCGTCGGTGCCGCCGGAGAGCATGTACGGCACCGCCCGCGCGATCGGGTCCTCCGCGCTGAGCGCCGTCTGCATGGCGTCGACGAGCCGGCCGTCGAAGCCGGTCTCCAGGGCCCGGTCCGCGTGCACGTCCTCCCGCCTCACGCGCGGGCCGAGGATCCGGTCGAGGTCGGTCAGGAACTCCTCCTCGTATCCGGGCAGGAAGCGGCCGTCGACATGGGCGGTGGCCTGGCCCGGGATGACGTTGACCTTGTAGCCGGCGCCGAGCATGGTGGGCGCCGCCGAGTTGCGCAGCGTGGTGCCGATCATGCGGGCGATGCCGCCGAGCTTGGCGAGGGTCTCGTCCATGTTCTCCGGGTCGAGCTCGGTGCCGAGGGCGTCGGAGAGTTCGTCCAGGAAGGCCCGTACCGTCTTGGTGACTCGTACCGGCCACGTGTGGCGGCCGAGCCGGGCGACCGCCTCGGAGAGTTCGGTGATCGCGTTGTCGTCGTTGGTCATCGAGCCGTGGCCGGCCGTGCCGTCGACGGTGAGCCGCATCCAGTGCATGCCCTTCTCCGCGGTCTCGATGAGGTAGAGGCGCAGCTTCTCGTTGACGGTGAAGGAGAACCCGCCGACCTCGCCGATCGCCTCGGTGACACCCTCGAACAGCTCGGGGTGCTCGCGGACCAGGTGCTTGGCGCCGTAGGTGCCGCCGGCCTCCTCGTCGGCGAGGAAGGCGAGGACGACGTCGCGCGGGGGCTTGCGCCCGCTGCGCAGGCGGTCGCGGACGACCGCCAGGGTCATCGCGTCCATGTCCTTCATGTCGACGGCACCGCGCCCCCACACGCATCCGTCGGCGATCTCGCCGGAGAAGGGGTGGTGGGTCCAGTCGTCGGCGTTGGCCGGTACGACGTCGGTGTGGCCGTGGATCAGCAGCGCCGGCCGGGAGGGGTCCTCCCCCTCGATACGGGCCACGGTGGAGGCCCGTCCCTTGTGCGACTCGAAGATCTGCGGTTCGAGCCCCACCTCGGCGAGCTTCTCGGCGATGTACTCGGCCGCCTTGCGCTCGCCGGGTCCCGAATGGTCGCCGTAGTTGCTGGTGTCGATCCGGATCAGGTCGCGGCAGAGGTCCACGACCTCATCCTCACCGGTGACGCCCTTGGCCGTGCCGTCCGTCGCGCTCACGTCGTTCCTCCCGCTGTCGCTGCACACTGTTCCCTGCACGCTGTCACTGCTCGTGGGTCTCCCCTCATCCTCTCCCCTGTGCGGCCCCGCCCCAAGACCGGAGCCGGCCCGTCACACGGCGTTCACGCCGGGACGGAGCACAACCCGGGCGGGAGTCGGGTGGGAGCACAGCCGGACACGAGCGCAGCCGGGCCACGCGCCCACCGGGGGTGATCGGCCACCCCGGAAAGCCTGGTAATGTTTACGTCGTCGCAGCGGGGGAAACCCGCGCGTCACACACCTTGTCCGGGTGGCGGAATGGCAGACGCGCTAGCTTGAGGTGCTAGTGCCCTTTAACGGGCGTGGGGGTTCAAGTCCCCCCTCGGACACATGAACGCGAGGGGCGCGACCATCAGGTCGCGGCCCTCGCGCGTTGTCGCGCTCTGTCACGGAGGAAGACCATGGCCGATCACCCCTGCCCCTGCGGGCTCCCCGAGACCTATGAGGCGTGCTGCGGCCGCTTCCACTCGGGGACGGCCGCCGCGCCGACCGCCGAGCGGCTGATGCGGTCACGGTACTGCGCCTTCGTCCGGCTGGACGCCGGTTATCTGCTGCGGACCTGGCATCCGCGGACGCGGCCGGAACGGGTCGACCTCGATCCCGGGATGCGGTGGACCGGGCTGGAGATCCTGGAGGCGGCCGGCGGGTCCGCCTTCCACTCCACCGGGACGGTGACCTTCCGGGCGTCCTACCGGGGCGGCTCGCTGCACGAGCGGAGCCGTTTCGAGCGGGTGGATGGGGCGTGGGTGTACGTCGACGGGGAGTTTCTGAGCTAGGACCTGCCTCCGAACTCCCGCCCACCGGGCCCGCACTGGTGGTCACCGACGACCCGCCCGGCCGGGGCGAGTCCAAGCAGCCCGGACGAGGCGACGCCCCGACCCGGCCCGCCCCGGTCACGGTGCCAGGATGTCCAGTTCCTGGAGGGCGCCCACGGTGATCTCGCGGGTCAGTTCCTCCGCGCGGGCGGCGTCGCGCTCGCGGACCGCTTCGGCGACCTGGACGTGCAGGGTGACCGCGGCCGGGTCGGGGTCGTCGAACATCACGTCGTGGTGGGTGCGGCCGGTCAGGACCTCCGCGACGACGTCGCCGAGGCGGGCGAACATGTCGTTGCCGGACGCGGTGAGGATCACGCGGTGGAAGGCCATGTCGTGGAAGAGGTATCCCTCCAGCCGGTGGCCGCGCGAGTTGGCGACCATTCCGAGGGCGCACTCGGTGAGTTCGGCGCACTGCTCGGCGGTGGCGTTGCGGGCGGCGAGCCCCGCCGCGATCGGTTCGACGGCCGAGCGCAGCACCGTGAGTGAGCGCAGCTGCCGGGGGCGGTCCGCGCCGGCCAGCCGCCAGCGGATGACCTGGGGGTCGTACACGTTCCAGTCGCAGGCCGGGCGGACCGTGACGCCCACGCGGCGCCGGGACTCCACCAGGCGCATGGACTCCAGGACGCGCACCACTTCACGCATCACGGAACGCGACACCTCGAAACGCTGGGCGAGTTCGTCGGTGCGCAGGACACTGCCGGATGGGTATTCGCCCGCCGTGATCTCGGGGCCGAGGGTGTCCAGTACACGGCCGTGCAGCCCCCGGCCCGTGATGCTCATGCACTCAGAGTACGGGGCGGATCACCGGAATCAAAGGTCGGACTTATTCGTCACAGACCCTTGAATTTGTCGTACTTTTAAGTTTCAGTTGCCTCGACATCAGGTTGTCGACGACGACAGCAGACAGTGAGGCAGCGATGAACACCCCCCACGTCGTAGTGGTCATGGGCGTCGCGGGCACCGGCAAGACCACCATCGGTCCCCTGCTCGCGGCCCGGTACGGCGTCCCGTACGCCGAGGGCGACGACTTCCACCCGCCGGCCAACATCGCCAAGATGTCGGCGGGCACCCCGCTCGACGACGAGGACCGTTGGCCCTGGCTGGACGCCATCGGCGAGTGGGCGCACGGACGTGCCGGGCTCGGCGGCGTGGTCAGCTCCTCGGCGCTGAAGCGGTCGTACCGCGACCGGCTGCGGGCGGCCGCGCCCGACGTGGTCTTCGTGCACCTCACGGGTGACCGCGCGTTGATCGAGGACCGGATGTCGCACCGCGAGGGGCACTTCATGCCCACGGCCCTGCTCGACTCCCAGTTCGCCACGCTCCAGCCGCTGGAGCCGGACGAGGTCGGGGTCGCCGTGGAGGTCTCGGGCAGCCCCGAGGAGATCACCGCGCAGGCGGTCGCCGCCCTCGCGAACCTCTCCGGGGCGGCCTCGTAGCTGCCGGCCGAAGTCGCCTTCGCCGGTCGGCCCCCTCCGTCCGAGCCGATTCCACCGGCCGTTTCCGGACCCCGTGAACCCCGGGACGCCCCCATCGCCCCGGTCCTCTCCCTGATTTCCTTCCTCCCCGTACTCACAAGGAATCCACCGTGACCAGTCTCAGTGTCGAGATGCTGGCAGCGGACGTACCCGAGTCGATCACCTCGGCCGGCCACGCTCAGCTGGGCATCGCCGTTCTGGCGGGTATCGCCGTCATCGTTCTGCTCATCACCAAATTCAAGCTGCACGCCTTCCTGGCGCTGACCATCGGTTCGCTGGCGCTCGGCGCGTTCGCCGGGGCGCCGCTGGACAAGGTCATCACCAGTTTCAGCGCGGGCCTCGGTTCCACCGTCGCCGGTGTCGGCGTGCTCATCGCCCTCGGAGCGATCCTCGGCAAGATGCTCGCCGACTCGGGCGGCGCCGACCAGATCGTCGACACGATCCTCGCCAGGGCCAAAGGCCGCACCATGCCGTGGGCGATGGTGCTGATCGCCTCGGTGATCGGTCTGCCGCTGTTCTTCGAGGTCGGCGTTGTCCTGCTGATCCCGGTCGTGCTGATAGTCGCCAAGCGCGGCAACTACTCGCTGATGCGGATCGGCATCCCGGCGCTCGCCGGTCTGTCCGTGATGCACGGCCTGGTGCCTCCGCACCCCGGCCCGCTGGTCGCGATCGACGCGATCGACGCCAACCTCGGCGTGACGCTCGCGCTGGGTGTGCTCATCGCCATCCCGACGGTGATCATCGCCGGTCCGGTGTTCTCCAAGTACGCGGCCCGCTGGGTGGACGTCCCCGCCCCGGACCGGATGATCCCGCAGCGCCCCTCCGAGGACCTGGAGAAGCGTCCCGGGTTCGGTCCGACGCTGGCGACCATTCTGCTGCCGGTCGTGCTGATGCTGGCCAGGGCCCTGGTCGAGATCGTCATCGACGACCCGGAGAGCGGCGTTCAGCGCGTGTTCAACGTCATCGGCTCCCCGATGATCGCCCTGCTCGCGTCCGTGCTCGTCGGCATCTTCACGCTCGTCCTGCCCGCCGGATACGACAAGAGCCGGATCTCGCAGCTGGTCGAGAAGGGCCTCGGCCCGATCGCGGGCATCCTGCTCATCGTCGGCGCCGGCGGCGGCTTCAAGCAGACGCTGATCGACTCCGGTGTGGGTCAGATGATCCTCGACATCTCCGCGGACTGGGCGATCCCGGCCCTGCTGCTCGGCTGGCTGATCGCGGTGGCGATCCGGTTGGCGACCGGTTCGGCGACCGTGGCGACCATCTCGGCGGCCGGACTGGTGGCACCGCTGGCGGCCGACATGTCGACCACGCACGCCGCCCTGCTGGTGCTCGCCATCGGTGCTGGCTCGGTCTTCTTCAGCCATGTCAACGACGCCGGTTTCTGGCTGGTGAAGGAGTACTTCGGGCTCACCGTCGGCCAGACGATCAAGACCTGGTCGGTCATGGAGACGATCATCTCGGTGGTCGCGGGAGCGCTGGTGCTGCTGCTCTCGTTGGTCATTTAGCTGTACGCGGATCCAGCTGTACGCGGCTCCAGCCGCACACTGATCATTCGGCCGCTCGGGCGGCCGGCCGATC
>NZ_JBHSOA010000070.1:115267-149622 GCF_042655885.1 Streptomyces chlorus
CCGCGGCACCGCCCCTGGGGCGGTGCCGCGGTCGCGGCCGTTGTCCGTGGTCCTCAGGACCGCCGGCCACACGCCGGCGGCACGGGCTACGGCTTGCGCTCGGCTTCCTTGTCCAGCTGGAACGCCTCGTTGCCGAGCCCGATACGGGCGTGCGTCCCGGGGGCGCGGGAGCGCAGCACCAGGCCCTGGACCAGGCCGGCGACGAGGGCCAGCCCGATGATGCCGGGCAGCAGCAGGCTCAGGGCGGAGCCGGGGCCGGCGCCGACGAGTACGTCGAAGTCCTTGACGGTGTAGCCGGCGATCACGGTCAGGGCAAGGCCCGCCAGCGCCGAGGTGACCAGCCGCCAGGCCTGGGCGCCCGCGGCACCGCGGCGGACGAAGAAGACGACGACGGACAGCGAGGCGATCGCCATCAGGACGATCACGCCGAGGGCGCCGACGTTGCCGAACCAGGTGAACAGGTGCAGGACGGGCGCGGTCGGGTCGCCGGCCGGCTTGTCGTCGGTGAGCGCGAAGGCGAGGACGAGCACCGCGGCGATGCCCGTCTGGAGCAGCGACCCGGTGCCGGGGGCGCCGCTGGTGCCGGTGGTGCGGCCGAAGGCGGCGGGCAGCAGGCCCTCGCGGCCCATGGCGAAGGCGTACCGGGCGACGACGTTGTGGAAGCTGAGCATCGCGGCGAACATCCCGGTGACGAAGAGGATGTGCAGGACGTCCGTGAAGGTGCCGCCGAGCCGGGACTCGGTGAGGAAGAACAGCAGTCCCGCGCTCTGCTCCTGCGAGGTGGCGACGATGCCCGCGGGACCGGTGGCGACGGTGAGGGCCCAACTGCTGATCGCGAAGAACACGGCGACGCCCGTGACGGCCAGGAACATCACGCGCGGCACCAGGACGTGCGGCCTGCTGGTCTCCTCCGCGTACACCGGGGCCTGTTCGAAGCCGAGGAAGGCCGCGATGCAGAAGCACAGGGCGGTGCCGACGCCGGCGCCGGTGAGGGTGTCCGGGTTGAAGGCGTGCAGCGACAGCCCTTCCTTGCCCGGGTCGGCGATCGCGGCGACGTCGAAGACGACGACCAGGAGCACCTCGATGACCAGCAGGACGCCGAGCACGCGCGCGTTCACGTCGATCTTGAGCCAGCCCAGCGCGCCGACGGCGGCCAGGGCCACCAGCGACAGTATCCACCAGGCGACCTCGAGGTCGGCGTAGGTGGCGAAGAGCCCCGAGACCTCGAAGCCGAAGATGCCGTAGATGCCGACCTGGAGGGCGTTGTAGGCGACCAGCGCGACCATCGCGGCACCCGCGCCGACGGTGCCGCCGAGGCCGCGGGAGATGTACGCGTAGAAGGCACCGGCGTTGTGGACGTGCCGGCTCATCTCGGCGTAGCCGAGGCTGAACAGCACCAGCACGACGCCGAGGACGACGAAGAGCAGCGGCTGGCCCACGATGCCCATCACCGCGAATGTGGTGGGCATGACACCTGCGACAACCATGAGAGGAGCGGTCGCGGCGAGCACGGAGAGCAGCAGACCGCCCGTGCCGAGACGGTCGGCACGCAGGGCGCGCTCCTGCCCCTTGAAGGTGCTGATGCCGTCCGCCGCGGATCTGCTCGTGCTCGAACTGTCCGTCGTCATCGGGAGAACCGTCCTTGGGTCGGGAGTGGGTGCTGCGTGGTGGGTGCTGGTGGTGGATGGAGCAGGCTGGGTGGAGCGGGCTGGGTTCCGGGGGCGGGACGCGGGGTGGGTCATCCGGTGCCGAGGGCGGCGATCCGCGCGGTGCGGAAAGCGGTGAGCGGGTCGCGGTCGGGGTACGACCAGGGGACCGGTGTGACCTTGTCGCCGATCCGGTGGAACAGGGCGGCGGCCTCGGCGCCCCGGCCCTCGCAGACCTTGGCGTGGGCGAGGAAGTTCAGGTCGATCAGGCGGCGCGGATGCTCTTCGTGCTCCCACTCCAGCCACCAGTCGAAGGCGGCCTTCATCACCTGCCGGGCACGGCGGCCCGCCCAGTGTCCGGAGGCGGCCGGGTCGGCGCGCTCGTGACCGGCGGCGGCGAGGGCGCGGTAGCGCTCGGCGTGCGCGATGACCGGCAGGATCGCCAGGGGCGAGTCCGCGGGTGCCTGCTCCGCGGACCAGCCGGCGAAGTCGTAGACCTCGTGCAGCGGGTCCGGGCCCGCCTCCACACGGCGTTCGGCGAGCCAGGCGACCACCAGATGGTGGGCGTGGTGGTGGTCCGCGTACCGGGAGCGGATCTGCTCGAAGACGCGGACCGCGTCGCCGTCGGCACCCCGGGCGCACTCCAGCAGGAGCAGGCCGAGCCAGGGGGTGGGGTCGGCGGGCAGCGCGGCGGCGGCCCGGTGGCAGGCCTCGCGCGCGCGGGCGGGCTTGTCCTTTCCGCGCAGGGCGCGCCGCACCTGGGCCAGGGCGAGCAGGACGGCCCCGTCCCCGGAGTCGGGTTCGGCGAGCAGCCAGTCGCGGGCCCAGGCGGCGCAGGAGGGCTCCCGGGCGAGCACCGTGATCCGGTGCCCGCGGCGGTCCCAGTCGTCCCCCGTGCGCACCAGCAGCGAGCGGCTGTTCTGCCACCGGCCCTGCGCCAGCGCGGCTCGCGCGGCAATGAGTTCTTCGTCGTCGAGGGCCTCGTCGAAGGCCTGTGCCGCCCGTCTGCGGACACGGCCGAGGGGAGGCGGGGGTGGGGACACCGCGGACTTCCTCACGCGCTCTTCTTGTGGTCGTCGGCTCACGACGAGTGGTCGGTACGGCAGTGGTCGGCTGCCGATTGCCATGAGCCGATCACTCACAGCAAACCGTCAGCCAACAGATCACGTCAAGGGCGCCCCATGCGTTACACGCGTCAACTGCGTTCACAAACAGGCGACTTGTGATGCCCCGAGCCGAAAGGTCGCGCAGGCAGCGTGAGGCGGCCGGCATGTCCCACGCTCCGGACAGAGGCGTCGCGGGCGAGTGGTGGCTAGAGTCGGCCTCACGCGTCCGTCACCCCGCACGATCATCGAGGTACGCAGCGTGTCGGTTCCGGTACTGGTCCTCGCCGTGAGTGCCGCGTGCTGCCTGGGCTTCGGTTTCGTCCTCCAGCAGAACGCGGCGCAGCGGGCACCGCTCGGCGATTTCCTCTCCCCCCGGCTCCTTCTCGACCTGATGAAGGTGCCCCGCTGGGTGGGCGGCATGGCCCTCATGGTGGCCGGCATGGCACTCGGCGCGGCGGCCCTGGGCCACGGCGAGCTGTCGCTGGTGGAGCCGCTGCTGGCGACGAACCTGCTGTTCGCGCTGACGCTCTCCCGGCACCAGACGGGCC
Organism: Streptomyces chlorus; assembly: GCF_042655885.1. NCBI lineage: Bacteria > Bacillati > Actinomycetota > Actinomycetes > Kitasatosporales > Streptomycetaceae > Streptomyces > Streptomyces chlorus. Next base: position 118,568 of record NZ_JBHSOA010000070.1, read on the forward strand.
GGCCCCTGGGCCGCCAGGGCTGGGCGGGCCTCGCGCTGCTCGCGGGCGGGGTGACCGCTTTCGTCGTCGCGGGACAGCCGACGGGCGGCCGTGCGCTCACGGATCCGCTGCGGCACTGGCTGATCATCGGCGGCACGGTCGGGCTGGCCATGCTGCTCACGGGATGCGCCAAGCGGTCCCGGCTCACCGTGGGCCCGGTACTGCTGGCGCTGGCCGCGGGCCTGCTCTACGGCGTGCAGGACGCGCTGACCCGGGTGAGCGGGCAGCGCTTCACCGACGGGGGCTTGGCGGGGCTGCTGAGCGGATGGCAGCCGTACGCGGTGCTGGCGCTGGGTGTGACAGGGCTGGTGCTCGTGCAGAGCGCCTTCGAGACCGCGCCCCTGCGGATGTCCCTGCCGGCCCTGACCGCGGCCCAGCCGCTGGCCGGGATCGCCTGCGGCATCGGCTTCCTCGGGGACCGGCTGCGCACCGACACGGGGGCGCTGGCCTGGGAGGCGTGCGGGCTCGCGGCGATCGTCGTGGGCATCGTGCTGCTGGGGCTGCATCCCGCGATGCCGCCGGGTGTGACCAAGAGGGCGCACATGGGCGATGTGCGGATGGGGTGAGCGGTCGGGCCCGCGCCGGGCGAGGGCCGGCGCCACTGCTTGGATGGCCGTATGAGTGCTGACGAGATCCTCGACATCGTCGACGAGAACGACCGGGTGACCGGCCGGGCCCCGCGCGGCGAGGCCTATGCGCGAAAGCTGCGGCACCGTTGCGCGTTCATCCTGGTCAGGGACGCCGAGGACCGGATCTTCGTGCACCGGCGCACCGCGACGAAACTGGTGTACCCCTCCCTGTACGACATGTTCGTCGGCGGGGTCGTGGGTGCCGGCGAGAGCTACGCCGAGGCGGCCCTGCGCGAGGCCGAGGAGGAACTGGGCGTGTCCGGGCTGCCGCAACCCACGCACCTCTTCACGTTCCGCTACGACGACGGCGACGGGCGGAGCTGGTGGTCGGCGGTCCACGAGGTCCGCTGCGACCTGCCCGTGCGGCCCCAGATCGAGGAGGTGGCCTGGCACGCCTTCCTGACCGAGCCGGAGCTGGAGCGCCGCCTGGGCGAATGGGCATGGACTCCGGACGGTCTGGAAGCGTACGAGCGCCTCAGGGCCCACCGCGGGCAGCCGGACGGCCCGAGCCTGTGAGCCGCACCGGCCATGCCCACGTCCGAGCCCCCGGATAGGGTCGCGGAGTGATCGACTTCATGCGGAACGTCCGGCTGTGGTTCGCGCCCCAGGACGTGCGGCAGGAGGGGGACACGCCCGACTACCGGTTCTCGCTGGCGAACGAGCGCACGTTCCTGGCCTGGCTGCGGACCGCGCTCGCGCTGGTCGGCGGCGGCTTCGCCGTGGACCAGTTCCTGCCGGACCTGCGCTGGGGCTGGCGGGTCGGGCTCGCGCTGGCGCTGCTCGCCGCGGGGGTGCTGTGCGCGCTGCGCGCGGTCAACCACTGGGTGCGCTGCGAGCGGGCCATGCGGCGCAAGGAGGATCTGCCGGTGTCCCGGTTCCCGGTGCTGCTGAGTCTGGTCGTCGCCGCCGTTGCCGTGGCGATGGTCGTCGTCGTGGTGCTCACCGGGTGGAACGGGTGACCGGCCCGGCCGCGGTACGGGCGGACCGGGACCCGGGGCTGCAGCCCGAGCGGACCCGGCTCGCGTGGCGCCGTACGACCCTGGCGTGCACGGTCGCGTCCGTCCTGGCGGTGCGGACCGCGCTGTACGGCGGGGTCTCGGCCGTCGGGGTGGTCCTGTGCGCGTTGTGCTGCGCCTGCTGGCTGGGGTTCCTCCTGGTCGCCCACCGCCGGATCCGTACCCTCTCGGCCACCGGCACCCCGGCCGCGCCCGCCCCGCGGCACCTCACCGCGGCGGTGCTGTGCACCACGGCCCTGGCCGTGTGCGGGGCGGCCCTCGTCCTGCAGAGCTGACGTACGCGGCCGACGGGCGGCCGGCCTACCGGACGCCGCTCGTCTCCCCGCCCGCCGTGTCCCCGTCCACCGTCACCACGATCTTCCCCCTGGTCCGGCCCTCCTGGTTGAGGCGGTGGGCGTCCGCCGCGCGTTCCAGCGGGAACGTCTCGGAGACGTGCACGCTCACCACGCCCTGTTCCGCCAGTTCGGACAGGTGCCCGAGATCCTGCGGGTCGGGGCGGACGAACCAGTAGTGTCCGCCGTACTCCACGACGGCGGGGTCGGTGATCGACGCGAGCCGGCCCCCGGAGACCAGGGCGGTGGCGGAGGCCTTCAGGGCGTCGCCGCCGACCGAGTCGAACACGGCGTCCACGCCGCCCGGGGCCAGCCCTCGCAGCCGCTCGGCGAGGCCGTCACCGTAGGCCACCGGCTCCCCGCCCAGGCTTCGGACGAAGTCGTGGTTACGCTCGCTCGCCGTACCGAGGACGCGGGCACCGAGGTGTGCGGCGAGCTGGACGGCGATGGAGCCGGCGCCGCCGGCCGCGGCGTGCACCAGGACGGTCTCGCCCCGCTTCACCCGCAGGACCTTGTGCAGCACCTGGTAGGCGGTGAGTCCCGCGAGGGGCAGTCCCGCGGCCTCCTCGAAGGACAGGTTGCGCGGCTTGCGCGCGAGGGCCCGTACCGGGGCGGCCACGTACTCGGCGAAGGTGCCGCGGGAGAGGAAGTCCTCGCGCACATAGCCGATGACCTCGTCGCCGGCGGCGAACTCGGGGACGGCGGCGCCCGGTCGTACCACCACGCCCGAGACGTCCCACCCCGGAACCACGGGGAACACCGGGGCCAGGATCTGGTCGAGGTAGCCTTCGCGGCACTTCCAGTCGACCGGGTTGACGGCTGCCGCCCGTACCTTCACGAGCACCGAGTCGGGGCCGACCCGGGGCTCCGGCATCTCCGTGAGTTCGAGTACCTCGGGGCCGCCGTACCGCGCATAGCTGATCGCCTTCATGGGGTAGAGCCTTCGCCGTCGTCCCGCGCCGCGCAAGTGGAATACCGGGCCGGGCCGTTCACGGCACGGCCGCTCTGCCGCACGCCGGCAGGGGCGGGCTTTCCTCGTGGCCCCGATCACGTTTCACCCTCACCCTGGACGGCATACCGACTGGTCGGCATCATGTGTCGGGTACTGTCACCGGCCCGTAGGAGCGAGTATGAGCCCCGACCACCCGCCCGGACTGGATCTCGACCGGCTGGGCGCGCTGCTCGGCCGGGAGCGGCCCGGTCTGGTGAACGGCCCGCTCTCCGGCCGGCTGATCGAGGGCGGCAGGTCGAACCTCACCTACGCGGTCTCCGACGGCACCGCGAAGTGGGTGGTACGGCGTCCCCCGCTCGGGCATGTCCTGGCCACCGCGCACGACATGAAGCGCGAGCACCGCGTGATCAGCGCGCTGCACCCCACTCCCGTTCCGGTGCCCCGCACGGTCCTGCTGTGCGAGGACGAGGAAGTGCTCGGGGCACCCTTCTACGTCATGGAGTTCGTCGAGGGCACCCCGTACCGGACGGCGGACCAGCTGGCGCCGCTCGGCGCGGAGCGCACCCGGCAGGCGGTGCTCGCCCTGGTGGACACGCTGGTCGACCTGCACGCGGTGGACCCCGGTGAGGTGGGCCTGGCCGACTTCGGCCGCCCCGAGGGCTTCCTGGACCGGCAGTTGCGGCGCTGGGGCAAGCAACTGGACGCCTCCCGCAACCGGGAGCTGGCCGGCATCGACGAACTGCACGCCGCGCTCGGCCGGGAGCTGCCCCGCTCCCCCGCGCCGGCCGTGGTGCACGGCGACTACCGCCTGGACAACGTCCTGATCGCGAGCGCCGGCGGGGGCGCCGACTCCATCCGGGCGGTCCTCGACTGGGAGATGTCCACCCTCGGCGATCCGCTGACCGACCTCGGCCTGCTGGTGATGTACGGCATGCCGCTGGGCATGCCCGACTCCCCGGTCTCCACGACCGCCGAGGCCCCGGGGCATCCGTCGCCCGCCGAGCTGATCGAGCGGTACGCCGCCCGGTCGGGCCGCGACGTCTCCGGGGTCGCCTGGTACACGGCGTTCGCCTGGTTCAAGCTCGCGGTGATCCTCGAGGGCATCCACTACCGCTACACGCTGGGGCAGACCGTCGGCCCCGGTTTCGACCGTATCGGCGATCTCGTCCCCGTCTTCATCGAGCACGGTCTGACCACGCTTCGCGAAGGCCTCCGGAAGGGCTGAACCATGGACTTCACGTTCGACGCGCGCACCGAGGAACTGCGGGCCGCGCTCCTCGTCTTCATGGACGAGCACGTCCACCCCGCCGAGCGGGTCGCCGACGAGCAGCGCGCCGCGCTGGACTCGCCCTGGGCGAACCCCCCGGTGGTGGAGGAACTCAAGGCCGAGGCGCGCAGGCAGGGCCTGTGGAACCTCTTTCTGCCCGACTCCGCGTACGGTGCCGGGCTCACCAACCTCCAGTACGCGCCGCTCGCCGAGATCATGGGCCGCTCCCCGCAGTTGGCGCCCACGGCGACGAACTGCGCGGCGCCCGACACCGGCAACATGGAGGTGCTGGCGCAGTTCGGCGACGAGCAGCAGCGGAAGCAGTGGCTGGAGCCGCTGCTGGCGGGTGAGATCCGCTCGGCGTTCGCGATGACCGAACCGGACGTGGCCTCCTCCGACGCCACCAACATCACCACGCGGATCGAGCGGGACGGCGACTCGTACGTCATCACCGGCCGCAAGTGGTACATCTCCGGAGCGATGCACCCGGACTGCAGGATCTTCATCGTGATGGGCAAGACCGACCCGGGCGGGGCGGACGTCCGTCGCCAGCAGTCCATGGTCCTGGTGCCGCGCGACACCCCGGGCATCACGATCACGCGCGCCATGCGGGTGTTCGGCTACGAGGACCACTACCACGGCGGCCATGCCGAGGTGGTCTTCGACCAGGCGCGCGTGCCGGTGTCGCACCTGATCGGCGAGGAGGGCGGCGGCTTCGCCATCGCGCAGGCCCGGCTCGGTCCCGGCCGGATCCACCACTGCATGCGGCTGATCGGCATGGCCGAGCGGGCGATCGAGCTGATGTGCCGGCGGGCCGTGTCCCGTGACGCCTTCGGCAAGGCGCTGGCCCAGCAGGGCGTCGTGCAGAACTGGATCGCGGACGCGCGGGTCGCCGTCGAGCAGCTGCGGCTGCTGGTGCTGAAGACGGCCTGGATGATGGACACGGTCGGCAACCGGGGCGCGCACACCGAGATCCAGGCCATCAAGATCGCCACTCCGCGCACGGTCGTCGGCATCCTCGACCGGGCCATCCAGCTGTACGGCGCGGGCGGGGTCAGCCAGGACCACCCGCTGGCCGAGCTGTACGCGGCCGCCCGGACCCTGATGATCGCCGACGGACCGGACGAGGTGCACCAGCGGTCGCTGGCGCGGCGGGAGATCAAGAAGTACCGGTAGGCCTCCCGGGTCCCCGGCGCCTCAGGGCCGCAGGGCGCGCAGCAGCAGGTCGGCGAGGTGGTCGGCGACCTGCTGCGGGGTGAGGGGGCCGTCGGGGCGGTACCAGGTCGACAGGTGGTGGACGGAGCCGAAGTGGTAGTCCACCACCAGGTCGGCCGGGGTCGCCGTGGAGAACACGCCCGCAGCCTGACCTTCCTCGACCAGCGCGCGGAAGCGCTCGTGGTAGCGGCGGCGCTCGGCCCGTACCTGCTTGTTCTTCTCCGGGCTCAGATGGTGCATGGAGCGGAAGAAGATCGACGCGTCGTCGAGGTTCTCGATCGTCGTGACGACGACGTCGGCCGCCGCGCCCCGCAGGCGCTGCTCGATCGGCTCGTCGGCGTTCGCGTAGGCGTCCAGACGCTCCTGCTGGACGCGCAGCACGCGCGCGTAGACCTCGTGCAGCAGGTCGTCCTTGGAGCCGAAGTAGTGGTAGAGCGCACCCTTGGTGACTCCGGCCGCCTCGACGATCTCCTGCACCGAAGTGCGGTCGTAGCCCTGCTCGGCGAAGAGCCGGGTGGCGGCGGCCAGGAGCCGCTGCGGCACCGGGGGCCCGTCGCCGTCCGTCGTCCTGGCCACTTCCGCCACCTGCCTTCCGTGTCACTGCCGGTCGTCGTCGGACCCTGCCGGTACCGCCGGCCGCCATCGGCCGGGGAACGCGGTCCGTTTCCCCGATGGGGATCTTCCCACCCCTCGGCCCCGGCGCGTCGGGCAGGATCGCATCGCGGTACGCGGGATTTCACCGCGTACCGGTTTCACCGGGTGGACTCCCAGTGCCGCTGGATGCGGTTCATGCCGCCGAGCCAGCGCTCCGGGTCGGCGGCGCGGGCCTGGTAGTACTCGGCGACCTCGGGGTGCGGCAGGATCAGGAAGCGGTCCTCGTCGATGCCGCGGAACAGCGCGTCGGCCACGTCGTCCGGCTCGATCGCGGTCGGCTTGAGGACCAGGTCGCCCGCGCTGCCGCTGGCGGTGAGCATGTCGGTGCGTACGCCCTGGGGGCAGATCGCGTGGACCTTCACCCCGCGGTGGCGGTACGTCAGCGACAGCCACTCGGCGAAGGCGTAGGCGCCGTGCTTGGTGACGCTGTAGGGGGCCGTGCCGATCATGGTGAGCAGTCCGGCGGCGGAGACGGTGGAGACGAAGCGGCCGCTGCCGCGCTCCAGCCAGTCCGGGAGCAGCGCGTGCGCCGCGCGGACGTGGGCCATGACGTTGACGTCCCAGGAGAGCGCCCAGCCCTGCTCGCCGAGGGGTTCGCCGGGTTCCCCGCCGTCGCGGCCGACGCCGGCGTTGGCGCAGTAGACGTCGACCGTGCCGCCGAGCGCCTCGCGGGCGTCGGGGACGACGGACGAGGCGTCGCCCGGGAGGGCGATGCCGCCGATCTCGTCGGCGACGGCCTTGGCGCGGTCGGCGTCCAGGTCGTTGACGACGACCAGGGCCCCCTGGCCGGCGAAGCGTCGGGCGAGTGCCGCCCCGATGCCGCCCCCGGCCCCCGTGACGACCACCTTCGCACCCTGTACGGCTTCCACCATCGGCTCCTTCGGCGCGGCTGCCCGGCTGCTTCTCGACCACGTGACGGTATGACCACGTGGCCACCTCGGTCGCACGACCACGTGGCCGTACGACGCGTCGCGCCAGACTAACCGGTCGGTATGCCGGGTGGAAGAGAAGTGCCGAACGGCGGCGGTCCGGCTCGTTCCCCGAGCGGTTCACGCGCGTTAACGTGCGTGGGCATGACACCGGCAGCGATCACGGAGGTCACGGTATGAGACTGTCCAGACGGAGCCTGCTCGCCACCACCACAGCCACCCTCGCGGCCGCCGCCGCGCCCCCGGCCGCCTTTGCGGCGGCCGCCCAGGGCCCTGCGGAAGGGCACACGGAATCCGGTGCGCAGGCCCCGGTGGCCGGGGGCCGGGGCCTGCGCACCGGCTTCGAGCAGCTCGCCGCGGACGGTTACGCGCCGCTCGACGGGGAGCGGGTCGGCGTGGTCACCAACCCGACGGGCATCACCCGGGACGTACGGCACATCGTCGACGTCATGCACGCCGACGACCGTGTGGACCTGACCGCCGTGTTCGGCCCCGAGCACGGTTTCCGGGGCACCGCGCAGGCGGGCGGCGCGGAGGGCCGCCACGACGACCCGGCGACCGGTCTGCCCGTCTACGACACGTACCTGAAGAGCGGCCGGCCGCTCGCCGACATCTTCACCGCGTCGGGCGTCGACACGGTCGTCTTCGACATCCAGGACGCGGGCGCCCGCTTCTACACGTACATCTGGACGCTGTACGACTGCATGGAGGCGGCGCAGCTCGCGGGCAAGCGGTTCGTGGTCCTCGACCGGCCGAACCCGGTGACCGGGCGGGCCGCCCTGGGGCCCGTGCTGCACCCGGAGTTCGCGACGTTCGTCGGGCGGCAGCCGATCGCGCAGGCGCACGGGATGACGGTGGCGGAGCTGGCGCGGCTGTTCAACGCCGAGTTCCTGACCGAGCCGGTGCGGCTGGAGACGGTACGGATGTCGGGCTGGCGGCGGTCCGACTTCTACGACGCCTCGGGGCTGCCCTGGGTGCCGCCCAGCCCGAACATGCCGACACCCGAGACGGCCCTGGTGTACGCGGGGACGTGTCTGTTCGAGGGCACCAACCTGTCCGAGGGGCGCGGGACGACCCGGCCGTTCGAGCTCCTGGGCGCGGAGGGGATCGACGGGCGCTGGGCGGCCGAGGCGAACGGCCTGGGCCTGGCGGGCGTGCGGCTGCGTGAGGCGTACTTCGCTCCCACGTTCTCCAAGTTCCAGGGGAAGACGGTCGGGGGTGTGCAACTCCATGTGCACGACCGGGAGGCGTTCGATCCGGTGCGTACGGGGGTGGGGCTGCTGGTGAGCGCGAAGCGGACGTGGAGCGGGTTCGCCTGGCGCCCGGACCACTGGATCGACAGGCTCACCGGCTCCGAGCGGGTGCGCACGATGATCGACGCGGGCGCGGACACGGACGAGGTGGTGGCCGGCTGGCGGGAGGAACTGGGGGCGTTCCGGCGGACGCGGCGGGAGTACCTGCTGTACCGCTGAGCGTGCGTCTCGGGCACCGGCGCCCCGGACAGCGGCCGACCGCCGCCGTCCGGGGCGCTCGGCGTGTGCCGGCCCCCACCGCTGTCACCTGCGCGGACACCGTCTCGGCGGCGCGCTGTGGGACAGCGGGGTGATCAGGGACGCGATCGGCGCGCATAACGCCGCGGTCTTCAGGAACCCGTGGAAGCCGCGGGGAGTTCTCTGTCTGTCGAGGGTGGTGCGCGCGGTACGCCGCGGCACGGTGCCTCCCCCGACGGGGCCGGAGTGCCGGGACGTTCCCGCCGGGCATGCGCACGGGCCACCCCGGGCAGTCGCCGAGGACCGGGGCGGCGAGGGGAACGGCGAGGGAGACGACCATGGATATGGCCATGGACATGACCGTGGAACGGACCACGGAGACGCCGTGGGGAACCACAACTGAAACATGGGTCAAGGAAGTTGACTCACAGCTCCGCGCGACCGGCCGAGGGAGGCCGCCGGAAAAAGGAGGGAGCCGATTTGCTTGTCGATACGTCTATTCGACGACGTCCGTTCGACGACGCCGAAGTAACCGGATTACAGGTGCAGGTGTGACGGAGGTGCAGGACGATGGCCGGTTTCCGAAGTCTGGCGAGACAGGTCCGAGATCCGCGGTGCGACCTGGCACTGCGGCGCTATTCGCTGCGCAAGTGCCTTGAGCGGTTCGCTCCGTACGGGCACAGGGCGACCTGGGACCATCTGTGCGCGCGTGCGGGATTCGACCCCGAGGACCGCTCCGTCGACCCGGCGCGGCTCGTGGCCGCACTGGACGAGCTGGAGGAGGCCCGCGCGGTCTGGCTGGGCTACGAGGTGGAGTTCGCCGAGCGCCGCAGGAAGGAGAAGCACGGCGGCCTGCGCAGGCCGGGCAGTGTGGACGACTGGCACCGGCTGACCTGGGGCGGTTTCGGCGTGGCCTGGTGCGACGACCCGCGGGTGCATCCGCGGGAGCCGCTGGCCGAGGTGCTGCGGCGGCTGATCGCCGCGCTGGAGCGCGAGCCGGGTGCGGCCTGCCCCGTGTGCCGGGGGGCGCGGCTCAGGTGGCGGTACGGCCTGGACCACGAGCCGTCGGCGGGACCGGTCTGCGCGGACTGCGGAATCCTGGTGCCGCGCCCCGTCCTGACGACCGAGGCTCTGGCGGACGCCAGGCGGTCGAAGGTGCTGGTGTCGGCCTGAGGAGTGTGGGGGTGCGCCGGGGATGCCGCGCCCCCACTGTCACGCGGTGCCGGTGCCGGCCTGCGGGGTGCCCGGCCCGGGGAGTCCTTTCTCGGCCAGCAGCCGGGAGCCCGTCAGACGGTCGCCGAAGACGTCGTCCGGGTTGGACAGGACGCAGGTGTCCAGCGAGAGGCAGCCGCAGCCGATGCAGTCGGTGAGGTGGTCGCGCAGCCTGTTGAGCTGCTTGATGCGCTCGTCCAGCTCCGCACGCCACGCCTCGGAGAGGTGGGCCCAGTCGTCCCGGGTGGGGGTACGTTCCTGGGGCAGTTCGGCGAGCGCCCCGCGGATCGTGGCGAGCGGGATACCGACCCGCTGGGCGGCCCGGATGAAAGCGACCCGGCGCAGGGTGTCACGGGTGTAGCGGCGCTGGTTGCCCGAGGTGCGTCGGCTGCTGATCAGACCCTTGGACTCGTAGAAGTGCAGGGCCGAGACGGCGGCGCCGCTGCGCGCGGCGAGCCGGCCGACCGTGAGCTCGTGGATCTTCTCCGGAATCTGGGGCACGCCTCGAAGGCTACCCACCCCGCCGCGGCTGCGGGTCCGTTGACAAGGGCCGCACGGCCGACCATGCTAAGCAGTCGCTTAGGCATGCGCGCGAGTGGCGCGTGCCATCACGTGACGCGGAAGGCCGGGACATGGCAGAGCCGAGAATCTTCACGTCCGTCGACGACCTGAAGGCGGCGGTGGGTGAGCAGCTGGGGTACACGGACTGGCTGGAGGTCGACCAGAAGCGGATCGATCTGTTCGCCGAGGCCACCGGTGACCACCAGTGGATCCACGTCGATCCGGAGCGGGCCGCGGCGGGGCCGTTCGGCACGACCATCGCGCACGGCTATCTGACGCTGTCGCTGCTGCCGCTGTTCGGCCCGCAGCTGCTCTCCGTCGAGGGCGTGAAGATGGGCGTCAACTACGGTACGAACAAGGTGCGTTTCCCCGCGTCCGTCCCGGTGGGATCGCGGGTGCGTGCCACCGCGAAGGTCACCGCCGTCGACGAGGTGGGGGGCGGTGTCCAGGTGACCACGGCGTTCACCGTGGAGCGCGAGGGCGGCGACAAGCCGGTGTGCGTGGCCGAGTCGGTGGCCCGGTACTACCTCTGAGGCCCGGCGGGACTGTCCCTGAGACCCGGCGGGACCACCTCTGAGGCCCGGCGGGCCGTGCGCTACTCCTCCCGGGTCGTGTCCGTGCGCTCGGCGCCGACCATGCGCAGGACGAGGTCGGCGTAGAGGGCGCCGACCTCCTCGGGGGTGCGGGAGCCGTTGACGTTGAACCAGCGCGCCACGTCGATGCAGAGGGAGAGCACGGCGAGGGTGGTCCCCCGCACGTCGAGGACGTCGAACTCGCCCGAGCGCACACCCTCCTCGATGATCCCGCGCACCTCGGCGTCGACCTGCCGGCGCAGGGCGATGATCTCGGCGCGGGCATCGGGGCCGAGCGAGTCGAGTTCGTACTGCACGACCCGTGCGGTGGTGCGTCCGCCCGCGTGCCAGCGGACGAAGGAGCTCACCGCCTCGGCGAGGCGCCCGGTCGGGCTGCCCTCGGCGCGGGCCGCGGTACGCAGGATGTCCAGGGCCTTCTCGTGGCCGATCCTGCTGATGCGGTGGAGCAGCTCTTCCTTGGTCTTGTAGTGGATGTAGAGCGCGGCCGGGCTCATGCCGGCGCGGCCCGCGATGTCGCGGGTCGTCGTGGCGTGGTAGCCACGCTCCGCGAACGCCTCGACGGCGGCGAGCAGCAGCCGTCGGGCCGCGTCGGGCGTGACCTCACCCCACGGCTGCGCCTCGGCGCCGGCCGTCTCCTCCGCCGTACTCATCGCTCACCCCATTCACTGGCAGGGGTAACACCCTACCGGCAAGGGTGAGCGATCGCTTAGGGGCAGTCTCCTGCCCGCTCATCCGAGCGGGGACCGGTCACCGTCCCGCGGAGTGCTCACAGCTTCTCGAAGGGGTCGTGCTCCGCAAGGAGCTTCTCCAGCCGCGCCTGGTCCACCCGGCTCACAATCCGGCCGGCCTCCTGACGGTCGCGGATGACCTTGGCCAGGGTGAAGGCGGAGGTGACGAGGTACAGGACGGCGATCGCCATGAAGCCGCGCACCCAGGCGTCGGCCTCGAGCCGGACGATGCCGAAGGCGGTCGCCCCCAGGGCGACGGCGAACGATGCGACGGCCTGACCGTAGAAGGCCGCCGTGTTCTGCTGCTTGACCGGTGTGTCACTCATGGGGAACAGGGTCGGCGACCGCGGCACTCCGCGCATCCGTCGGGATACTCAGATCCACCACGGACCGGCTACTCGGACCGGCCGGTCCGCCCCGTCCGGTCCGCCCTTTCCGTACCGTCCCGCCCGGCGGCCTGCCTCGTCTCAGAACGCCGAAACCCCGGTCAGCGCACGCCCGATGACCAGCTTCTGGATCTGGCTCGTGCCCTCGTAGAGCGTCATGACGCGGGCGTCGCGCAGCAGCTTGCCCGCCGGGTACTCGTCGATGTAGCCGTAACCGCCGTAGACCTGGAGGGCGTTGTTGGCGGCGCGCACGGCCGCCTCCGAGGCGAAGAGCTTGGCCTTGGAGGACTCGACGGCGAACGGCTGCCCACGATCGATCAGGTCGGCGACCCGCCAGGTCAGCAGCCGGGCGGCGTCGACGTCCACGGCGATGTCGCTGATCAGTTCCTGGACGAGCTGGTGATGGGCGATGGTCTTCCCGAACTGCTCGCGCTCCCCCGCGTACCGCACGGCCGCGTCGAGCGCGGCCTGGGCTATGCCGACGCAGCCCGCGGCGACCGACATACGGCCCTTGGCGAGGGCGGACATGGCGACCGAGAAGCCCTTTCCCTCGGGGGCCAGCATTGCGGACGCGGGCACGCGTACGTCCTCCAGCACCAGCTCGGCGGTGGCCTGGCCGCGCAGGCCGAGCTTGCCGTGCAGGGCGCGACGGGTCAGGCCGGGGGTGTCGGCGGGCACGAGGAAGGCGGACACACCCTTGTGGCCGGGGGCGTCGGTGGACCGGGCGAACAGCAGAACGACATCGGCCCAGGTGCCGTTGGTGATGAACATCTTGGTGCCGTTGATGACGTAGTCTCCCCCACTCTCGGCTCCGCTCGAGCGGGAGGTGCCTCCACCGTCGCGCACCGCACGGGTGGAGAGGTTCCCGGCGTCGGAACCGGTACCCGGCTCGGTGAGGCCGAAGCAGCCGACGTATGCGCCGGAGGTGAGCCCGGGGAGCCAGGTCCGCTTCTGCTCCTCGCTGCCCCACGCGGCGACGGTCTTGGCGACCAGCCCCAGGGACACGGAGACGATCCCGCGCACGGAGGAGTCGCCGCGGCCCAGCTCCTCGGTGACCAGGCAGTACGCGAGATGGTCGCCGCCACAGCCGCCGTACCGCTCGTCGATCGTCAGCCCGAGGAAGCCGAGGTCGCCCAGTTTCTTCACGATGCCCCGGTCGACCTCTTCGGCACGGTCCCAGGCCGTGGCGTGGGGCGCGACCTCACGCTCGACGAAGTCCCGGGCGAGCCGGCGGACGGCGCTCTGCTCCTCGCTGAGCTCCAGGTTCATGACAGTCACCCAACCCCGGGATTTTAATTACCACTGCTAGTTTTCTGGTCCAGCCCTACTATGTGCGCCATGGCCCGACCGCGCAAGCCCTTGCTCAGCACCGACCGGATCGTCGAGACGGCACGGGAGCTCGTGGACGCGGAGGGCCTGGCGGCCCTCTCCACGCGTCGGCTCGCCGCACAGCTGGGGGTCAGCGGGCCCTCGCTCTACAACCACTTCCGCACCAAGGACGAGATCCTGGAGGCGGTGGCCGACTCGGTGAGCGCGCTGGTCGACCTGTCGATGTTCGAGGACGGCCGGGACTGGCGGACCTCGCTGCACGACTGGGCCGTCTCCTACCGGGCAGCGCTGCGCGCCCACCCCAACATCGTGCCGGTCCTGGCGCGCGGCCCCGGCCGCCGCCCGGCCGCCCTGCGGCTTGCCGACGCGGTCTACGGCGCGATGGTCGAGGCGGGCTGGCCGCCCCCGCAGGCCACGTCCATCGGCGCGCTGATGCGGTACTTCATCATGGGTTCGGCGCTCGGCTCCTTCGCCGGGGGTTTCGTGGACGACGCCGGCGCCTACGACCCCGCCGACTATCCCCACCTCGGTCAGGCCCATCTGCTCGCCGAGAAGCAGGAGAAGATCGACGAGCGAGCCTTCGAGACGGGCCTGACGGCGCTGCTGGACGGCTTGACGGGGCAGTACGAGCAGGCGCGGGGCACCGAGTAGGGCGTCCGCGGGCGGCACGGGCGCGGACCGTGGGACGGTACGACCGTACGGTTCGGCCGTCGCCGAAGTGTCCGTACCGCATGCTGGGACGCATGACCACGAAGGACCCCCGAGCCGCCGGACTCGCACGGCTCGCCGGGCTGATCGCCGACGAGACCCGGGCCGCGTGTCTGCTGGCACTGCTGGACGGCCGGGCGTGGACGGCGGGCGAGCTGGCGCGGCACGCGGGTGTCGCCCCCTCCACACTGAGCGAGCATCTGGGCAAGCTCGTCGCCGGCGGGCTGCTCGCCGAGGAACGGCAGGGCCGGCACCGGTACGTACGGCTCGCCGACGCGCGAGTCGCCCAGCTGGTGGAGGAACTGACCGCGCAGGTCGCCCCGGGTGCGCACCGGCGTCCGCGCACCCTGCGGCAGGCGGGTGCGGACTCGGCGACGGCCCGCGGGCGGACCTGCTACGACCATCTCGCCGGCCGGCTCGGAATCGCGCTCACGGACGCGTTCACGGCCCGCGGGCTGCTGCTCCAGGACACCGGGTTCGCGCTCACCGAGGCGGGCCTGCGCTGGTTCGACGCCCTCGGCATCGGCCTCGACCGGCGCGGCCGCCGCCCGCTGGCCCGCGCCTGTCTGGACTGGACGGAACGCCGCCCCCACCTCGCCGGAGCCGCCGGGGCGGCTCTGTGCCGGCACGCCCTGGGCGTGCGGTGGTGCGTCCGCATCGGTTCCGAGCGCGCGGTGAAGGTGACGCAGGAGGGCGAGCGGGCGCTGTCGGAACTGCTGGGAATCGAGGAGTCGGCCCTGCGGTGACCGGCGCCCACCGCACCGCTCCGCTCACTCCGCCATGACCAGCTCCGTACGCCCGTACGCTCCGTACGCCCGTACGCTCCGTCCGAAAACCGCGAGCCTGCGGGATCCTTCCCCTCCTAACCTCTGGATCATGATGAACGTCTTCCGTCCGCGCCCCACCCGACGTGCGGAACTGCTCGCCGCCGGGGCCGCCACCGTCACCGTGGTGCTGTGGGCCTCCGCCTTCGTGTCGATCCGCAGCGCGGGGGCCGCCTACTCGCCGGGGGCACTCGCCCTCGGGCGGCTGGCCTCCGGCGTGCTGGTGCTGGGGACGATCTGCCTGTGGCGGAGGGAAGGGATACCGCCGCGCTCCGCGTGGCGCGGGATCATGGTGTCGGGGGTGCTCTGGTTCGGCTTCTACATGGTCGTCCTCAACTGGGGCGAGCAGCAGGTCGACGCGGGCACCGCGGCCCTCGTGGTGAATGTCGGGCCGATCCTCATCGCGCTGCTCGGCGCCCGGCTGCTCGGGGACTCGGTGCCGCCGCGGCTGCTGGCCGGCATGGCCGTGTCGTTCGCCGGGGCGGTGACCGTGGGGCTGTCGATGTCCGGCGAGGGCGGCTCATCGGTGCTCGGGGTGGTGCTGTGTCTGCTGGCGGCGATGGCGTACGCGGCGGGCGTGGTCGCGCAGAAGCCCGCCCTGGGGACGGGGAGCCCCCTGCAGGTGACGACGTACGGGTGCCTGATCGGGGCGGTGGTGTGTCTGCCCTTCGCCGGGCAGCTCGTCCGGGAGGCCGCCGACGCGCCCGTCTCCGCCACACTCAACATGGTCTACCTGGGCGTCTTCCCGACCGCCCTCGCGTTCACCACCTGGGCCTACGCCCTGACCAGGACGACCGCGAGCCGCATGGGCGCGACCACGTACGCGGTGCCCGCCCTGGTCGTGCTGATGTCCTGGCTCGCGCTGGGCGAGGTACCGGGCCCGCTCACCCTGCTGGGAGGCGCCCTGTGCCTCGCGGGCGTGGCGGTGTCGCGGTCACGGGCCGGGGCGGGGCTGCGGGCGGGGTCCGGGACCGCGGGTCCGGCGGGCACGGTCCCGGCCCCGGCCCCGGAGGAGCCCCGGGAAAAGACACACGGCGTCCGGGAGGCACCGGCCGTGCGGGAGGTGCGGCCCGACCGGGCGTCCGGCTCGGCATGACCAAGCGCCCGACGCCCCGCCCCCGAGGGAAACTCCGGAGCATCACGGCCCACGGCCGGACCCGGGTCCGTTGCGCAACACCCACCTACCGGGTGACGCCGTGCACGTTCCCCGGACTCCGATCGAACGGCAAAACCTCCGCTCGCCGTACCGGGTCCTTCTAGAAGACCACCAGGGCCCGTCCTCCCTTGCCCGCCAGCATGTTGTCGAAGGCGGCCGGGATGCCCTCCAGGGCGATCCGTTCCGTCACCAGGGCGCCCAGGTCCAGCCGGCCCGCCCGGATGTGCCCGGCGAGGACGGGGAGGTCGCGGGCGGGGTCGGAGTTGCCGTAGACGCAGCCGGACAGGGTCCTGCCCCAGTGGAAGATCTCCAGGGCGTTGAAGGTGACCTGCTGGTCCTTGCCGCCGATGCCGACGACCGCGGTGCGTCCGCCGCGCCGGGTGGATTCCCAGGCGGTGCGGATGGTGGTCGCGCGGCCCACGCACTCGACGGCCACGTCCACGCCCTGCTTCCCGGTGAGGGCCCGGATCTCGCGGGCGGTGGCGTCCGAGGCCACGACGTACTCGGTCGCCCCGGCGGAGCGGGCCAGCTCCTCCTTCGCCGGGGAGACGTCGACCGCGACGATCGTCGCCGCGCCCGCGATCCGGGCCGCCTGGAGGGCTGCGAGGCCCACTCCCCCGACGCCGAACACCGCGACCGACTCACCGGGCCGGACCTGCGCGCAGTGGTGGACGGCCCCGTAGCCGGTGAGCACGGCGCAGCCGAGCAGGGCGGCGTCGGTGAGCGGCACGCCGTCGGGGGCGGGCAGGACGCAGGACGCGGGCACCACCGTCTCCTCGGCGAAGGCGGCGACGTTCAGGCCGGGGTGGAGCGCGGTGCCGTCGTCGGCACGGTGAGCGTGCACCGCGGCGGCGCCGCTCAGGGCATCGGCGCACAGCCATACCTCGCCGCGCGCGCAGGCGGGGCAGGCACCGCAGGAGGGCGCCCAGTTGAGGACGACGCCGTCGCCGGGCGCGACATGGGTGACGCCCTCGCCGACGGAGACGACCGTGCCGGCCCCCTCGTGGCCCAGCACCGCCGGGACCGGGAGACGCATGGTGCCGTTGGTCAGGGACAGGTCGGAGTGGCAGACCCCGGCTGCGGCGAGCCGGACCCGGACCTTCCCGGGGCCGGGCTCGGGCAGGTCGATCCCCGTGATCTCCAACGGGGCGTCGACGGCGGACAGTACAGCGGCGCGGACAACCATGGCAGTGGGACTCCCCTGGAACCGGATGGACTTGGTCAGTGCTCGAGGAACTGGGCCCGAGCCGGGTCAGAACTGGCTCAGAAATGGCTCAGAACTGGAGGGACTTGGTCTGGAGGTACTCGGTCAGGCCGTGCACACCGAGTTCGCGGCCCACGCCCGACTGCTTGTAACCGCCGAAGGGCGCGAGGGGGTTGAAGCGGCCGCCGTTGATGTCGACCTGGCCGGTCTCCATGCGGCGGGCGAATGCCACCGCCTGCGCCTCGTCGGCGGCCCAGACCGCGCCGGCGAGTCCGTAGACGGTGCCGTTGGCGATGCGCAGGGCGTCCTCCTCGTCCTCGTAGCGCAGGACGGACAGGACGGGGCCGAAGATCTCCTCCTGGGCGATGGTCATGTCCGGGGTGACGTCGGCGAAGACGGTGGGGCTGACGAAGCAGCCCTGCTCGCGCGGCGCGTCGGGGCCACCGGCGACCAGGCGCGCACCCTCGGCGACGCCCTTCTCGATGTAACCACGCACCCGTTCCTGCTGCTTGGCGTTGACGAGGGGGCCGATACGGTCGCCGTACTTGGCGGCGGCGGCCGCGGCGAGCTCGACGGCCTCGTCGTACTGGTCGCGGTGGACCAGCATGCGGGTCCAGGCGCTGCACGTCTGGCCGGAGTTGGACATCACGTTGGCGACCCCGACGTTGACCGCCCGTGCCAGATCGGCGCCGGGGAGGATCACGTTGGCGGACTTGCCGCCGAGTTCGAGGGCGACCTTCTTGACGGCGGCCGCGGCAACGGCGCCGATCCGGCGGCCGACGGCGGTGGAGCCGGTGAAGGAGACCAGGTCGACGCCCGGGTGTTCGGCGAGGGCCTGGCCCGCCACCGGGCCGAGTCCGGTGACCAGGTTGAACACGCCCGCCGGGACGCCGGCCTCGTGCATCGCCTCCGCGAGGAGCCGGGCCACCAGCGGGGTGTCCTCTGCGGGCTTGACGACGATGGTGCAGCCGGCGGCGAGGGCCGGGGCGGCCTTGGCGACGATCTGGTGCAGGGGGTAGTTCCAGGGGGTGATCGCGCCGACCACACCGACCGGCTCGTGGAGGACGGTCGAGTTGCCCGTCCGCTCCTCGAAGGGGTACGTCGCCGCCAGCTCGGCGTACGAGCCCGCCACCACGATCGGCACGGCCGCGTGCACGGTCTGCGAGAGCTTCGGGGGTGCTCCGAGTTCGGCGGTCACCGTCCGCGCGATCTCGTCCTGCCGGGCCACCAGCACGTCACGGAGGACGGCGAGACGGGTCGCGCGCTCGGCGGGCGCGGTCGCGGCCCAGGCGGGGAGGGCGGCGCGGGCCGCCCGCACGGCGGCGTCGACATCCTCGACCGTGCCCGCGGGGACGGTGGCGATCACCTGCCCGTCGGCCGGGTTCACGACCTCGATCACGTCCGGACCGGCGGCGGGGCGCCAGGCGCCGCCGATGTACATGCCGTCGTATGCCTTCATCGCGTTTCCTCCGGGGCGGGGCGTCGTCGTCCACCTCATAAACTAGCGGCGCTAATTTAATGACGCCAGGGGGACACGGACACGGCTCGGCAGCGGCTGGTGCGGGGACGGGGGCGTCCGGGCGGGCCGCAGCGTCACTCGTCCAGGTCGGGCAGCCGCGCCGGGTTGGGGCAGATCCGTTCTCCGTGCCGGTCGAAGACGAACAGGTGGGTGATGTCGACCAGGAGCGGCACCTGCATGCCGTGCCGGAGACCGATGTCCGGGGTGGGGGTGCGGACGACGAGGTCGTCGGGCAGCCGGGGCCCGGCGGGGGCGGGATCCGGCTGCGCCCGCTCGGTGCGCTCCCCCGGCGCCGGGACGTCGTGCCCGACCCGCCGGCAAGCGCAGAACACCGGACCGCGGCTCCGTCCGGCTCAGCGCGGTGACAGCGTGGTGCGCCTTTCGGTCACGTGGCCGATCCTGGTGCGGCCCCGGGCGCGGCTCCCGGTGCGACCCCCGGTGCGATCTCGACGGGCACCCCGTTGAGCACGGCGTTGCCCGACAGCGGGTCGAGGAGGCTGCCGTCGAGCAGTTGGTTGACGTTGACGCCGGGGTCGGCCGCCGCGTGCCGCAGCCGGGTACCGGGCCGGTCGTGGCCCCAGCCGTGCGGCAGGCTCACCGTGCCCCGGCGCAGCCCGTCGGTCACTTCGGCGGGCGCGGTCACCTCTCCCCCGGCGCCCCGGACGCGTACCGGCTGCCCGTCCCGGATACCGAGGCGTTCGGCGTCGTCGGGGTGGATCTGCAGGGTGCACCGGTTGGTGCCGCCGGTGAGGGCGGGCACGTTGTGCATCCAGCTGTTGTTGGAGCGCAGATGGCGGCGGCCGACCAGGACGAAGCCGTCGGGGCGTTCGTCGAGGGCGGCGCGCAGCCGGGGAAGGTCGGCGGCGATCGGTTCCGGCAGAAGTTCCACCTGCCCGCTGCGGGTCTTCAGGGGCTGCGGAAGGCGGGGATTCAGGGGGCCGAGGTCGATGCCGTGCGGGTGGGCGAGCAGTCGGTCGAGGGTGAGGCCGTCCGGGTCGGCGCCGAAGCCGTCGCCGTAGGGGCCGAGGCGGAGCATCATGTCCAGCCGCCGCTCGGGGCCGTCGTGACCGGTGAGCAGCCCCGCGAGTTCCTTCGGGTCGCGGCCGTGCACCGGGGAGTGCGGGTCGTGCACCGCCCTGCCCAGGGTCTGGTCGATGACCAACTGGTCGACGGCCGCAGGGTCGGCTCCGTGCCGGCCGGTGGCGGCGAGGAGGAGCCGGGCCAGGATCTCGGTCTCCGCCATGCGGCCGGGTTCCAGCGGGAGGGCGGGGCGGGTGTAGCGGACCTGGTTGCGTACGGCGAGGGTGTTGAAGGCGAAGTCGTGGTGCGGGCTCTGCGCGGGCGGGGGCGGCGGCAGGACGACGTGGGCGTGGCGCGAGGTCTCGTTGAGGTACGGATCGACGCTGACCATGAAGTCGAGGGAGCCGAGGGCCTTGTCGAGGCGGTCGCCGTCGGGTGCGGACAGGACCGGGTTGGCGGCGACGGCGATGAGGGCGCGCAGCGGTTCGCCCTCCTCGGTGGCGGTGTCGATCTCCTCGGCGAGGGCGGAGAGCGGCAGTTCGCCCTTGGCCTCGGGGTGCCGGCTCACCCGGGAGTGCCAGCGTCCGAGGGCGAAGCCGCGGCCGGGTCCGGCGGGGCGCGGGGTCCTGTCGGTGGCGGCACGGGGGAAGAGGGCGCCGCCGGGCCGGTCGAGGTTGCCGGTGAGGATGTTGAGGACGTCGACGAGCCAGCTGGCCAGGGTGCCGTGCGGGACGGTGCAGCTTCCGATGCGGCCGTAGACGGCGGCGGCGGGGGCGGCGGCGAGTTCGCGGGCGAGGGTGCGGATGGTGTCCGCGTCGACGTCGCAGGCCGGGGCGACGGCCTCGGGGGTGAAGTCCCGCACGGCGTCGGCGAGTTCGGCGACGCCGTGCACATGGGGAGCGCAGTCCCCCAGGTCGACGAGGTGCTCTTCGACGAGCACGGACGCCATCGCCGCGAGCAGCAGGGCGTCGGTGCCGGGCCGGATGGCGATGTGCCGGTCGGCGAGGCGGGCGGTGCGGGTGCGGCGCGGGTCGACGACGGTGAGGGTGCCACCACGGGCCCTGAGCGCCCTGAGGCGGCCGGGAAAGTCGGGTGCCGTGCACAGACTCCCGTTGGATTCCAGAGGGTTGGCGCCGATCAGTAGCAGGTGGTCGGTGCGGTCGAGGTCGGGTACGGGGATCGCGTTGGCGTCACCGAAGAGGAGTCCGCTGGACACGTGCTTGGGCATCTGGTCGACGGTGGAGGCGGTGAAGAGGCTGCGGGTGCCGAGCCCGGCGATCAGGACGGACGGGTAGAGGGCGCCGGCCACGGTGTGCACGTTGGGGTTGCCGAGGACGACCCCGACGGCGTCCGGGCCATGGCGTTCGACGACGGGCCGGATGCCGGCGGCGACCGCGTCGAACGCCTCCTCCCAACTGGCCTCGCGCAACACACCGTCGACCCGGACGAGCGGGCCGCGCAGCCGGTCGGGGTCGGCGTCGACGGCGGGGAAGGAGGCGCCCTTGGGGCAGATGAACCCCTTGCTGAAGACGTCGTCGCGGTCGCCCCGGGCGCCGGTGACCCTGCCCTCGTCGAGGATGAGGGTCAGGCCGCAGGTGGCCTCGCACAGAGGGCAGATACGAAGAGCGGTGCGGGACATGAAACCTCCCGGGTACGGCGGCGGTGACGCGCGGACAGGCGGACGGGCAGGCACAGAGGCAGCCGCACGGGTTGACTGACGAACCGAGCATACCGACCGGTATGCATGTGCGGGAGCCCCGTACCGGTTCGTTCTCGGTCCGCCCTTCTCCTCGGTGGGGCAGAACACCGTGAACGGGACGGGCGTCAAGCCGAGCGATCCGTTCGAGAGGAACCGGGGGGCGTCCTGCCCGATGGGTGTCGCTCCGGCGCCGGAGGTGGCGGACAAGTAGCCGGCCCCGGCCGCACGAACCCCTGCTTCAAGACGACGGCCACGGCACCGGCAGCAGTGCTTCGGCCGGCTCTCCGCCGACATGAACGGCCGTTGAAAATCATTGGCCGCGCCCCCTGGACGCCTCCACGCTGTATGCCATGGAAGAACCGCAACGCGGGATCCGCGCGGCCTACACAGCATCCACGATCACCGTCTACCAGGCGTACTCCCCGGAAATCGGCCTGCCCGCCGCCTGGAAGGTCTATTCCCTGACGCGTGGAAGCGGGACCGGATGACGTGGATCTTCTCTGCACCAACGCTGGCGTTAGAAGTCCGAACGGGCGTGACGCGTCGGATCAGTGCCGGAATCGGGCGACTTCCCCCTCGATTCGAATCAGGAACTCCGCGATCGGGGCTCCGCCGCTATCCGGAACGAGGAGCAGGTCTTGGGCGTAGATCGTCTCGTCTGCGGCCAAGGCGGCACCCTCGTCACCACGGCGCCAGGCATCACGGGACGCGGCGAAGAGGGGAGCAAATTCTTCCCATGCTGGGCCGGGTTCGAAGTGACAGTCAGACCAGAACATATCGCCGCTTTCGAGGACCAAGGTTCCTACCAGTCGCTCACCCTGTCTGAGCTGCCAACTCTGCTCCGCCATGCTCCCCTCCCGTGGTGCGACGGGCACTCTAGTGCTTTGACCGCGATGGTTCACCGGGTTGCGGTTCGCGTTGGTGAGTGCGGAGCCGGTTGGGGTGCCGTTAACGAGCGACGAACCAGGTGACAAGTAACCAGTCGGTAGCGGTCAGGGCTTCGTGATTGCGGTCTTCTTGGGTTGGCGGGGGACGATCTTGGTCTTGTCGAGGTGCCCGTACACCGTCGATCTCGGCACGCTGAACATGTCGGCGATCTGTTGGACCGTCTTCTCCCGTTCGTCGTAGAGCCGTTGCGCGAGCGCGGCCTGATCCTCGGTGAGCTTCGGCCGGCGCCCGCCCACCCGGCCGCGGGCCCGCGCGGAGGCGAGGCCGTCGTTCGTGTTCGCCACGATCAGCTCGCGCTGGAGCTCCGCCAGCACGGACAGCATCCCGAACATAGCCCGCCCCTCCATCGTGGCGGTGTCGATGCCCTGCTCGATGACGTGCAGCCCGATTCCGCGCTCGCGCAGTTCGGCGCCGAGGGTCACCAGGTGCAGCACGGAGCGGGAGAGCCGGTCGAGCCGGGTCACCTTCAACGTGTCGCCCTCGCGGAGCAACTGCATGACGAGGTCGAGCTTCGGGCGGGACGCCTTCGCTCCGCTGGCGACGTCGACGTGAATGTTGTCGCGGTCGACGCCGTTGCGGAGTAGTGCGTCGATCTGATGATCGGGGTTCTGGTCGGCCGTCGATGTGCGGCAGTAGCCAATGAGCATCGTCGGAAACTACCCGAAGAACTGTTCTCCGACGTTGATTTCCGACGCGAGTTGCCGACACTTCCCACCTGCGAATTTGTGATCACTGCGCCGAGCGTCGACAGACGGTCGTTTATCGACACTTGTCCCCAAGGCGCACATCCTTGGCACCTCAGTCCCGGAAGGCCGCGGCGTTCGGTCCCGGCTGGATCACCAGAGCGTTCAGCGGACGCGTGCGGGTGGGCTGGACCACTTCGAGCCAGGCTTCCCCGCCGGTGACGCAGGGCGCGATGCCCAAGTAGCCGCGCCACTTCCAGTTGATCCACCAGCGGGCCTCGGTCCGCTGCCCGGCCATCCGCCGCGCGGTGGACAGCCGTTCACCCGTCAGGTCGACGTCGTCGAGCTCGGCGCCGAGGCCGTCCAGATAGGCCAGGCCCGCGAGGGCCGCGCGCCGCAGCGGGCTGTCGTCCTTCCACCGCCCGCCGACGGCCCATTTCATGTCCGGGTCCTCCAGCAGGGCCATGTCTTCGGGGGCGTCGGGCAGCGCGACCTAGGAAACGGCGATGAAGCCCTGCTGCTGCCACCCGACCAGCTCCGCGCGTACGGGGCGGGGGATGTACCGGTCGAGGCCAACGAACGCGTCGAGCATGTCGTCGCGCTCGGCCCGGCCGGCGCCCGGGTCCTCGTCGATCCCGTGCAGGACGGCGAGGGCCTGGCCGAGCGTGTCGCCGCGCCTCCACAGCGGGAGCATGGCCACCCCCTCGGCCCGGAGCTGCTCGCGCTCCTGGTCCTCGAACTGGAACTGAAGCCCGCGCGATGTCCCCGCGAGGGCGCGGCGAAGCGGGGCGTAGGGGCTGCCGCCGCCGGAGAACAGGGACGCTATGACGGCCTGCCGTATCCGCTCGTCGCGCTCGAAGCACACCGCCACGTCGACATCGTGCGGCTCCAGGGCGCCACGGGCGAAGCTCCCGAAGAGCCAGACCTCCCGGACCAGGGCCAGCGGCCAGGCACCGTCACCGTCGAGCCGGTGAAGCATCTGTTCGACCAGTTCAACGGCCCGCGCCCGTTTCACGGCCGCTCGCCGAGCAGCGCGGCCAGGCCCAACTCCTCATCGGAGGCGGCCATCACCGTGTCGATGGTGCCCTTGGCCAGTTCCTCGGCCAGGGCCAGCACCTTCTTGTTCAGCTCCCGCAGCCCGGCGAGCTGCTCGTCAAGGGTCTTGAGCTTCGCTCGCCGCGACGGGCTGAGGTCCGGGAGTCGGCCCCACTTCTCCGCCTGCTCCTCGAACAGCGTCAGGTCGCCGGCCTGCTCGGTGTAGACCCGCTTGATCCGCGCTACATCGGAGTCCGCCAGTACATGTGGCTCGGTGCGGGCCTCCTCCAGCGTGTCGGCGTGCTCCTGCACATCCGCCAGCCAGCGCCGGGTGTGATCGATGAAGAACTCCAGCTTGCTGATGGGGTGCCAGACCCGCTCGGGCATCGCGCACTTCCCTCTCGTACGACAACAGACCCGGCGACCTTAGCCGCCCGCGATAACCCGCCGCCCAGGTTCAGCGCAAGGCCCCACGATCGTGCCCCCTCTCCGGGGCCCTGGGCATCCCACCTGCTAAGCAACCAAGATCAAGTGCTTAGCGCCAACGGCTGTACCGCTGGTCCCCAAGGCCGGCCACCCTCTGGCGCTGTCCAGCCTGCTTCCGGCCTCGCGATCATGACTTACGAGATCCACGACCATGACCAAGCCCTGAACCAGGGGATTGACATGCTGTTCTGCGTCAGAGGTCCGTTCCCTCACGGGCTGCGGCGGTGACTGCGGCAGGCCAGTGGGCCCGGTGTAGGGCTGTTGCTGCGGACAACACGGCCGGGGCCGCGGCAAGTGCGAAGCACACGGGCAGGGGGAGGCGGCCCACCAAGAGCCCGGTGGCGGCTGTTGCCCCCGCTGAACCGGCATTGAAAGCGGTGTTGACCCATGCGCCCGCTTTGGTGCGGGCGGCCGGATTGGCGCACTCGTCGGCGATCAGGTAGGCGGTGGTGATAGCCGGGGCGACGAACAGTCCGCCGAGCGCCGCCCACCCGATGAGCACATAGGGATGGGGGGAGAGTCCCGTCGCGGCCAGCGTCAGTCCCAGAGCCACCGCAAGGAACGCCAGCCGCAGCCTGCTTGAGACGCGCCATGGAACGGCGCCATAGACCAGGCCGCCGATGGCGCTGCCCCCGGACAGCGCGGCCAGGACCCACGCGACCACCCCAGGGTCGTCATGTTCGTCAGCGAAGGCGATCACCAGGAGATCGAACGCTCCCAGACACATGCCCACCGCGGCTGAGACGGCGATCGCCTGACGCAGCCCAGGGCCGCCTTGCATCGGCCGTCGGCGCAGCGAGGCAGATTGCACGCCGGAGACGAGTTGCTCGGACGGCGCCAGCCCGGCGGAAGCCTTCTTATGACCAACCCAGCTGCGGACCGCCGGAGACGAGATCAGGGCGAGTGAGCCGGTCAATACGAGTACGGCACTCACTGCAAGACCGACCGACGGCGCCGCGACGTGCAGCAGCAGTCCCACCAACAGCGGTCCTGTGACAAACAGGAGTTCCTCGGCAACCGCGTCCAGGCTGTACGCACGCTGCAGCAGCCGCCGGTCGGGAACCAAGTCGCTCCACACTGTCCGCATCACCGGACCGAGCGGCGGTGTGCATGCGCCGGCGGACACAGCCAGGACCCCCAGCAAAATTCCTGACGTACCTGGCCACGAGGTCGCGAAGGCCAGTCCGGTCAGCAACAGCGCGTAGACAGCGGCCATGGGGGCCAAAGCTCGGCGCGGTCCGTACCGATCGACCAGACCGGCACGGACCGGTGAGAGAAGGACACTGGTCAGCCCGAACAAAGCCATGACGGTGCCGGCTACGGCATAGGAGTTGGTGGCCTCTTTGATCGCCAGCACCAGCGACAAAGAGACCATTCCGTAGGAAAGTCGGCCCAGCAGCGCCGCACCGAACGTGCGGCAGGCGTAGCGGGTGCGCAGCACAGCCGCATACGAAGGGGCCGTGGAAGACGAAGACATGATCATGTTCCTCGGAGAAACAGCGCCGAGCTGACAGGCGCTCAAACGTGCATGGGCAGCGAGAGCCGCGCCCGGTGGGCGCAGTCAGCACGGGCTCCTAGGCACGGAAGAGGAACATGCGGGTCAACGTAGCACAGCGTGACCAACCAAACAGCCCAAGGCCCCGCCATCAGCGGCATGTCACACACCGCCAGCCAGGGCGGCTCCCGATCTCGTTGCCGAAGTACTGGCCCTCAATCCCACTGCCCCACTGGCTCCACTTCACCCTGCCGAAAACAGATGCCTGGTGGATTGAGTAGCAGCTCAGAGACGCATGTCCCATCCCATGAGCAGTCGGGCCCCGTCACTGTTACCGGCATAACTGTGACACCGGATGGGCTCTGTCGGCGTGTTCGGGCTCCGGATCCGGCTGCGGGTCCGGAGCCCGTCAGGCCTCGAGGGCGGTCAACGGATTCCGGCGAAAGCTTCCTGCCCAGACCTGCAGCCGCGCGAGGATGGATGCATGCCGAAGCACCCCAGGTCCGAACGGCAGATCCATCAAAGCTCCACCGATTTGGGGCTGGTGACACGTTCGTTAATGACACCCGAACGCCTCGGGCAGGGGCGGCTCCTGCTGCGGAACCGTGGCCGCCGTCTGCGGGGTCTCGAGCGCGGCGTCCGTCATGCCTGTGCCTCCGTCGTCTCGGTCGTGGCGGGAAGGGCCCGGCGCCGGGCGGCGGGCCAGATGAGCTTGAGGAACTCCATGTGTCCCCCGTAGCTGCTGATGTCAACGCCTGCGTCGGTCACCTCGTACGGCGGGCTGCCGGGCAGGTCGATCCGTGCTGAGGCGGTGGGCCAGGGGATGCCGGGCCGGTCGGACTCGATGTAGCCGCTGAACTCCTCGTAGTCGGCGCCGCCGCTCCACGGCGGCGCCGGGCTGTGCGGCTCGGCGCCGTACACGGTGATCGCCGGGCCTCCCCTGAAGGTCACGGTGGCGGGCGACCGCGCCCCCTCCGGGCCGGGGCCGGGCTCGGGGAGCCTGTCCAGGTTGCGCAGCCACTGTTCGACGGCCGCGCGGGGGAACCGGGGACTCTCGGCGGTGCCGCCGGCGGCATCCAGGCCGCCGTGGCGGCGGCGCCAGTTGACGACGGCCGCACGGCCGACTCCGGCCATACGGGCGATCTGGGCGAGGTTCACCTCGTCCTCGTCGGGGTGGGTCAAGGGATCGTCCTATCTGCTGGTCAAAGAGTCGGAGGGCCGGGGCCGGTGGGTGCCGGGGGCCTTCGCCGGCCAATGCAGTTGCTTTTGAGCTGCGGAGATCGTTGCCCCGCGTGTGACGGGGTGGGGTGCGGGCCAGCGGGTGCGGATCGGGATCCTGACGAAGGTGTTCACCGCCGAGCTGGTCGACGCGGCGATAGCCAAGCACGACCGGGCTGAGCGGCGCCGCCGACTCCTGCCGACGCGGCTGGTCGTGTACTTCGTCCTGGCCCTGTGTCTGTTCGCCCGGGAGTCGTACGAGGAGGTGCTGAGGGTGCTGACCAGCGGCATCCCGGGCAGCCGGGCCGTCGCGCGGGTGAACCGGTCGTCGTTGTCCCGGGCTCGTGCCCGCCTCGGGGAGGACGTGCTGGAGACCGTGTTCCGTCAGGTGGCTGGCCCGCTCGCGACCCCGGGCACGCCCGGCGCGTGGTGGCGGGGGCTGCGGCTCCTCGCCCTGGACGGCACCCAGTTCGATCTCCCGGATTCGACGAGCAACGGCGACGCCTTCGACGGTCCCTCCACTACAGGAGGTGTCCCCTTCGGATTCCCCCAGGTCAGGGCGGTGGTCCTTGCCGAGATCGGAACGCACGGAGTCCTGGATGCCCGCCTCGGCGGCTACCGCGATGGCGAGCGCAGCCTCGCCTACCCGCTGGCCGGCTCCGCCGGCCCCGGAGACCTGGTCATCGCCGACCGCGGCTTCTGGTCGGTCGAGTTCGCTCACGTCTTCACCATGGCGGGCGCGGATCTGCTGGTCAGGCTCCAGTCCAACCACCTCGGCACCGCTCAGGAAGAACTACCGGACGGCTCGTATCTGTCGATGGCGCGACCGGGCAAGGAGGTCCGGCTCCGAGCAGCGAGGGAAGGCCGGACTCTGTCCCGCCACGTGATCTACCGCGTCATCACCTTCGCCAAGGACGACAAGATCGCCTACCTGGGCACGACACTGCTGGACCCGGATCAGTACCCGGCCGCCGAACTGGTCGCGCTCTACCGCGAACGCTGGGAGATCGAGCTCGCCTTCGACGAAATCAAGAACCACCTCGGCCCTGGCGGGCCGATCAGGTCGCGGACGCCGGAGGGCGTCCGGCAGGAACTGTGGGCCTACCTTGCGGTTCACCAGGCCATCCGTCAGTTCGCCCACACGGCTGCGCTCGCCCGTCCGGTCCTGGATGCAGACCGCGTGTCCTACCTGAGGTACGTGCGCATCATCCGCCGCAGCATCCCTTCCCAGCTTGGAGCGTCCACGACCAGGCTCACCCGCTCCTATACCGAGGCCGGACGTGAGGCACGCAGCCGAATCCTCCCGGCCCGCCGCAGCCGGGACTGCCCACGGGCGATCAAGAAGCCCAACCGATGGCCGGTGCTGAGGACCCGCGCCAGACGCGACACCGTGCAGCCTGGCCGCTGGGCCCACAACCCGACCGCGAAGCAGAAGAGCTCCCGCCGGGCCGGACGACCAGCACTGAAGGAATCGCAAGCCGTGTCACCACCCTGAGAACGCGCTCTTCGCCCCGCAGATGGGGACCAGGTTCGTGGGTATGGGGGTGTCGGTAAGACTCGTGCAACCAGGTACACCCGTTTGAGTTCGCCCAGGTCAGCGGTGTCCTATTGATCGGTGGGGAGGCGTCCGACGGCGTCTTCGAGGTCGGCGTGGGTGGGCAGGGTGTACCGGCGGGTGGTGTCGAGGCGGGCGTGGCCGAGCAGTTCGGCGACGACGACGATGTCGACGCCGGCGCGCAGCAGGTTGGTGGCGAGGGTGTGGCGGAGGATGTGGGCGGACAGGGCGAGGTTGCCCGCGTCGTCGAGGATGTCGGCGTCGGTGGCGAGTTCGTCGATGAGTTCTCTTGTGTCACCGTTCGCAGTGGACTTCTTCGCGTACCCGCTCAGATCGGTCAACGGCGCACCCGATAGCGCAGGTGAAGCACCCGGTTGCCCTGAATCACCACGTCAGGATCCTCCAACAAGTGCTGCGCGTGGACCGACCCGAAGTAGCGCTTGCCGGACCCGAACACGACGGGTACGACGTCCATGCGCACCTCGTCGATCAGGCCCGCGGCAAGCACCTGGCCACCGACGTCGCCAGCGGCGACCTCGACCATGCGGTCACCCGCAAGCTCCTGCGCCTTGGCCACGGCTGCCTCGACGCCGTTGACGAAGTGAAACGGCGCCTCGGGGTCCCAGCCCTCGGGCTCCGGCCGGTGCGTCACGACGACCACGTGGTCGATCCCGCCCGGCGGCTTCCCGTCCCAGCCGTCCGTCAGGTCGAAGACGTGGCGGCCGACGATCGTGACTCCGATCTGGTCCCAGTACGACCGGGTGTAGTCGTAGGACGTCTGCGACACCTTCAGCTCGCCGCTCTCGTCCAACGGGACGTCACCGCTGGACAACCAGTCGAACAGCGGTCCGGGCTGGTCATTCTCGTCCGCGACGAAGCCGTCCACCGACACCGAGCTGTACATGACCACCTTGCCCACGGGGCTCTCCTCTGCTTTGGGGTGCCCCAAATTAGCGTGTCGTGAGCTGTCGCTCTTGTAAGAAATCAATCGGCCGGCAGCGGCCGGCCGTCCAGCGCGTGGCCGGGATGTTCGCGCAGGAACCGCCGCCGGACTTCGAAGTACCGGGTCGGCGTGAGCCCGGTGAACGCCCGGAACTCGTGGCCGAAGTGGGCCTGGTCGAAGTAGCCTGCGCCACCGGCGAGGTCGCCCCAGTCGACCGGTCCGGCGGGGTTGATCGCGAACACGGTGGCGGCGAAGCGGTAGGTGCGGGCCAGCCGCTTCGGCGTGACGCCGATGAGCTCCTTGAACCGCTGTGCCAGATGAGTGCTGCTGACACCGGCTGCCACGCTCAGGTCGCCGAACGCCACCGCCCCGCTGGTCGCCGCGATGACGCTGCTCGTATGGCGGACCAGCCCCAGGCCAACGGTCTCGCACAGCCGTCGCATTAGCTCCTCCTCCAGCAGCGACTCAAACGGGTGTACCTGGTTGCACGAGTCTTACCGACACCCCGTATGTGAGGATCCGCCCGTGAAGTGCGACGTGTGCGGACGAGCGATGTGGCAGTGGCCTGTGCCGCCGACTGCTTGGGAAGAGCAGATCTGGTCCTGCTCCTGGTGCTATGCGTCGACCCATGTGGGCGGCGAGTGGTTCGAGATCTCGCGGCCCCCGTACCAGCCCATGGGCATGCGCTGGGAGAGAGCTGTCGCTGACGGCCTTTCCCCCGATGTCTCTCATGCCTTCGGGGCCTACGACGCGACGCTGTGCGGGATCCAGCGAGCCGACATGGCGCCCTCCGACTACTGGTGGTTGCCAGAGAGGGAGAACGCCTGCGGCGACTGCCGATCCGCAGCGAGCGTCATCGACAGTCGCTGGCCGCAGGCCATGCGAGGTGAGAACGCGCGCATCAGCGTGCCCCGGTCGGCAACCGCCGGATAGCTCGGAGCGGGGCAGCAGCGTTCCCGGGTGTCTCACGCCGTAAGGCAACTGCATTGGCCTTCGCCGGCCCCCGGACCCCCGCTCCCGCGGCACCGACCGGCGCGGCAAGGAAGCGGAGAGTGTGGCCCGGTGCACGCCGGACGGCACCGCGGCCCGCGCACCGTCGCCGGGAACGGCGGGGTGGACGGGCCGCGAGGGGGTACCGTCAGCCGTCGGCGGCCGGGGCCGACTTGGGGTGCCGGTAAGAACGCTGTCAGTGCGCCACGAGGCGCTGTTGTTTCGGACGGAGGTGGAAGA
>NZ_JBHSOA010000071.1:0-3476 GCF_042655885.1 Streptomyces chlorus
ATGTCGGGCCTGTGGTCCGGCCGACCGAACACCGTCAAGCTCGACGAGCTGGACGTCATCTGCACTGTGCTCGGCTGCGGCGTCGAGGAACTGTTGCTGCCCGAGCCGGAGCGGGTGCCGGAGCCGGCACCGGCGACCAACTCGCAGGCCACGGCGGTGGGCCAGCCGCGCGCCGTCGCCCCGCGTCCTCGCGCAGGCAGGTCTCTGCCCCCTCGATGAACTGCGTGCACTGCGGCAAGACGCTGCCCAATGGATCGCGGCGAGACCGGGCCTACTGCGACCACAACTGCCGTGCCCTGGGCTCCTACTACCGCCGCAAGGCAGGCATCCCGCCCCTGCCCCGCTGGCAGCACCCTGCCCTGACCTCGGACAATCCGGCGCTCCGGTCGGCCGCGGCCCTCGCCAAAAAACTTGGCGAGGCCAACGGATGGTCACCGTCGCTCGTCCTGTGCGCGATGGACGGCCTGACGGCGGTGCTGGAGCATCGCCCGCCCGGCAAGCCCGTGAAGCTCACCGAAGTCCGTAGGCGAATACCGCGACACGCTTCCAGTTTTCGGGTTGCCGAAGTCCTCGCCCGCCTGGAACTTCTCGAAGACGACAGTGCCTCGGCGATCCGCTCGTGGATCGACGACCGCACCGCCGAACTGCCTGCTGGCTTCGCCGACGACGTCCGCGCCTGGCTGCTGGTCCTCCTCGACGGTGACAGCCGGGCCAAGCCCCGGTCCCGCACCTGTCTCTACGCCTACTTCGGCGGCGTCCGACCCCTGCTGGAGAACTGGGCGACGCCCCGTGATCACCTGCGCGAAATCACCGTCTCCGACGTCACGGCCGCACTGTCACCCCTGTGTGGATGGCAGCGTCGCAACGCCATCGCGGCACTGCGCTCACTGTTCCGCTTCGCCAAGAAGCACGGCCTGATCTTCGCCAACCCCACCACTCGACTCAGTTCGGAAGACATCCCACGCAGCCTGCTGCCGATGACCGACGCCGAAGTGCTCGCCGTCCAACGGATCGCCGTCACCCCGGCGCAACGGCTGATCGTCGCCCTGGCTGCCGTCCACGCCGCCCGCGCCACGGCTATCCGCAGCCTCACCCTGGACGACCTCGACCTGCCCAACCGCAGGATCACCATTGCCGAACACGGCCAACGGCTCGGCGAACTGCCGTACCAGACCCTGCTGGCCTGGCTCGACCAGCGCCGGGCCACCTGGCCAAAGACCCCCAACCGGCACATCCTGATCAACGCGAAGACAGCCCTGGGAACCGGGCCCGTCAGCCCCGAATACCTTAAGCGGCACCTACTGCACCAGGGCGTCTACCTCGAACGCATCCGCGGCGACCGGGTACTTCACGAGGCACTGACCGTCGGGGCCGACCCGCTGCATCTCACCCTGGTCTTCAACCTGTCCCACACCACCGCGAGCAACTACGCGACCATCGCCCAGAACCTGCTCGACGACCAGACGGGAGTCCGCCGAGATACGGTCGGAGGGGAGAGCGGGCGCTCTTGACGGCTGCCCGGAAGGGATTCCCTATCCGGACGGATCGTCTGCGGTGAAGAACAGGATCCGGCAGGGACGTCACGATCGCCTTGGAACACAGCGCCACGAGATCCTTGGGTGGCCCGAAGCCCGCGCTGATCCGACATCGGGCACTCAGCGCCTGGTCTCGTACCTGGTCAGCACCACGCCGTCAGGAAACGTCCGGGTCTCCACCAGGCTCAGGTTCACCCAGTTGTCCAGGGTCGTGAAGAACGGCGTGCCGCCGCCCACCAGGACCGGATGGGTGACGATCGCGTACTCGTCGATCAGCCCGGCCCGCATGGCCGCTGCGGCGAGTGTGGCGCCGCCGACGTCCATGGGGCCGCCGTCGTCGGCCTTGAGCCGGGTGATCTCGGTGACCGCGTCGTCGGTGACCAGGCGGGTGTTCCAGTCGACCGTGCTGGTCGTCGAGGAGAACACCACCTTCGGCATGTCCCGCCAGCGGCCGGCGTACTCGATCGCCGCCGGTGTGGCACCCGGCTGCTGGTCGGCGGTCGGCCAGTGGGAGCTCATCGTCTCCCACAGCTTGCGCCCGTACAGCGCCAGGCCCGTCGCCCCCACCCGGTCGGACCACCACTGGAACAGCTCGTCGCTCGGCACGCTCCAGCCGAGGTCGTCGCCGGGCGCGGCGATGTAGCCGTCCAGGCTCATGTTCATGGCAAAGGTCAGTTTCCGCATGGCGTCACACTCCCGTGAGTCGGTATTCGGCGTACAGACCAGCACGGCGCGGAAAAATCATCGGTCAGGCCACACCGAGGGCCAGTTGACCACCACGCCAAGCAGATGCTCCGTACGGAAAGGATCCCCGACCGAACGATGCTGGCGAAGCAGACAGAAAGAACCGGCACGGCTGCTGTCGAGGAGCTGCCGTTAAACCAGTGGCGTCCCCGTCGACGAGCTTCATAGCTTGTGCGTTCGTGACTGATGATCCGAAGGCGCGCCCGAACCGAAACGACCTCGGCCGAGTGTTCAACGAGGTGCCGGAGCTCTACGACCGGGTTCGACCGGGATACCCCGACGAGTTGTTCGCGGACCTTGGCACCATCACCGGCATGGACGAACGGTCGTCGGTGCTGGAGGTGGGCTGCGGTACCGGTCAGGCCACGCGCTCGCTGGCAGCGCTCGGATGCTCAGTGACCGCCATCGAGCCAGGCGCAGACATGGCCGCACTCGCTCGCCAGCGGATTGCCTCCTTCCGCAACGTCGAAGTCGAGACGTCGATGTTTGAGGAGTGGGATGACCGCGGTCGACGCTTCGATGTTGTCGTGGCTGCGTCGTCGTGGCACTGGGTCGACCCGTCGATTGGCTGGCAGCGAGCGCACGACGTGCTCTCTCCCGCAGGCTGGATGGCACTGCTCGGCAACGTCGTTGTCCGCCGACTGGGAGAGCCGGAGGCGCACGCCGAGACCGCCGATCTCCACGAGCGGTTCTGCCCCGGGAACCCCGACTGGGGTCATCCGCCCCTGGAGGACGACGTGCGCACCACCGACGAGGGCTGGGGACTGGTCAAAGATCCCGGAGGATCGTTCGGCCCAACGATCGTGCGCTGGTACCCGACCGTTCAGTGGTTCAACGGAGACGGCTTTGCCGATCACCTTCGCTCGTTGTCGCTGTACCGGAGACTCGACCGCGACGTCCGTGAGCCCCTGCTCGACGCCATCGCCGAGCGCATCCGCACGCGGATGGGCGACCGAGCATCACGCCGTTACCTGAGTGTCCTCCGTGTCGGGCAGCGCGCCGAGTGAGCCCGGCGGTAGAGGACCTGCCGATTCAGCGACTACGGACCCACCGCACTTTCATGCCTGCCTGCCGAAGACGCCGTGGGTTCCCAGTGAAAGCACCTCAGTCACGCTGAACTCACGGCCGATCGCGGGGTAAGAACGCTGTCAGTGCGCCACGAGGCGCTGTTGTTTCGGACGGAGGTGGAAGACCACC
>NZ_JBHSOA010000072.1:0-2464 GCF_042655885.1 Streptomyces chlorus
ATGTCGGGCCTGTGGTCCGGCCGACCGAACACCGTCAAGCTCGACGAGCTGGACGTCATCTGCGCCGTGCTCGGCTGCGGCGTCGAGGAACTGCTCCTGCCCGAGCCGGAGCGGGTGCCGGAGCCGACGCCGGCGACCGACTCGCAGGCCGCCGCGGTGGGCCAGCCCCGTGCCATCGCCCCGCGTCCCCGCACCGGCAGGTCCCTGCCGCCTCGATGACCTGCGTGCACTGCGGCAAGCCGCTGCCCGAAGGCTCACGGCGAGACCGGGCCTACTGCGGCCACAACTGCCGGGCCCTGGCCTCCTACCACCGACGCAAGGCAGGCATCCCACCCCCGCCACGCTGGCAGCACCCCGCCCTGACCTCGAATAACCCCGCGCTGCGGTCGGCCGCGGCCCACGCCAAGCAGCTCGGCGAGACCAACGGATGGTCACCGTCACTTGTTTTGTGCGCGATGGACGGCCTGACGGCGGTGCTGGCCGCCCGCCCGCCCGGCACACTCGTGAAGCTCACCGAAGTCCGTGCGCGAATACCGCGACACGCTTCCAGTTTTCGGGTCGCCGAGGTCCTCACCGACCTGGAACTGCTGGAAGACGACGGCCCCTTGGCGATCCGCTCCTGGATCGACGACCGCACCGCCGAACTGCCCGCCGGGTTCGCCGGCGATGTCCGCACCTGGCTGCTGGTCCTGCTCGACGGCGACAGCCGTGCCAAGCCCCGTTCCCGCACCTGCCTCTACGTCTACTTCGGTTGCGTCCGCCCCCTGCTGGAGAACTGGGCGGCGACCCGTGGGCACCTGCGCGAGATCACCGTCGTCGACGTCACGGCCGCGCTGTCACCCCTGCGAGGATGGCAACGGCGCAACGCGATCGCCGCACTGCGCTCACTGTTTCGCTTCGCCAAGAAGCGCGGCCTGATCTTCGCCAACCCCACCACCCGCCTGAAGGCCGAGGACATCCCGCGCAACCTGCTGCCGATGACCGACGCCGAGGTCCTCGCCGTCCAGCGGATCGCCGCCACCCCGGCGCAACGGCTGATCGTTGCCCTGGCCGCCGTCCACGCTGCCCGCGCCACGGCCATTCGACGCCTCACCTTGGACGATCTCGACCTGCCCAACCATCGGATCACCATCGCCGGACACGCCCAACGGCTCGGCGAGCTGTCTCATCAGACCCTGCTGGCCTGGCTCGCCCAGCGTCGCATCACCTGGCCGAAGACTCCCAACCGGCACGTATTGATCAACGCGAAGACTGCCCTGGGAACCGGGCCTGTCAGCGCCGGATACCTCAAGCGGCACCTGCTGCACCAGGGCGTCTACCTCGAACGCATCCGCGGCGACCGGGTACTGCACGAGGCGCTGGCCGTCGGCGCCGACCCGCTGCACCTCGCCATGGTCTTCCATCTGTCCCACACCTCCGCGAGCCGCTATGCGGCCATCGCCCAGAGCCTGCTGGACAACCAGATCGAGCAGACCACCGGGAACGAATGAGTCCCCTGCCAATCAGGCGCTCGGAGGAGGTAGTTGCGGACCGTGCCGCCCGGCACGGTCCGCAACTACCTCCTCCGAGCGCCCACGGCCTGCTTTTCATCAATGTGCCGGAGAACATCAGCGGGCGTGACTTCGGGGCGGTCAGTTGCCCTCGATCGGTCTCACAGCTGCGGTGGGACCGGCCGGCCGAGAAACGCGGCAAGGCGATCGATGGCCGGAGCGGTCTCCTCGACGGGTTGCGGCTCGGCAAATCGTCCCGTTCGGTACTGGGCGGAGAGTTGGACCTGAGCGAACGCCAGGCTCTGCTCGGCAACGTCTGAGGGCAGCCGGGCAGGGATTCCGGTGGCCTGGGCGAGGTCCCATCCATGAGCCAGTAGATCGTACAGGCGGATCTGCAAACGCTCGGCGCCCGTGGCACTCCCCAAGGGTCCGCGATAACTCCGCTCGAGCACCCCAGGACCGGAGAAAGCGGCCAGCAGCGAAGCACTGGAGGACCGGTAGGCACCGACCGGGTCGTCACCGAGGCGGTCTACTCCGCGTTCGGGCATCGGGCCACCCTCGATCATGGCTGCGAACACCAGGTCCATGCCGACCAGGTGGGTGACCACCTCGCGCACGTTCCATTCCGTGCACGGCGTCGGCTCCTTCCATTGCTCGGGGCGGACCTCGGCGAGCAGGTCGCCGACGGATTCGGATGCACGTGCGAGATCTTCGACGGAAACGGTAGTCATCCGCGGAGACTACGGCGTCATCTGTCAGACTGCCCGCGGATTTTGCATCGGTGCGGAGAAGCCCTGACGAATCACCAAAATCAGCGACGCCGAGCCCACCGCACTTTCGAGCACACTTGCAGAAGACGCCGTGGGTTCCCGGTGAAAGTCCCTCAGTCACGTTGAACCCACGGCGGACGTGCCGGTAAGAACGCTGTCAGTGCGCCACGAGGCGCTGTTGTTTCGGACGGAGGTGGAAGACCA
>NZ_JBHSOA010000073.1:0-19684 GCF_042655885.1 Streptomyces chlorus
ACTCCGCCAGCCACCGAAAACCAGTGACAAACATAGGCTCATGATTTCTGGCGCAGGACACTAGGCTCTGAGCCGGCTCAGGATCGAGCGACCGGGGCGGGGAGAGGGCGATGAAGAAGAACACGCCGGAGTACGAGCAGGCGCTGGACGCCGTGATCGACATCCTGCGGGACCGGGCACGCGGGGGTGCGGCACCGCTGTCGTACGGCGAGCTCAGCACCGAGCTGGCCGGCCGCGGCCCTCAAGTCCCCGCCCATGAAGGGCCCATGCCCTATCTCCTCGAGGACGCCTCCGTCCGCGAGAGCCCGGACGGATCGCTGCCGCTGCTCTCCGCGCTCGTGGTCCTACGGGAGAGCGGCCGACCGTCCGGCGGTTTCTTCAAGCTGGCCCGGCGCGCACCGTACGAGCGGCCGGGTGACAACATGGAGCTGTGGGTCGAAGAGATCAAGCAGCTCGCGAAGCACTACGCCGACCGCTGAAGACGCGTCGGCGACGACGGTGACACACCATCTCAGAACCACATGAAGGAACAATCTGTGAGCGAAAACGGCTCCGGCGGAAGAGTCCAGCCGGCTCGTCCCGGCGACCCCTCCCGCATAGGCCACTACCGGATCGTCGGCCGTCTCGGTGCGGGGGGCATGGGGACCGTCCATGCCAGCGTCGCCCCCGACGGAACGCGCGTCGCGGTGAAGGTGATTCATCCCGAGCAGGCCCAGGACCCGGAGTTCCGGGCCCGTTTCAAGCGTGAGGTGGAGCTCTCCTCCCGCGTCATCGGCCCGTATCTGGTCCCGCTGCTCACCGCCGACACGAACGCGGACACCCCGTGGCTGGCCACCGCCTACGTTCCCGGCCCCACGCTGCACCAGCACCTGCTCGCCCACGGTCCGCTGAGCGGAGGGAGCCTGTACGCGCTCGCGTCCGCCACCGCGCAGGCGTTGGAGGCCGTCCACGCCGCGGGGGTGGTGCACCGTGACGTGAAACCGCAGAACGTCATTCTCACGCCGGGTGGCCCCCGCGTGCTGGACTTCGGGATCGCGCACGCCGCCGACGGCACCAGCGTGACGCGCACCGGCGTCATGACCGGCACCCCCGGCTGGATCAGCCCCGAGCAGTACCGCACGGGGGCCACCGGCCCCGAGGGTGACATGTTCGCCTGGGGAGCGCTCCTGGCCTACGCGGCCACCGGAAGGCTGCCCTTCGGTACCGGTGCACCCGATGTGGTCGCGTTCCGCGTGCTGTCCGGGGAACCGGACCTGGACGGCGTGCCCGCGCCGCTGCGCCAAGTCGTGGAGAAGGCACTCTCCAAGGAGCCGGGCGACCGCCCGTCGGCCGTCGAGGCCGCCCGGGCGTGCACGGAACTGCTGGCCTCCCAGGTCACCCAGGTGGTGAGGGCCGACGTGGTGCCGGCGACGGCGGTGGACATGGTGACAGCCGTCTGGGACGTGCCGGCCGGGGACGACCCGGCGTGGCAGCTTCCCTCGTCCCGAAACCGTTCGAAGAAGCAACTGGTGGGCGTCGTGGCCCTCGTGGCGGCCGTCGTCGGCGGCATGGCCGGAGGAGCGGCGGCTCTCATGCCCGGCAACACCGGCAACGGAAATCGCGCATCGCCCTCCGCGGCCTCGGTCTCCCCCGTCGCCTCGGCCGGATCCGGGCAGCCGTCCGCGAGAACCGCGGACGACAGCACGACGAAGAAGGAACAACAGGCCGCGGCCGACGACTCCGCGAGCGCGGAGAGTTGGCGACAGGCGCGCCCGGCGCAGGGCCAGGGCGAGCACGACGTGGCGCGCGCGGTCCTGCACGACCAGGGTGTCACCGCCTGGGACCTGAGCCCGATCGAGATGACTCCGGGAGCCGTGAGGTTCCACGAGTCGCGCCGGGAGGTCTACTTCTCGTACCGGCTGGCCGCCGACGAGCAGGGGATGGCGTACGCGGAGACCGAGGTCGCGAGGTCGATGTGCATGACGCTGCGGGACGTCGTCCTCCGTCTTCACCCGGCTCTGCCGTACCACTCGTACGTCATGGTGAAGGAGGAGGAGGTCCAGGACCCGCAGGTGACCTGGCAGGAGAACTTCGTCGACGACGAACAGTGCCGGTCGGCCATCGGGGACGACGAGGACGCCGAGGACGCCGAGGACAGCGCCGGACAGGACTGGGAGCCGGACCAGTACGGGTTCGGAGAGGCGATGGTCCCCAGTACCGACGGCGACGAGATTCGGGTCGCGGACCGCGCCGCCCGGCGGATCATCGAGCAGAGCAACGCGATGCGCTCGACGCTCGGCACCGACCAGGTGCTCGGCAACGAGGAGATCAAGGTCGGCTTCGACCCCGCGAATTCGGCCATGTACGTCTGGTCGGAGTACCTGATGTGGAATCAGAGCCAGGTCGAGACGTGGGCGGACATGGCCGCGGGTGAGGCGTGCCGGGCCCTCGTGAACCAGCGGCAGAGCATGGGCGAAGGCTGGCCGTACACCCGTTACGCGGTGGCGAAGATCGGCCTGGTGATCCGCTGGGGCACGGCCACTTCGCAGGCCGACTGTTCCGCCTGAGCCACGCCTTCAGGGCATGTCGTCGCCGGCGCCTACGCGTCCTCCTCGGCGACCGTGTCCCAGGCCGGTAGCGGCACACCGTCGGATGCACTGATCCGGGTCACTTCGCACCGCATCCTCCGGACGGCGGCGAAGACGTGGCGCCGGGCCGCCGCACCGTCCTCCGGCGGGAACGCGATCCTGATCCAGTGCGGGCGGGCGCGTGCCGAGCGCGGTCTCCACCGCCGGCCGGCTTCCGTCGGCGTCGACGAGGACCGGGGGGGCGTCACGAACCGTGTCAGTTCCGCGTTCTCTGTCATGGCAGGTCGTGGCGTACGAGTGCCCTGGCGAAGGGCTCGCCCGTGCGGCGAGCGTACGTCATCCGCTCGCGGATCTCCCTTGCGGGACGAGGAAGGGGCGGCGCGGGTCCTCCGGCAGGCCCCGGCGGGTGGCCGGCCCCGGCTCGGGAGCCGGCAGGTGCGGGGCGAGGGCCACGTAGACCTCGGCGGCGGAGGCCGGCCGGCCCTCCGGGCGCTTGGCCAGCAGTGCCGACAGCAGGTCCTGGAGGTCGTGCGGGACGTCGACGCCCGAGTCCGCGACGAGGGGCGGCGGCGCACTGAGATGCCGGGAGGCGAGGAGCGCCGGCTGGTCGGTGGCGAAGGGGGCCTGACCGGTGAGCATGTGGTGCAGTGCAGCAGGCGGCCCAGCGCGTAGAGATCGCTGAGGCCTTCCAACGGGTCCTGGCCGGAGAGCAGTTCGGGCGAGGCGCAGGCGATGTTGCCGTGGTCGAGGCGCGCCGCGGCCCGCGCCTCCCGTTCGAAGAGGGCGAGGGCCGCCTCGCGGCTTCACGGCACGGCCGGCAGGTCTGCCGCAACGGTCTTCACCGCGACCGGCCGCTCCAGGTACACGTCGCAGGCCTCCCGGACCTGCCCCATCGCACCCCTGCCGAGGACCGACTTCAACCGATAGCGATCACGTAGCACCAGTCCCGGCGTAAATTCCTGCATTTCCTCTGCCCTCCACATTTCCCACACCTTAGATCAGAGCCCTTACGCTGTGAACAAAGTCAATGAGGGTAGTACCCTTCGTTTCACCCGGCGCTGGGATGCCGACCAGCCCAGCAGGCCAAGCACCTCGGAGACCTTCGATGAGTACCTCCAGTTCCGTACCCGTCAGCCTGGCCGAGATCGCCCGGATCGCCGGTGTCGGCCGCGCCGCGGTGAGCAACTGGCGGCGCCGCCATGACTCGTTCCCCTCCCGCATCGGCGGCACCGACGTCAGTCCGCAGTTCTCACTCGCGGAAGTCGAGCGCTGGCTGCGGGAGAACGGCAAGCTCAAGGACATCGGCGGTCGCGAGTTGCTGTGGCCCCGCTTCGAAGCACTCGGCAGCCGGGACGAGTCCGGCCTGGCGATCGCCGAGGCGGCCCGCCGGATGCGCTCGCCCCGCACACGTACCACCTCTCCCGATCTTTCCGCCGAAGTAAGGCAGTTGGTCGGCGAGGCGGCGGCCCTGGGCCGCACCGAAGGGCCGCGTGAGACCTTCGAATTCCTGTTGCAGCGCTGGCTCGAGACACATGTCCGCCAGCTCAGCACCACACCCTCGCCACTCGCCACCCTGATGACCAGGATCGCGCTCGCCGCGCGCATCGGCGCATCGGAGGAAGGGTTGACCGCCCTCGATCCCGCCTGCGGCACCGGACACCTGGCGGCTGCCGCAGCGCAGGAGTACGACGGCTCGCGGCTGACCGTGCTGGGCTGCGAGCGGGACCCGGCCCTCGCCGCGCTGGCCACCGCCCGTCTCGGGTTCGCCACTGAGGGGCGGGACATTCGTACGGAGATCGTCACGGCCGACGCGCTGCGCGAAGACCCCTTCGCGGGCACCCGAGCCGACATCGCCCTGTGCAACCCACCGTTCAACGAACGGGACTGGGGATACGAGGAACTCGCCACCGACCAGCGCTGGGCGCACGGCCTGCCGCCTCGCACCGAGCCGGAACTGGCCTGGGTGCAGCACCTGCTGTCCCACCTCAAGCCCGGCGGATCGGCCGTCGTCCTCCTGCCACCCGCCGTCGCCTCACGCAAGGCGGGCCGCCGTATCCGCGGCTCACTGCTGCGCACCGGAGCCCTCAGGGCAGTGGTGGCCCTGCCGCCCGGCAGCGCTCAACCACACAGCGTCTCACTGCAGTTGTGGATACTCAGGGCTGTCCCTGACAGTCCGTCGGCC
The DNA here is from genome assembly GCF_042655885.1 of Streptomyces chlorus. Lineage (NCBI taxonomy): Bacteria > Bacillati > Actinomycetota > Actinomycetes > Kitasatosporales > Streptomycetaceae > Streptomyces > Streptomyces chlorus. The sequence continues at coordinate 4,750 of NZ_JBHSOA010000073.1, forward strand.
GTCGCTCCCGCCCAGGACGCGTTGCTCGTGGACGCCACCGGCTTCGCAAGACCCGGCGCGCGCGAGCCGGGACCCGACTGGGATGCTCTCACCTCCTTCGTCCTCTCCGCGCTGGCCGACCTCGACCACCCCGAGGTCGATCCGCCGGAGAGCGCGGTACGCGTACCCCTGCTCGACCTCCTCGACGACGAGGTCGACGTCACCCCGGGGCGGTACACGGCATCCCACAGCGAACCCACCGGCACGGAACTCGCCGCCTCATGGAAAGAGCTGGGCTCCCTGCTCACCGGGCTGACCGCTCATGTGCAGCAGTTGTCCGAACTCGGTTTCGAGACGGCGACACCGCAGACCACGGCCACGGTCGGGGAGCTGGTGAAGGCCGGCGCACTGACGCTGCGCGCCGGGCAGCAGCCACCGGAGAGCGGATCTTCCTCCGAAGACACCGAAGTACCGCTCCTCACCATCTCCGACCTGCTGATGGACGGCACCCCTGGCGGTCTGATCCCCTCGCGCACGGCCCACACCGTCGCCGAAGAGGGAGACGTGGTGGTCGCCGGGGTGGTCCGCGCCTTCCGGGCTTGGGTCCACCAAGGACCGACGATGGCACTGGGTCCCCAGCTCTACGCCCTGCGGGTGGCCCCCGAGAAGATGGACGCGCACTTCCTCGCCGGCTGTCTGCGCGCCCCCGCCAACGGCCGCCAGGCGGGCACACACGCCTCCAGCTCGTCCCGGGTCGATGTCCGACGCCTCCAAGTGCTCCAGCTCCCTTTGGAGGAACAGGCGGCCTACGCGGAAACCTTCCGTCGCCTCAGGGACTTCGAGACTCTCCTCAGCAGGGCGGACAGCCTCGGCAAGGGGCTGGCCGGCGACGTGAGCGACCGGCTCGCAGCGGGTGGGCTGACTCCCTGACCGCAGCGGGTCAGCCGCCTCCCGCTCACCGGGATTCCCCCTGCTCGATACCGGTCGCGTCGAGCAGTCGGACCGTCTCACCGGCGTCCGTGAGAACGGCAACGACCTGCGGTTCGGCAAGAAGCACAAGGCGTTCGGCGGCACCGTGCAGTTCCCGGCAGCCCCGGACGGCACCCCGTTGCGGGTCTCCGACGTCGAGCCCGGTTCCACCCCCGATATCACCGCCGCCCGCCGCCACGCGCTCCCCGCGCTGTACAAGGCAGCCGCCGAGGGAATGCCGACTTGGGTGGACAAGGGCCATATCGGGCGGGCATCGGTATCCGGGTCCCCGTCCGCCGTCCCAAGGGCCAGTCCGAGCAGGCCCTGCACGCCGACACCCGCGCAACGAACGCCCTGATCAGAAACGTCCGCGCCCTGGGCGAACGCACCGCCGCCGAACTCGAACAACGCCGGCACGCCCTGCAACATGTCACCCTCAGCCCAAGCCGAATCGGCGACATCACCCGCGCCGCCCTCGTCCTCGACAGACACTGGAAGTGATCTTCACTGAGAAGACGTCACCGACCGGCCCGTTCCTCCCAGGGCTCGGCGGACGAGCCGGCTAACGCGCCACGCGGTAGCGGAGGTGGACGACTCTCGAGCCGAAGGTGCGGGTCTCGACGAGTTCGAGACCCACCCGGCGCTCGAGCTGGGGAAAGAACGGAACGCCACCGCCGACCAACACCGGGTAGACCATGGCCCGGTACTCGTCGATCAGACCCGACGCGGCCGCCTCGGCGGCGAGGGTCGCGCCGCCGATCGCGATGTCGCCCTCCCCCGGCTCGGCTCGCAACCGCTCGATCTCCTCCGCCAGGGCCGCCGGAGGCCAGGCGGGCATGGCCCTGCACCGCCGACAGCGTGGTGGAGAACACCACCGTGGGCAGCGGCTTCCAGAGCGCGGCCCACTCGAGCATGGAGTCGTCGAGCGAGGGATCCTGGTCGGCGGTCTCCCAGTACAGCATCGTCTCGTACAGCCGTCGTCCCAACAGGTGGACGCCGACCTCCCGGATCTCGTCGATCCAGAAGCGAAAGACACCCTCGTCGGGCCCCGTCCAGTCGAAACCGCCGTCCGGCCCGACGATGTAGCCGTCAAGTGAGACGTTCATCGAATAGGTCACGCTGCGCATCAGAAGTCCTCCTCGGTAACGGGTTCGACAGTACGACCGCCGGACGCCGCAGGACTCATCGCGGCTCGCGGGATCTCCTGGGCCGAGTCACCTCACGAGATCATTTCGTTGAGAAAACCTCACTGGCGTCGTTGCGCCCGGTGGTCGTGCCGTCGGGGTTGCGGTGAAAGCAGAGACCCATGTGTACTCCCGTGGTCCGTAGTGGGGACGAAAGGGGATGAATGAGAATTCCCCGTCGCTGGATCAAACGGCCCACAGCCACTGCCAGTGCCTCCTCCCCCATGCATCACCCGATCGCATGACCCACCCGGCACAGGCTGACGTCGGCGGGCCCCCATATACGGGAAGCACCACGCTCCCGCCGGCATGTCACGCCCCCTCAACCACCTACCCCGACGGGAACCTGCTGCTGCGGCTGCGCCAAGAAGGTCGGTGCCGGGTCCTTCTCTGCCCCGGCACCGACAAGGTGGCGGAGGCAGCGCCGCCGGCGGTCGAATACGGTTCCCCGGTCGCACAGTTGCTGCCGCCCAGTTGCTGCACGGATACGGACACGGACACGGACACGGCCACGGCCACTCGGTGAGCGCGCCGTGTCCGAGGGCGTGGCAGACGTGCCGGTCGTGTACTTACGTCGGGGCCCGGCGAGCATCGTCAACCACACGAGGCGTGAACACGCCCCCGCCCCCACCGACCAGGCCTGATGAACGACGAACGAGGGACGGAACGATGACCGAACCGACCCCGGCGACCCCAGCACCCCAGCACCCCAGCACCCCAGCACCCCAGCACCCCAACGTCTCCAGCCAACGCGCCGACCTCGAGAGGGCCGTACGCAGGTCACGTGCGCCGGGGCAGCAGCCCCACCGCCGCCGCGGTGACGCCGGTCAGGACCAGCCAGGGCACCGCGAGGGGAAGCCCCGCGTCCAGCAGGATTCCGGTCGCGGAGCTGCCGAGCAGCACGATGAGGCCGGAGACGGAGGACAGCGCCCCGGTGTAGAGGCCGAGCCGGCCGTCCTCGGCGAAGTCGGGGACCCAGGCCCGGGCCACGGGCGCGACCAGCATCTGGCCGAAGGTGAGCAGGACGACGAATCCGGTCACCGGCGCCGGCCCGGCCGCTTCCGGCCACCCTGCGGGCCGCGTCGTGGCGGCCGCCCCCGCCGCAGTCCGCCCGCTGCCGTCACCGAGAGGGCGCCGAGCAGGGCGAGGGCGGCGGCCGGGGTGAGGACGGCCCAGGGTGCGCGTTCGGCGTAGGGCTGGTTCTCGGCGAGGAGCACAGGCCCCATTCCGGGGACGGCGGCTGCGCGCCGAGCCCGAGGAAGCCGAGGGAGGCGAGGGCGAGGGCGATGCCCGGCAGCCGCAGCAGGGCGTGGCGGGTGACGGGCGGCAGTACGGCGGGCAGCATGGAGCGGCGCAGCAGGTGCCAGTGGCCGGCGCCCAGGCTCCTGGTGGCGGCGAGGTTCTGGGTGGCGCGTTCCTGGCGCAGCAGGGCGGAGGTGTGTGCGGCGAGCGCGGTCCAGCCGACGGCGGCCTCGGCCTTCATGGCGGCGTCCTGCCGCTTGTCGGGGTCGGCGGTCCGCTCGGCCGCGGCGACGGCCCGGTCGACGTCCTTGTCGCAGAGCTGGGCGATGTTGTTCGCGCCGTCGCAGGTGTAGTCGGCGGCGAGCACGGCGACGGGGTCACCGGTGTCGAGCATCGCGTTGCGGGCGAGGACGAAGGCGTCGAACTCGCCGTCCAGCGCGTCGGCCTCGAGCTGCGAGTACTCCCGTACCTCCAGCTCGACCTCGAACCCGGCCTTCTCCAGCTGCTGCTTCAGCACCTGGGCGACTTCGGAGAATTCGGGCCGGTTGTCGTAGGTGGCGAGGGTGATCGGGGCGGCGCCCTTGCCTCCACCGGCCGCCCCGGCCCGTCCGGTGGGCTCGACGCGCTTGCCGTCGGCCCAGGTCACGGCGGGGCCGTAGACGCCGGCTCCGGGGTCGGCTTACCCCTCGTACACGTCTTCGGCGAGCGTGCCGGTGTTGACGGCCTCGCGGTCGACGGCGCGCAGCTTCGGGTCCTTGAAGGGGCCGGCGGCGGCGTTGAGCAGCAGGCTGGTGGTGCGGGTGGCGCCGGTGAGGCAGTCCGGACCGCAGGCTGCTCAGGACGGCAACCGGCCCGCGGGGCGGGGAGCCAGTCCGGAGCAGCTCCCCCAAGGGGCGTGCGGATGCGTGCCGCAGAGGGCGTACTGCGACACCCATCCTGTTGCGAAATTCCCACTACGCCAGAAGTACTCCTGCAATGCCGAGCGCAGCGAAAGCCGCGATGATGATCAAAACTTTCCGTGCGGATCGACTACGCGCCGATCCTGTGCCACTGGTGATCATCATGCCACTGGCGCCAACCAATGCGATCAGCGATACCGCAAGCAGCCCATAACTGACGATCTTCATTTCTGGCATCCTTCCCAGGATATGCAGGACGCCCCACCAATGCCACCTGCTCTACCGGTTGTGAGACTGATATCGCCAAGCACCTGCGCCGTGACCGCTCCTGCCGCCAAGACTCCCCCTGAACCGCTCCGGGTTCGGTAGCGGTGCCCCACCTTGTACAGGCCGGTCGGGCCGAGGCGGGTACCAGCGAAGCGGAACAGCTGTGGAACAGCTTCGATCGGTGTTTTGCGCGGCAGGGCCCGCCGGGCCGTAGCGCCGAATCAACGAAGGAGCGGCCTGTTTCTTCGCAGCCGCCACCCCGCCGACTTCGTTTACAACTATCGCCTCCATACCCGGGCAACGACAACCGCCAACTCAAGACCGACACTCCACGGAAGTATTAGATCTGAGGGGGTGGACCGTCACTTCCCACATCTTTAAAACACCAAGCCATGAGAGCCCAGAGTGCGGCAAAAATGAAAAGACTGATCCACGCTTCGTTGACCCCTTGAGTCATAATAAGGTAAATCAAGAAAAGGACGCACGGTATCATGGCAATAGTTTTCCATCGCAGATTTCTATGGGCTTTTTCGCCGTCAGCGAAGCGTCCCTGCGTCACACTGTTCCCTCCGTTCATCAGCGCGGGAGGGAGCAGAGTCCCTCCCACACCTTCGAACCTGCCCAACGGCCCATCAGACAGCGCCCACCAACTGCTCTCACAACCTTGACGGAAAAGTGTCTGATGACGAGTCGCCTCAAAGGATGCGGCATCTGGTAGCTCGCCTACGTACGCTCCTTCACTCTGCGCACGTGGACAGCGTTCGATATGCACCCCACGCTGTCCACGCCTCGTGAGGACCTCCCCGCGACGGGTGAACCCGGCAGACCCTGCCCTCCTACCGCGCGCACACCCTGGTCCCCGCTTGACACTCAGTCGAGTCCGACGAGGTGAGCGAGCCACCGTCCAGGAATGCTGGAGCCAAACCGCTGACCGGGCCAGGATCTCGGCGTGAAGCCGCCGATCGCCCGCCGCGGCACCGAGCGCGGCTCAGGTTTGGCACCCAACGATGATGCACGGAAAGGGCGTTCACCCATCTGAACTGATTCCACCGGCTGCGGATCCGCCGGGAGACCCGCGACGACATCCACGAAGCCTTCCTTACCCTGACCTGCGCCCCCATCTGCCGGCGTCGGCCGGCCATCGCGCCTGTCGAACTCTTCCACCACCAGCCGCCCGGGCCTCGTTCCGTCAGGAGTCCAAGCCTCCAGGGTCGTTCGTCCGGGTGAAAGGCACGAAGGTCGGGCGCGACACGCGGCGAAGAATTTGACACCGCCGCGACCACCCCCCTAGAACCTAGCGACATGACATTCGTTTTCAAAAGGGTGGGGTGCTGATGAGGATCGCGTTCGTCGGCAAGGGCGGCAGTGGCAAGACGACGCTGTCGGCCCTCTTCTCCCGTCACCTGGCCGCCGCCGGCGCCCCTGTGCTCGCCATCGACGGTGACATCAACCAGCACCTGGCCGAGGCGCTCGCCCCCGCCGGGAACACCCCGGTGACGCCCCCTCCCCTGGGCCCGCGCCTGCAAGACATCAAGGCGTACCTGCGCGGCACCAACCCCCGCATCACCTCCACCGAGTCGATGATCAAGACGACCCCGCCCGGCCGCGGCTCCCGCCTCCTGAGCCTGCTCGGCGACGACGAACTGCACGCCCGGCACGTCTCCCGGGCCGGCGGCGTCCTGCTGATGGCCACGGGCCAGTTCGACGACAGCGACCTGGGCGTGGCCTGCTACCACTCCAAGCTGGGCGCGGTGGAGCTGTATCTGGGCCACCTGATCGACGGCCCCGGCGAATACGTGGTGGTCGACATGACCGCCGGCGCCGACGCCTTCGCCTCCGGCCTCTTCACCCGCTTCGACCTCACCTTCCTGGTCGCCGAACCCACCCGCAAGGGCGTCTCCGTCTACCGTCAGTACCGCGACCACGCCCGCGAGTTCGGCATCCGCGTCGCGGTCGTCGGCAACAAGGTCACCTGCGAGGAGGACCTCCTCTTCCTCAAGGAACAGGTGGGCGACGACCTCCTGACCCACCTCGTGCACTCGGACTGGGTACGGGCGGCGGAACAGGGGCGGACCCCGCCCGCCGGCCCGGCCACCCCGGACACCCCTGGCACGCCGGCCGCCTCCGGCTCCCCGAACGCCTCGGACCCCCTGGGCGCGCTGGAACCCCACAACCGCCACGCCCTGACCGTCATGCGCGAGGCCGTCGACACCCACCCCCGCGACTGGGACCGCCTCCACCGCCACGCCGTGGAGTTCCACCTCCGCAACGCCCGCTCCTGGGCCGACGCCCGCACCGGCGAGGACCTGGCCGCCCAGGTCGACCCGGAGTACGTCCCGGGACCGGCGACCCTGCCCTGCTGAGGCGCCGCCACCCCTCGGCACCGCCCCTCGGTCCTGCTCACCGTCCCCCTGGAAGGAGTTCTGGTACCGGGAGAAAGTCGTCACGGGCGGCCGCGAACTCCTTGGCAGCGGCGTGTGAGGGGCCTCGCGTTCTTCGGACAGGGATCCGACCGGGGGTCGGGCCTTGGCGGATCACTTGCTGCGGCCGGCGCAGAACGGTCCCCGACCGCGCTGCGAGCAGTTCGTGCAGCCGGGGAAACCGGCGCAGAATGGGAATGTGATCTTCCGCAGCGGCCGCGCAATCCCTTGGCGGGGGCGGACCGTATATATAAGTGTGCCGAGCTTCCGGTTCCCCGTTGGCCGTCTCCCGGACGAGGCTCTGCTGTCCGGGCTGGCCACCGGTGATCCGGAGCTCGCGGTCACCTTCGTACGGAGGTTCCAGCGCGCGGTCTTCGGTGTCGCCATCGCCGTCACCGGAGATCCGCAGCTTGCCGAGGACATCGCCCAGCAGACGTTCGAGCGTGCGTGGCGTCATGCGCAGATCTACGACTCGCGCCGCGGGTCGGTGACGACCTGGCTGACGACCATCGCGCACAATCTCGCCATCGACGCCGTCCGTGCGCGGCGGACGGAGCCGGTGGCACCCGAGGACCTCGACGCGCTCCTCGATGTCGTGACCGAGACCCCCGAGCAGTGGGCGCTGGCCGACGAGGCCTCGTCCCAGCTGCGGGCCGCCGTGGCACAGCTGCCGCGGGAGCAGGGTCGTGCCCTGGTGATGGCGGGCATCTACGGAATGACGGCCCAGCAGATCGCCGACTGGGAGAAGATCCCGCTGGGCACCGCAAAGACGCGGATCAGGACAGCGATGGGCAAGCTGCGGAACACACTCGCCTCTCGGAATCGAGGGGACCATGGTCAGTGACGTGACCTGCGAGAAGCTGCGGGAGATCGGCGCCGAGATGGCCCTGGGCGTGCTGCCCGGCCGTGAGCGGGCGGTGGCGGTCGCGCATCTGGACCGGTGCGCGGCCTGTCGGGAGTACATCGAGCACATGACCCTGGTGGGCGACGGACTGATCGGGCTGGTGCCGGGCAGCGAGCCGCCGCTCGGGTTCGAGACCCGGGTGGCGCGCAGACTGCAGGACGTGACGGCGCACGAGGGGGACCCCCACACGCGGGCGTCCGACCTCGCGCACAAGGCGGTCCGCAGTCGCGCACGCCGTGTCCGGCTGCGGGTCGCATCCGCCGCGGCCGCGTTCGCACTCGCGTTCGGGTTCACCGGCTGGGCGGTCGGCACCGCCATCGAGAGTGTCACGGCCTCGAGTTCCCCTGCCGTGGAGACCCAGACGCCTTTGATGGAGGGAAAGCTGACCTCGGCCTCGGGCCTCGGGCCGTCGGCCGGCGACGTCTACGCCCACCCCGGAGACCCGGGGAAACCGGGTTGGATCTATATGACCGTCGACCTTGCCGCCGTCGGCACTCCGTACAGCGGCAAGGTCGTCTGCCTCCTGGAGCGCACGGACGGCACCACGATCCGCGTGGGCACCTTCATCCTGAGCAACGGACGTGGTGACTGGGGCGCGATGGCCCCGGTCGACCCCGCGGCGCTCTCCGGCGCCCGCCTGACCACCTCCGACGGCACCGTCCTCGCCACCGGCCACTTCGAGACCGGCCGAAGCGCGTGAAATCGGCGCCCCGCCACGGCCTCAGGGGCGGGCCGTGCGGCGCCCCGGGCCGGGCGGCGTCGCGTCGAGTGCGGCGGCCAGCTCGGCGACCGAGGGCCGGGACGACGGATCGGTCTGAAGGCAGCCGTCGATGGCCGCCGCGAGCCCCCCGGGCAGACGCCGCCGCGAGCCGATCGGCGGGGCGGTCCCTTCCAGCTGCGGATACCAGTCGTCCCGGCCGCCCGTGACGCTGCCGTCGCAGGGCTCGTCTCCTTTCTCCCCACGGGGAGAAACCTCGTGGGAATCCCCGCGGCCGAACGGCACATCCCCAGCGGCGACCTCGTACAACGTGATGCCGATGCCCCACACGTCCGCGGCTGCCGACAGCGGCCCGCCGCGAGCCTGCTCGGGAGCGAGGTAGCAGAACGTGCCCACCCCCGCGGGCGCGGGCCCGGGCGGCCGCGCGATGCTCAGGTCCAGCACCTTCGCGTGACCGCAGTCCACCACCACGTTCGACGGCTTGAGGTCCAGGTGCAGCAGACCCTGACCGTGGAGGTAGTGGATCGCGGAACACAGCTGCACCCCGAGAAGCGCCACGTCGGCGGCGGACGGCCGGCGCCGCAACCGGTGGACGAGGTGGGACAGCGTTTCGCCGGTCAGCGTCTCCAGCACGACGAGCAGCACCGGCGACTCGAACGTCTCGTACGCGCGGACCAGGTGCGGATGGGTGAAGGCCCCCAGCCACCGCCCCTCACGCAGCAGCTGGTCGCGCAGCTGCTCCTGGTCCCGGCGGTCGGGGCGCACGGCCTTGATCACACAGCGGCAGTCCCGTTCCTCGCTCCAGACGTCGTAGACGTCGAGCCAGCCGGTGCGCGCCAGATGCGCCAGGACCTCGTAGCCCGGGACCGGTCTCGTGCCGGGTGCCAGGGGCGGGGCGGCCCGCACCGCCGGGACACTCACGGCAGCACCGTCCCGGGGGCCGAGGACCCGGCTGGGGCGGCACCGGCCAGGGCGTTCAGCCGGTGCAGCCGGGCGTACGTCCCGCCGCGCTTGAGCAGGTCGTCGTGGGCGCCGCACTCGACAACCCTGCCCTGGTCGAGAACCACGATGCGCGTGGCGTCTCGGACGGTCAGCAGGTTGTGGGAGATGACGACGGTCGCCCGCCCGGCCATGAGCCGGCGCAGCGGGTCCATGATCCGCCGGCCGGACCGCACATCGAGGCCGGTGGTCGGTTCGTCGAGGAGGAGCACGGGCGCGTCCCTGACCATCGCGCGGGCGATCGCCAGGCGCTGGCGCTGCCCGCCGGAGAGCGTCCGGCCGCGCTGGCCGACCATCGTGTCGTAACCCTCCGGAAGCAGCTCGATGAACTCATGCGCGTCCGCGGCGCGCGCCGCCGCGACGATGTCCGCCTCCGTTGCCTCCGGCCGGCCGTAGGCGATGTTGTCCCGCACGGTGCCGTGGAAGACGAGCGTCTCCTGCAGGACCACCGCGACGCTCTCCCGCAGGTCGGACAGGCGCAGGTCCCGCAGATCCGTCCCGTCGAGGCGGACCGCGCCCCGGTCGGGGTCATAGAAGCGCAGTTGCAGCTTCGCGACCGTCGACTTGCCGGCCCCGCTGGCCCCGACCAGCGCCAACGTCTCTCCGGCTGCCACGTGGAACGACACGTCCGACAGTGCCCAGGACGGCGTACCGGGATAGCGGAAGGAGACGCCGTCGAACTCCACGTCACCCCGCGCACGGCCGATCCGGCGGGCGCCGGCGGCCTCGACGACCTGCGGCCGCTGGTCCAGCAACTCGATGATCCGTTCGGCCGAGGCGGACGCCGCGTAGAAGGTGGTGCCAAGGCGGGACAGACCGTGGACCGGACTGTAGAGGTTGCCGATCAGCGCCAGGAAGACCAGCAGTCCGCCCAGCGTGAGCTGTCCCTGGGCCAGCTTCCAGGTGCCCAGGCTCATGACCGCGAGGACGCCGGACACCTCGATGACCTCGACGATGGATCCGTAGACGGCGCGGATCCGCGTCGAGGCCATCGTGGCCCGGAACCTGCCGACGTTCTCACGCTCGAACCGGCGCTCTTCCCACCTCTGCCGGTTGTACGCCTGCACCAGGGCGACGTTGCCCAGCGACTCCTCGGCGATCGCGCTGATCGAACCGCTGCGGCGCCTGCGCTCCCGGGACGCCTCCTTGATCAGCCGCGAGAAGTGCCGGGCGGCGCCCCAGAACAGCGGCACGATGACGAGGGCGAGGAGGGTCAGATCCCACTGCAGATAGAACAGCAGACCGAGGAAGACACCCAGGCGGATCACGTAGTAGAGGGCGTCCGCCACCCCCGAGAGCAGGAACGTCTCGACCGCGTCGACATCGCCCGTCACACGCGACAACACGTCCCCGAGCCGCCGGCGTTCGAAGAATCCGAGCGACAGGCCCTGGACGTGCCGGAACACATCGGAGCGAAGCGTCAGCAGGAAGCTTTCGCTGACCCACGTGGACGTCACGTCGTCGGCGAACCCCAGAATGCCGGAGCCCATGATGAGCCCCAGATAGGTCGGTGCGATCCACAGGAGCGGTCCGACGTCGCGGGGAACGAGCACATCGTCCACCACGATCTTGAAGAGCCAGATCTCCGTGGCGTCGAGGGCGGGGCCGATCAGGCTGAAGAGGACGATGGGAGCGAACCAGCGCCGACCGCCGCGGGTATAGGGCCAGAACCGCCGGAACACCTCGCGCGGAGACACCGGGGGCGCGGCCGCCACCACATCGGAAGCCTCACCCACCGACAGCAGACGCCGCAGGACATGCACCATGGCATGCGTTCCTCGTGGAAGGACGGACGGAGCGGACCAGGACTTTCGGTCTCCGGTCCGCTCGGCCTCCGTGGTGTGGTCGCTAGCGGCCGTAGCCGTTCCCGTGGCGGTCGCCGTGGCGGTCGCCGTGGTCGCGGCCGTGGTCGCGGCCGTGGTCGCGCTCGTGGTCGCGCCCCGAGAAGTCATCGCGGCGCGACGTGTCGTTGTTGCGGTCCCGGCGATGCGCAGGCATCAGATTGCTGAAGATAGCCATTGCGTTCCTCCTGAAACTTGCTCCACATGGGATACGTCTCAGGGCGGGACTTGGATGGCGCTCCGGGGCAATAAGTTCAAAAAGGTTGCGTATCGGCCGAAGCCTCGACACCGTTCGGCCCAGCCGCGCCGCGAGCCCCACGGTGCACCACACCAGGCGGGCTCGGGACGCGCAAGGTGGGCAACCACGGCGTGCGGCTCGCGGCCGTCGACGAGACGGATCCGGTGACCTGGCGTCGCCACCACTCCGCGAACCAGACCGACGGCTCACTGTCACCGCCACCGACCGGGCAGGGAACGTGTCGTCCGAGACCAAGCGGACCTTCCACGCCGACCGGGCCGTCGTCACGGCGCCCGCCAACGGCGAGATCCTCGTCGGTTCGGTCGACCTCGCGGTCAGCGGCCCCGGGGACCTCAAGGACGTCACCTTCATCCAGCGGGCGTCGGCCGCGCCGTACGGCGACAGTGCTGTGGTGGTTGCGTCAGTCGGCTTGTGCTCGGGCGACGATGCTGGTGACGAATTGCTCCGCCTTCTTGCCCCGGGACCGGACCAGCAGGCGTAGGGGCTGCGGCAGGTGGTGGGGCAGGTCGGTGGGAGCCGTCACCAGCCAGCGTGTGTGCAGCGTCTTTCCCGCCTTGAGGGTGGTGGGGTGGATCGTGTGTTGGGGGAGGGCTTTCCAGTGGTCGGGTACGAGTAGGTGTGGGCTGACGACTGTGCTGGTGGTTGCTGTGATGGTGGTGGCGACCTTTACGGTCCTGCCCGGCTCCACGGGGACGAGGCCGTTCGGTGGTGTCTCGATGGTGAGGGCGAGCCGGGGGTCTTCTGTGCGCCATGACTGCCAGGCGGCAACTCCCACGGCGCCGCCCGAGGTGCGTAGGGCGGTGAGTCTGAGGGCGGTGGTGGTGACGGCCCTCTCCAGGAGGATCCGGTTGAGGGTTCCTGGTCGGGGGGTTCGCGGGGTGCGGTGTTGGCCGGGCAGGGGATGCCAGCTGCCGTCCTGGCCGAGGTAGTGGAGTTCGTAGGAGTCGGGGGTGCGGACCCCGCCGCCGTCGTCGTAGAAGGAGATCCGCAGGTCTGTTACGGGGGTGGGGACGCCGAAGTCCACGGCGAGCCAGTCGCCGGCGTGGGGGCTGCCGTAGTTGGTCCACCGCGATGACGGTGTGTCGAGGTGGAGGTCCTGTCCGTCGATGGCCTTGGCCGGGCTGTCGAGATGGAACGTGTACGAGGCACGCGCGAGGGGATAGCCCTTCTGATCGACGTTCGCCAGGTCGTCGACCTCGTGGGGCAGGGTGTGCTGCCCGGTCTCGCCGATGGTGAGCGTCACCGGCTTCAGGTCGGCCTGCCGGTGTATTCGCCGGCCGTTCAGCCAGACGCTCAGGCCGGCTCCGTGTCCGTAGTGCCGGCCGCCGCGGTCGAAGAGCACGCTGAGGTTGTGTCCGTGGTAGGGGAGGTTCTCCACGGCGAAGTGATCCCATTCGCGCGGTACCAGTGGCGCGAGGGCAACGGTGGCATCGGGCTGGGGACGGATCCCGAGCAGCCCGGACAGGACCAGGTCGTTGAAGGTGGAGTGGTTGTAGTCCTCACTGTGCCCGCGGCCGTCGTAGATCCAGCGGTCCTCGTCGGGGTGGTGCGCCTCGGCGACATACGGCTTGCCGTCCTTGCGGTGGGTCAGGGCGTAGGCGCGGAGCACGGCGTAGTAGTCGGTGCGGTCGACGTGGGACTGGGCGGGGTAGTCGATGAGGAGGTTGGCCAGGGCGGTGAGCGTCTGGCTGGTGGCGAACGGCCAACTCGGACCGTTCCAGCGACAGCAGCCTTCGAGTGCCTGATGCATGAACCACGGGCTGCGCCGCTCGACCGTGGTGGGACCGAAAGGCGCGGCAAACCCCTCGGGATCGCGCAGTTGGGCCCATGCCGCCGCGTTGTCCGCCGGCGCCATGTGGAAGTACCACGGCAGGAAGCCGATCTGCTCGCGGTCGGCGATCCTGCGCCGCTCGGGATTCCTGTCACGCATGACGTGCTTGTAGAACTGGTCTTCCTCGTCCCACAGCCGGCGCTCCTGATGCATCTGCAGAGCACGGGCACGCTCGTCGTAGCGGTCGGCCTTCGCCTCGTCGCCGCTGTGGCCGCGGCGCCGCAGGAGCGCGGCGATCGCCTTGGCGTCGCCGTACTGGTAGGCGTTGAGAGTGGGGCGGAACCCCTCACCACCGTGGTAGGGGTCGTCGCTCTGGTAGGAGCTCGCGGTGTACTCCATCGCGTCCCACACCGGTGTCTGCCAGTAGAGGCCGACTTCGTCGTCGAACTGCGGAGCCCATCGCCCCCACTGACGCTCCAGCTCGTCGAGCAGACCCAGGGCATGCTCCCATCTGCCGTCGGTCGACGCCCGGGCCACGACGGCATCCGCGATCCAGAAGGAGTACTGGTGTGCCCAGTCGGTGGTGTTCTTGTTGAGGAAGTCCGTGGCCGGTTTGGGTCCTGCGCCGCTGCCGCGCAGCCAGTAGCCGATGTGGTCGTCGAGGTAGCGATGGTCGCGCAGCCAGCGCGCCTCGCGGATGTGGTGAGCGGCGGCGGCATTGATCCCGCCATGCGGCGCGGAGTAGCCGACCGGCCCCAGAAACTCCGAGAGGATCCACCCTTCCTGGGGCCCCGTGTATTTCAGAGCATGCTTGATCACGCGCCACCGGTAGTAGTAGGTGTCCCGGATCGTGGCGTCGGGCAGGTCGACGAAGGGAATGTTCGCCTCGTACCACTCGGCCTCCGGCAGGTCTCCCAGCAGTGACCGGTGGTCCAGGAAGGCTGTTCCGGGACCCACCGCCGGATACAACGGAGACGCGAGCGACCGCTCGCCGGCTGCGGGCGCCTCGCCCGGAGGGCTGCCCGGTGCACTCACGCGTGGGGCCGCGCCGGGCGGCACCGCACCGCTCAGGGCTACCGCACCCAGGGCCGCAGCGCCGCTGTGAAGAAGCCGCCGACGATCGAGTGCCATGCGGGTACTCCTTCTGCGAGAACGAGTGGGGGGCTGCCCGAGCGTCTGACGGACCGTGCCTGACAGCGTTGTCCGCCAGAGGTTCTCGGCTCAGACTGCCATGAGTCGGGTCCACAGCTGAAGACTCTGTGCAACGTTAGAAAAACGGATCCCGTACCCGATGAGGTGAGAGTGCGGTACGTGAGCTGATGTCCGTTTGCCGCTTGGGGCTGGAAGAGGAGGGCGGTGTCAATTCGTTGAAGCAACACCTTCGGTCAGGGCTCGCTGGAAGGCTTCCTGTGGGGTGAGATAGCCGAGGCAGCGGCGGGGCTGGTTGTTGATCTCTTCGGCGATGGCGGTGAGGTAGGGCTGG